>JBAXQF010000007.1:0-43966 GCA_037131875.1 Verrucomicrobiota bacterium
CAAGACCGCCCTTTTGCACCCATTCCTTATGGGACGGCTGTGATTTGGGAACGCAGTTGTCCCGGCAACTCTATTGCCGGAAAGTAGCCTTGAAAACGTGTCGAAGCGCTGTCCCCCCACCGCCGCAATGGAGTTGCGCCCAGCAAGTGCGTTCCCAAATGGAGTTTGGGAACGAGGGGAGTTTTTCTTTGCGGCCTTTGCGCTCTTTGCGCGAGTCATCCTACTTCCGTGCTATTAGCGCGCAGTAGAGCCGCAACGGGCCGTACTCAAACTTCCCGCCAAGCAACTCCTTGGCTGTGGCAAGGCTGCCTGTGGATTTTTCGAGCGCCGTGGAGATAAGCCGCTGATCCTCTTCGCTGAAAAACTCTTCCATCCGCAACGCTTCTCCATTCTCCACCGCGCTCGCAAGGTGCCCGTAGATGGTGCCGGAGACGAACCCCCGGTTCTGTGCGATTTCCTCCAGGCTCATCCCGGAACGCAACAGGCGCAAGGTCTCCCGGATCGTGTCGCTCAGGCCCGTTTTTGAGCGCGCTTGCTTGCGAAGTGGCGGCGTTGGGATCGTAAAAGAGTCCTCGAAAATCTGTTTGGGATAGGTGCGCAGGTACGCGGCGATCTCGTCAATAAACGGTTCCGCATAAGCGTCCAGCTTCTGTTTTCCGACGCCTGAGATGCGCGCGAACTCCTCGCGGTTCGCCGGATAGCGGTTGGCCATCTCGCGCAGCGCCACGTCGGAGAAGATGATGTAAGCCGCCACGTCGTGCTCGTCTGCGATCCTGCGGCGCAAGGCCCGGAGCCGCTCGAAAAGTTGTTCGTCGCACGGAATATCGCCGCTGCGACGCGCAGTTTGCGGCTTCGGTTCAACGGTTTTCGTCAGCAACACCTTCTTACGTTGCGTGAGCACCTCGCGCCCTTCCGGCGTCAGTTCAATCACTGAAAATTTCTCACTGGTCTGCCGCAGGTAGCCCAAGCGGATCAACTCCCTCCCGACCGCCTGCCACTCCGCGCGCTTGAGCTCCTTGCCGATGCCGTAAGTGGAAAGCTCGTTGTGCCGCCATTTGCGCACCATGTCGGTCTCCGCGCCGGTGAGCACCTCGATGAGGTGATTGAGCCCGAAGCCGTGCTCAGACTTCTGCCGCACGCGATACACACACGAGAGGAATTTCTGCGCGACGAGCGTGCCGTCAATGGTCTCGCGCGGCGTCAGGCAGTTGTCGCAGCCGCCACACGACTCCTCGGGCCACTCCTCGCCGAAGTACCGCAGCAAGGTCACGCGGCGGCAGTCGGAGGACTCGGCGTAATGCACCATTTTCTGCAACTGCTCGCGCGCGATTTGCTGTTCCTGCAAGGTCGGTTTCTCGTCGATGAACCCGTTCTGCTTCACCACGTCGGCCGCGCTGAAAAGCAGCAAGCATTCGCTCGGGAGGCCGTCCCGCCCGGCGCGCCCGGTTTCCTGGTAGTAGCCCTCGATATTCTTCGGCAGATCGTAATGCACCACGTAGCGCACGTTCGGCTTGTTGATGCCCATGCCGAAGGCGATGGTGGCCGCGATCACGCGCACTTCGTCGCGCAGAAACAACTCCTGGTTGCGTTCCCGTTCCTTGGCCGTGAGGCCCGCGTGATAAGGCAGCGCCTTGATCCCGTCCTCGGTGAGCCGTTCCGCCACGCTCTCCGCTGATTTCCTACTAAAACAATAGACAATTCCGCTTTCGTTGCGTCGGCTGCGAACAAACTCGCGCACTTGATCATACGGCTTGGATTTGGCGATCACCCGATAGGTGAGGTTGGGCCGGTTGAAGCTCGCCACGTAGGTGCGCGAATCGTCCAGACGCAACTGCCGCGCGATGTCCTCGCGCACCCGCTCGGTCGCCGTGGCCGTCAACGCCATGATCGGCACGCCGGGGAAATGGTCGCGCAAGGAGGAAAGCTGCCGGTATTCCGGGCGAAAATCGTGCCCCCATTCGCTGATGCAATGCGCCTCGTCAATGGCAATGAGGTTGACGTTCCATTGCTTCAGATCCTCCAGCATCCCCGAAAGCATCAACCGCTCCGGCGCGGCGTAGAGCAGCTTGTATTCGCCAAGGTGCAGCCCGCGCAACCGCTTGCGCCCCTCGCCCGCCGCGAGCGCGGAGTTGAGGAACGTGGCCGCAATCCCGCTCTCCTGCAACGCGTCCACCTGGTCCTTCATGAGCGAAATGAGCGGCGAGACAACCACCGTCAGCCCAGGTTTCATCAAGGCCGGAAGCTGGAAGCAGAGCGACTTGCCACCACCCGTCGGCAGCAATGCAAACACGTCCCGGCCCTCCAGCGCATCGAGGACGATCTCCTCCTGCAAGGGCCGAAACGCCGTGAAGCCAAAGGACTGCTTCAACGTCTCATGTAATTGCTGCTTCATGGCTGGCAGTATGGCATGGAGGAAGCGAATCAGGAACTCAGGAAATCAGGAAATCAGGAAGAAAAAGAAACCTCAACCGATGGACGCCGATAGTAATTGATGGGCACCTCTCCGTCCTCTCCTTTCCTGCTGAGTTCCTGATTGATTTTAAATCCGCGCTTCCTGATCCACCCGCGCCTTCACCGCCGCGTCCATCTGGATGAGCGGTGGCCACTCGCGCTGGAAGCCTTCGCCAGCGAGTTTGCGGGTGGCGTCGATGCCCAGCTTGCTCCCGACGCCCACGACGCTCGTCGCGTGGTCAAGCACATCCGCCGGGCCTTTGGTGAAGAGGGAATCCCGCTGCGGGTCGGTGTTGGAACACATGCAAAAGAGCACTTCGCTGGTGTTATGTACGTCCACCTCCTCATCCACCACAATCAGGTATTTGGTGAACATCATCTGCCCCATGCCCCAGAGTCCGTGCATGACCTTATACGCCTGCATCGGGTAGGTCTTCTTGATCGAGACCACGACGAGGTTGTGAAACACCCCCTCCGCCGGGAGCGCGATGTCCACGATCTCCGGGAAATTCATCTTGAAGATCGGCAGGAAGAGCTTCACCGAGGCCGCGCCGATGTAGAAATCCTCCATGGGCGGGATGCCGACGACGGTCGCCGGGTAAACCGCGTTCTTGCGGTGCGTGACGGCGGTGATGTGGAAGACCGGATACGGTTCAGGCAGCGTGTAATACCCAGTATGATCCCCGAACGGCCCTTCCGAGCGCAGCGGCTCCACGGGGTCGATGTAGCCTTCGATCACAATGTCCGCGTTCGCAGGAACCTCCAGATCGCTCGTCTCGCACTTCACAAGCTCGATGGACTGCCGACGCAGGTAGCCCGCCATTAAAAATTCGTCCAGCCCGTCCGGCAGCGGCGCAGTGGCGCAAAATGTGTATACGGGGTCGCCCCCCAGAATCACCGCCACGGGCATCCGCTTGCCCGTCTCATAATAGCGGCGTCCGTGGCGCGCGCCCACCTTTTGCAGTTGCCAGTGCATCCCCGTCGAGCGGTCATCGTAGACCTGCATCCGGTACATCCCGACATTGCGCTCGCCCGTGTCCGGGTCTTGCGTGATCACGCACGGCAGCGTCACAAAACGCCCGCCGTCGAGCGGCCAGCATTTCAAAATGGGCAGATCCAAAAGCGTCGGCGGAAACGGCTCCGTGCCCTGCTTCCAATCCGGCGCGGGCGGCCACGGAGCGGTGCGGCTCTGGGGCGCGTCGAAGCGATGCACCACCTCCTTGCATGGCCCGCTCTTCACGTGCGTGGGCCGGGCGTGCCGCAGTTCAATGGCCGTGCGGAACAGTCCCAGCGCGTCACGCAAACTCGTCGGTGGTTTGGCTTTCATCAGCGCGCCGATCTCCGCCGCCACCGCATCCACCGACTCCGCGCCCATGCTCAGCGCCATGCGTTTCCACGACCCAAGCGTGTTGACCGCCACCGGGAAGGGCGCAATTTTTCCATTCACCGTCGGCTTTTCAAACAGAAGCGCCTTGCCTCCGCCGGGCTGCTTCATTTCCCGGTCGGCAAACTCCGTGATCTCGAGCTCCGTCGCCACCGGCTGCGAGATGCGCTTGAGTTCGCCTGCGCGCTCAAGCGCGGCGATGAAATCGGAATACGAAGCGTAAGCCATAATCCCGCTATTGAGTCACGGATCGGGGGGGGATGAACAGAACGAATTTCGCTTGCGATTCGGGCAAACCCAGCGGCTAATGGAAGCAATGCGCATGTTTTTCCAAAGACCCATCTCCTGGCTGGCGCTCTTTTGCGCCGTGTCAAGCGCCGGGCTCTGGATCTGGTCGCGCCGGTTGCCCGACTCCCATTGGGAATCCAGCGAAAAAATCGCGCTCGCCCTCCCCTCGCCTGCAAACACCGAATCCGCCGCAGCCACCGGAGCTGAACCCGCGCAACCATCAAACGAAAGCCCCAGCGAGCCCACTCCCGCCCCAGCTTCCACCCCCGCCGCGCTTGCAGAAACGAGGGTGCCTGAACCCACGCCCTCCCCAGCCGCCGCCGCTTCGCCCGCGCCCCCGGATGCAAACCTCGCCGGCCCCCTGCCCGTGCAAACCGAACCGGCGGCATCTCCCCCCTCTCAGCCCTCCCCGGCGGCTGGCCTCATCCCGCCTGCCTCGCTGGACGTGGCCGAAATCGCCAAACAACCCGAGCTTTGGCCCAAGCAAGTCCTCCTCCTGGCCTCCGTTCGCTTCCCCGTCATCCTCAATGGCATGAATATCGGCAACGTCCAAGTGCCGCCGGGGCGAGCCGTTTTCCTGCGCAAAGTCCACCCCGACGGCACAGTGGAAATCGAGCTGCCAGGCACCCAGGCTTCCCTGGCCAAAGTCAAAGCGCAATCCACCGACCTCGTGTCCCGCACCCAAGCCCTCGCGACAGCCCGTAAAAACGCCGCGCAGGAAACGCCCGCCCCAGCCGCCCCTTGAAGCGGATTTCTGACATCGGAATTTCCCCGCCTCCACAGTCGCGTTAAAAAACAGTTGCCGCGCCGCGCCGAACCCACTAATCTGCCTGCCCGCTGCAGAACGTCCTTCGACGCCCTGCGCGGCCTTCAAAAAAAGCGCGCGGTTAGCTCAGTGGTAGAGCGCCTGCTTCACACGCAGGAAGTCGCAGGTTCAAACCCTGCACCGCGCACCATCCCCCATTCGCAGGGCACAAGACCTGCTTTGGATTCGGCTATGGTCGAATTCCCCATCCACCGGAGCGCTGAGCACCGGGAAAAAGCCCCTCTGGGCCAATGCTCCTGCACCGGTTGCGCTCTCTCTGCCGGAATGACGAACTTTTCCGCCTGGGCCAAGGATTGCCTCGCACGCGGCGCGGGCGAACCAGATGCCACCCGCTTCGCCAATCGCCTCTCCATCACCGAACTCCACCTCACCCGGGGAGGCTCAGCCACAAAAGCCCATGAGAAATCCGCGCTGGCAGGCGCCATGCTGATTTCGGAAGAAACCGCCGAGGAGATTCTCGAAGCGGCCCGAACTGCCGGGGAAAACGGGATCCAAATTCACGAAGGCCACCGCACCATCATGCACCTTCTCGGCCAGCACTACTACCATGCCCTTTTCAGCGCCGGGATCGGGCGAATCCGGTTCCGCTGCGTGCCCAACAGCCAAAAGAAAGCCAAGGAACCCGCGCTGTGTATCGACGCTTGGGACGATTGGTTCCCCGCCGCCGGAATTTCCGCTGCTGCCGTCGTGGACAACGATATTGTGGCCCGCTGGAATGAGACGCTGCCGCTTTCGGAAATGGAATCCTTCTGCGCCTCGCGCGCCACCGCCCGCGGCCCGCTCCTGCGCACCTGGACGTTTCACCACAGCACCTCTCTGATTTCGCTGATGCCCCATCAAGGCAGCATTCCGGTCTGCTACGCCATGACGCGGCCCATGGTGCTGCTGCCGCATGGGTGAAGCAATCCATGCTGAATCTCCTCGTCCCGAGTTAAACTTGGGAATGAGAGAAATGAAAACGCCTTGCTCTTCACTTCGCCGCAGCGGCGTAAAGGATGACGCCTTTGAGGGCGTCGGCGGCGCGATCAAGCTGGGTGTCGCGGAATCCGGCCAACGCCTTTTTGTCGGCTTCTTCCAGGCCGGTTTCCCGGCGCTGCAAAACCAGGAGGCTTTCCTGCTGCGGCGTCATGGTGGCGCGGATGCTCGGCGCGATCCCCTTCTCATGGATCACCTGTTTGCCGGGGGTGTAATACCTGGCCGTCGTCAGGCGCACTCCCGCGCCGTCCTGCAACTCGATCACACTCTGCACGCTCCCTTTGCCGAAGCTGGTCTCGCCGACGAGGATCGCCCGCTTAAGGTCGCGCAACGCTCCGGCAACAATCTCCGCTGCGCTGGCGCTGCCACCGTTGATGAGGATGGCCATCGGGTAGCGAGGGCGGCGTTTGGCGTCCGCTGAAGTCTTGTAGGTTTTCTTTGCGGAAGCAACGCGGCCTTCGGTGGAAACGACCATCGTGTTCGGCCCCACGAATTGCCCACAGACATCCACCGCGCCTTCCAGGATGCCGCCGGGGTTGTTGCGCAGGTCAAGGATGAGCGCCTGCATCCCCTGGGCTTCCAGGGCGTCGAGCTTCTCGCCGAGTTCCGCCGCCGTCGGCTCATTGAATTGCGTGATGCGCACGTAGCCGATCTTGGTCTCCCCGGAGAGCCTGGCATCAAGGAGCTTGGCGTCCTTCACGCTGGCCACTTTGATGATGGCGCGCTCGAGGGTGTAGTCCTTGATCTGCTTGGTGCCGGGCCGCAGGATGGTGAGGGTGATTTTCTGGCCCGCCTCGCCGCGCATCCGGTCGATGGCGTGGGAAAGCTCCATCTGTTCGGTGGCTTCCCCGTTGATTTTTAAAATCTGGTCGCCCGGCAGCAGCCCGGCGCGAAATCCCGGGGTGTCCTCCATGGGCGAAACAATGGTGAGCATTCCATCGCGCGTGGTGACGGTGATGCCGATGCCGCCAAACTCGCTGCGGGTTTCGTCCTCCATCCCCTTCAACTCGTCCGGCTCCATGAAGCGGCTGTGGGGATCGAGCGAATTGAACATCCCTTTGATGGCCGCGTAGGTCAGCGCCCGGTAGTTCGTCTTTTTCTCGTCCACGTAATCCTGCCGGATCAACTGCATCGCCCGCGTGAGCACGGCGATGTTATCATAGCCGTTATCCTCCCCGGCGGCAGCATTGGAAGCGGCGGCAGCGGCCCCGAAGACCCGCGCCCCGGTCAGAAGTTGGAGCAGGAGAAGCGTGGCCGTCAGCAGAAGCCGGGTTTTCATGCTACGAAGGAACGGCTGCCAGGATGCTTTTGGACGCGGCGAATTCCTATGCGGCGTCCTTATCTTGTTTTTTGCGGATCATGGGAGCTTTTTTACCCTCCACGACCGCGCGGTTCAGGGTGACCTCGGCCACGTCTTCGCGGCTGGGAAGTTCGTACATCAAATCCAGCATGATGCGCTCCAGCATGGAGCGGAGAGCACGCGCGCCGGTGCCCTTGGTAACGGCCTGCGCAGCAAGCGCCCGCACGGCGTCCTTGGTGAGATTGAGCCCCACGCCTTCCATCGCCAGAAGCTTCACGAACTGCTTGACCATGGCGTTCTTGGTGTCGGTGAGGATGGCCACCAACTCGTCCTCGGTGAGCGCCGAAAGCGCCGTAAGCACGGGGAGCCGCCCGATGAATTCCGGGATCATTCCGAACCCGAGCAAATCCTCCGGCTCCGCCAACGCCAGCGCTTCTTTGGCCATCTGCGCCTCGTCCGCCGTGTTGGCATCCGCCCCGAAACCGAGCACCCGCTTGCTCATCCGGCGTTGGACGATCTTGTCGAGCCCGACAAACGCCCCGCCGCAGATGAAGAGAATCTTTTCCGTGTTGACCTGGATATACTCCTGATGGGGATGCTTGCGCCCGCCCTGCGGCGGCACGTTGCAGGTGGTGCCTTCCAAAATTTTCAACAACGCCTGCTGCACTCCTTCGCCGGAAACGTCCCGGGTGATGGAAACATTGTCGGTCTTGCGCCCGATCTTGTCGATTTCGTCAATGTAAACGATCCCGATCTCGGCCCGCTTCACGTCGTAATCCGCGTTTTGCAACAAACGCAGCACGATGTTTTCCACGTCCTCGCCCACGTAACCGGCCTCGGTCAGCGTGGTGGCGTCGGCGATGCAAAAGGGGACATCCAGGATGCGGGCGAGCGTCCGCGCCAGCAGGGTCTTTCCGCTGCCGGTCGGCCCAATGAGCAGAATGTTGCTTTTCTCAATTTCCACGTCCCCCAGCGGATCGTCGGCGGAAGGCGTTTGCAGGATGCGTTTGTAATGGTTGTGCACCGCCACGGAGAGCACTTTTTTGGCGCGATCCTGACCGATCACATGCTGGTCCAGCGCACGGCGGATATCCATCGGCTTGGGCACGCGCAGAGTGGGCGTCTGGCGGCGCACTTCGTCATGGAGTTCCTTGTCGAGGATGCCCTTGCAGATGTTGATGCAGGAATCGCAAATAAAGATGCCCGGCCCGGCGATCAACTTCTTCACTTCCGCATGGCTCTTGCCGCAGAAGGAACACGTGGTCATGTTGGTGGAACGCGGCATCTTAGGCTTCAGGCTTCGGCTCGGCAGGCTCGAGTTTCACGTCCTTGCGGGACTGCACGACGTGATCCACCAAACCGTATTCGGCGGCCTCGGCAGCCGTCATGTAGTAGTCCCGGTCGGAATCGTTCTTGACCTGTTCCTCTGTCTTGCCGGTGTGGTGGGCCAGGATGCGGGTGAGCCGCTTCTTGAGCTTGAACATGAAGTCCACCTGCCGTTCCACGTCGCTGGCCTGGCCTTGGGCGCCGCCCGAGACCTGGTGGATCATGATGTCCGAGTTGGGCAGGGCAAACCGTTTGCCCTTGGTGCCCGCAGCGAGAAGCACCGCGCCCATGCTGGCCGCCATGCCCAGGCAGTAAGTCGTCACGTCGCAGGTGACAAACTGCATGGTGTCGTAAATCGCCAACCCGGCCGTGACGGAACCGCCCGGCGAGTTGATGTAGATGTGGATATCCTTCTTCGCGTCTTCCATCTGGAGGAAGAGCATCTGCGCGATGACCAGATTGGCCACATGATCGTCAATGGCCGTGCCAATGAAAATAATCCGGTCCTTGAGCAGCCGCGAGTAGATGTCATAGCTCCGCTCGCCGCGCCCGGTTTGTTCGATCACCATCGGTATCAGCATATTATGAGGAGGGTGGTTGGAAGATTTTGTGGTCGGGACGTTGAACATGAAAAAAAGGTCGTTCCCCGGGTTGCTCACCCGGGGAAACAAGAGCTTCCCTAGGCCGCTGGGGCTTTGGTTTCCACGCTAGCATTGGCCAGAAGGAAATCAAGAACCTTGCCGGTCAGGATTTCCTCGTTGATGGACTCAAGCGCTTCCCGTTTTTCGAGTTCCTTTTGCAGTTTTTCCACCGGCATCTGGTAGCGCATGGCCATCATCGCCAGGCGGCGCTGGAATTCCTCGCGCGTCACCGTGAGCTTCTCGGCCTCGGCGATGCGGATCAAAACGAACGTGCCTTTCAGCCGTTCGCGGGCGGCTTCACCGGCGGAGGCCATCAATTCCTGATGTTTTTCGCGAATGATCTCCTCGGGAACGCCCCGGCCCTGGTTTTCGCGGATCACATCGGCCAGAACGCGTTGGGTCTCGTTATAGACCAGCCCCTCGGGCAGTTCGCACTCGATCTGGGAAAGAAGCTGCTTCATGATCAAGCCGCGTTTTTCGTTCTCCTGCTCGGCCGACTTCTGGCGGGTAACCTCCCCGCGGATGAGTTCGCGCACTTCGGCCAGGGTCTTGCCCGGAGCCAGCGTGGAGGCAAAGGCGTCGTCCACTTCCGGCAGAACCTTGGACTTGATTGAATTGAGGGTGACACTGTAGTGCAGCGTCTTGGAGGCGAGATCCGCCACGGCGAAATCAGCAGGCACCGTAAGGTCGAACTCGCGGGTTTCTCCCGTGGTCATTCCCACCAGCTTCTCGCCGAAACCGGGCAGGAAGGTTTCCGCCGTCAGCTTGATCCAGAAATCGGTGTTCGCAGCCAGGATTTTCGCGGCGGGAACCACTTCGTCCGCCGGTTTGCCG
This sequence comes from Verrucomicrobiota bacterium, assembly GCA_037131875.1. Lineage (GTDB taxonomy): Bacteria > Verrucomicrobiota > Verrucomicrobiia > Chthoniobacterales > Chthoniobacteraceae > UBA695. Next base: position 10,026 of record JBAXQF010000007.1, read on the forward strand.
TCGATGGTGCCGGTGTAGGTGATGACCGCAAAGTCTTCCATGGCCAACGCGCGGTCGGTCACGTCCACAAAATCGGCGGCTTGATCGCGCAAACGCTCAATCCCCTCGTCAATATCCTTTTCGGTCACGTCCGCAGCGGCCACTTCCACTTTGATCCCCTTGTATTCGGGAAGCTCAAAGGCGGGAGAGGTCACGACCGTGGCCGTGAAACGCAGCGGCTGGTCGGGCGCAAACTCCACTTCCTCGACGTTGGAAATATTCAGCGCGCGCAGCTTGTTTTCCGCAATCGCTTCGCGGCAGGAGCTGGAGATCAACCGGGTCTGGAGTTCCTCTGCAATCTCCTTTTTATACTTGGTTTCCACCACCGCACGCGGCGCTTTGCCGGGCCGGAAGCCGGGCAACTTGGCGTGCTGGGCGTATTCGCGGACAATGGCATCGCGGGCTTGGGAAACTTTTTCAGCAGGGACTTCGACACGCATCGTGGTGATGCAATTCGGCAGATTCTCGAGTTGGACGTTCATGAGTATTTTCAGGATGGTTAAAATAAAAAGGGCCGCAAGCGGGGCGTGAGATTACAGAGGGTCGGCGCGCTTTCTGCAACCCGCAAATGCAAAGAAGACGGAAAATTATTGCCAGCAGGTGGGGCTGACGACCCAAGCGAAGGGGCGGAGCGTTCCCGGCACAACCGGGATTTTGGCTCGCTATTTATGGGGAAAAACGCTCATTTAGTCCCTTCGTTTATGAACGATCTCCTCTCTGCCCTGGCTGCGCGCCCGCTCCTTTGCGATGGCGCAATGGGAACCCAGCTCCTCGCAAACGGGCTGCATGCGGGTGAATGCGGCGTGCTCTGGAACGCGGAGTATCCCAATATCGTAAGCGCCGTGCATGAAGCCTACCGGCGGGCGGGCTGCCATACCGTCACCACCAACACATTGGAAGGGTCGTCGTTCGCCCTTGAACGTCACGGACTGGCCGGGCGCATGGCGGAACTCAACCGTGCCGGAGCGCAAATCGCCCGGGAGATCGCGGGGGACTCCGGGTGGGTGTTCGGTGACATCGGCCCCATCGGCGCCTTTCTCGGTTCCCCCAAAAACATAACCGTGGAGCAACTCCACGCCCTTTTCCGTGCGCAAGCCCTGGCGTTGATCGAAGGCGGCGTGGACGCCCTGCTCCTGGAGACGATGAGCGACCCGGCGGAAGTGGAAATCGCCGTGGCCGCGGTTCAAGATTGCAGCGCCCTGCCGATCCTCGCGACCTACGCCTTCCAAAAAACCGGCGACGCCGCATTCCGCACGCTGACGGGAACCAGCGTGGAGGAGGCCATGCAACGGGCCATCGCTGCGGGCGCGCACAGCGTCGGCGCGAATTGCGGCGTGGCGCTCTCCTTCCCGGATTACCTGGAACTCGCCCGGCAACTTGTTCGCGCAGCGGGCAAAACGCCGGTCATTTTGCAGCCCAACGCGGGCACGCCCCAAATGGTTGGCAATCAAGCGGTCTATTGCGCAACGCCCGAAGCCATGGCCACCCTTGTGGAGCCATTCTTAGCCACAGGCGTGCGCATCATCGGCGGCTGCTGCGGAACCACCCCCGCCCACCTCGCGACGATGAGTGGCGCGCTCGCCCGCTAAAATCCGTGCCCTCCGAGGCCCCATCCATAAGGCCAATAGGGCCAGGGATGCCCCCACCCATCAAGCGTAGCGTTGTTATACGAACTCCCTGTGTCCGGGGTCTTTACCGTGCGTTCTCCCACAGGCGAGGCCGTCTTTCCGCATGAGGGACAGGCACAACCCGCCAACAAGGCAGCCAATCCCATCGACAATACAACCACCCCTCTTTTTCCCGTTGTTTTCATAAACCTGTGAAGGGAGATGCTTCAACCATGATACCCCAGGGTCACGCATCTAAAAATCTATCAGGAACTCAGGAAATCAGGAAAAAGACTGAAGCCCTCAAAGCGTAACCCATGTTCTGAACCAAATGTGTTACCTATGTTCTGACTGCGCCCCTTCCTGATTTCCTGAGTTCCTGATCCTCTTTTGCCTTTAAATTTAGACGCGTGAGCCCTGCATGATCCCCCCTTCAACGCCCGTTCGGCGCGATAGGAAAGTTTGGTCGTGCCGGATTGACAGCTCCCTCTTGGCGCTTTGGAAAAACCATGACAACGCGCGGCGCAACAATTAAGGTGCCGCATCCCATTTTCCCATTATGCGCTCCGATATCATCAAAAAAGGCAATGAACGCGCCCCGCACCGCAGTCTGCTGCGTGCCACCGGCTGCATTGAGTCCGAGGACGATTTCAACAAGCCTTTCATCGCCATCGCCAACAGCTACATCGACTGCATCCCCGGCCACGCCCACCTGAACGAGGTTGGCTCGCTCGTGAAGCGCCTGGTGCGCTCGGCGGGCGGCGTCCCCTTCCTTTTCAACACCATCGGCGTGGACGACGGCATCGCGATGGGCCACGGCGGCATGAAATTCTCGCTCCCCTCGCGCGAATTGATCGCCGACAGCGTGGAGACCATGCTCATGGCGCACTGTTTCGACGGCATGATCTGCATTCCCAACTGCGACAAGATCGTCCCGGGCATGCTGATGGCGGCGATGCGCGTGAACATCCCCACCGTGTTCGTCAGCGGCGGCCCGATGGCCACGGGCGTGGCGGCGCACGCTTCGGGAGACCTCCCGGCACATCTTTCGCCCGCAACGGAAACCTCGGATTTGATCTCCGTGTTCAAAGGCGTGGGCGAACTCCAGAGCGGCAAGATCACCGAAGCCGACCTCTTGAAGCTCGAACAATCCGCCTGCCCGACGTGCGGCTCCTGCTCCGGCATGTTCACGGCGAACTCCATGAACTGCCTCTGCGAAGCCCTCGGCATGGCCCTGCCCGGCAACGGAACCATCCTCGCCGTCTCCAAGGAACGCGAAGCGCTCTACGAGCGCGCGGCCCGGGCGATTCTGAAACTCATCGAGCGCGACATCAAACCGCGCGACATCGCCACCCTGGAAGCCTTTGACAACGCCTTCATGCTCGACGTGGCCATGGGCGGCTCCACCAACACCATCCTGCACACCCTGGCCATTGCGCGCGAAGCGGGCGTCCCTTATGACATCGCCCGCATTGACGGCATCTCGCGCCGCATCCCCTGCCTGTGCAAAGTCTCCCCCTCCTCGAAATACCACATGCAGGACATCCACCGCTCGGGAGGCATCCACACGATTTTGGGCGAACTCAAGCGCATGGGCGCGTTGAACACCGGGTGCATCACCGTCACCGGCAAGACCCTCGGCGAGAACGTGGACGCATGGGATGCCCGCTCGGCCACCTGCACCGCCTGGGCCAAGGCTTCGCGCGTCTCCGGCGCGGCCTCCATTGTGATCGACCCGCATGACAAACAGGGCTACGTCGGGCGCACCCTGGGCGGCAATCTTGCCCCCAAGCCGCTGCTCTTCATGCCAGCGGATGCGCAGGCCATCACGCTCTGGCGCTTCGCCGCCGCCTTCAACACCAGTGACGCCGCCACCGCCGCCGCGCTCTTCACCGAAGACGCCGAGTTGCAGGTGAGCGACGCGCTCACGTGGAAGGGACAGGCAGCCATCGAGGCCGGGCTGGCGCAGAAATTCAAGGAATTCAAGGGCTTCGTGCGCGCCGAACTGGCGGAACTCCACGGCGCCGCCGTGCTCATCCTCTGGCAATACGCCAAAGGCGGCGAGCGGAGCATCCTTGCGCTTCTCTGCATCAAAGCATCGCACGACTGGATGATCAGCAAGGCCTATCACAAGTCCAACCCTGCGCTTTTGGCGGAAGCCAAACCGAGCGGCCTCATGCCGCACGATTCCTCGTTCCTCTTCGACCCGCGCGACTGCATCCGCACCCCGGAAACCGCCTACACGCCCGACGGCGGCCTGGCCGTTCTCTACGGGCAGCTTGCTCCCGCGGGCAGCGTGGTGAAAACCGCCGGCATCAGCGACGGCTTCAAGGCCTACTGCGGGCCGGGCTTCGTCTTTGAAGGCTCGTGCGTGATTTTTGAGAGCCAGGACGACGCGTGCGAAGGCATCCTCGCGGGCAAAGTGCAGGCGGGCAACGTGGTCATCATCCGCAACGAGGGGCCGCGCGGCGGTCCCGGCATGCAGGAGATGCTCTCGCCCACCAGCTACATCGTCGGCATGGGTTTGGGCGATAAAGTCGCGCTCGTCACAGACGGACGTTTCAGCGGCGGCACCGCCGGAGCCTGCATCGGCCACGTCTCGCCAGAGGCAGCCGAAGGCGGCCCCATCGGGCTGTTGCAAGCGGGCGACCGCATCCGCATCGACTTCCCCAACCGCCGCATGGACATCCTGGTGCCCGAAGCCGAACTGGCCCGGCGCAAGGAAACCTGGCAGCCCGTAAAACGGGAGCTGACCGGCTGGCTGGCGCGCTACCAGAAGCTCGTCACCAACGCGAGCTGCGGGGCGGTGCTTGGCTAATCCCCCAGCGCCACCGCATCTAAATTTAAAGGCAAAAGAGGATCAGGAACTCAGCAACTCAAGAGAGAGTATTTTCCAAAAAAAACATTCGCCGTTGAAAGTCTGAGCCCTTTGCGAAATCAGCAAATCATTCCTCTTTTTTCCTGAATTCCTGAGTTCCAGATTCTCTTTAGACGTTAATAAGTTGCCGTCACCCCCAACAGAGGCTTGCAAAACGTCCCACTCCAGCCTAAGCAAGTGTTGCATGAAAAAAATTGAGGCGATCATCAAACCGTTCAAGATGGAAGACGTCAAAGAAGCCCTGGCCGAAGCCGGCATCGAGGGCATGACCGTCACTGAAGTCAAAGGGTTCGGCCGCCAGAAAGGGCACACCGAAATCTATCGCGGCAGTGAATACACCGTTGATTTTCTCCCGAAGGTGAAAATCGAGCTGGTTGTGACCGATGACCGCGCTGACAAAGCCGTGGCCGCCATCGTGCGCGCCGCCAAGACCGGCAAGATCGGCGACGGGAAGGTGTTCGTCTCGGCAGTGGAGGAAGCCATCCGCATCCGCACCGACGAACGCGGCGAAAACGCCGTATAATCTGGCCCGCCGCCTGCCCTAGAGCAGGCTCAAATTTTCCATCCAATGCCCATCTGGTTTGTTGTTGTACTGCTCGGGATCATCGAAGGGATCACCGAATTTCTCCCTGTTTCCTCGACTGGTCACCTGCTCCTGGCCGAGCAGTGGCTGCCCAAACAGAGCGATCTTTTCAACATCGTCATCCAAAGCGGGGCGGTGTTGGCGGTGTTGCCGCTTTTTTCCGACCGGCTCAAGCGCATCTTTTGTGATCTTCGCGCGCCGCAGAACCTGGACTTTGCGCTCAAAGTCTTCGTCGCCTTTTGCATCACCGGCGTGGGCGGCTACCTGATGGAAAAAAAGGGCTTTAAGCTGCCGGAGGAACACGCCCCGGTCGCTTGGGCGCTGCTCATTGGCGGCATTCTTTTTGTGCTCGCGGAGTATTGGGTGAAAAACAAGCCGAAAACCGACGAGATTTCATGGGCGATTGTCGCTGCCGTCGGTTTTGGCCAGCTCATTGCCGCAGGCTTCCCCGGCGCGTCGCGCTCGGGCTCGACCATCGTCCTCTGCCTGCTCCTGGGCATGAACCGCCCGGCGGCCACGGAGTTTTCCTTCCTGGTCGGCATCCCGACGATGCTCGCTGCCGGAGGCTACAAAATTTTCAAAGAGATGCACTCCGTCTCACACGAAAACTGGAGCCTGCTCTGGCTCTCCACCCTCGTCTCCGCCATCGTCTCCTTCATCGTCGTCAAATGGTTGATCCGTTTTGTGCAAAGCCACACTTTCAACAGCTTTGCGATTTACCGGATTGCCGTGGGCGCCGCGATGCTCTGGTATTTCTGGCAGCAGCCGCACGCCTAACGTCTAGAGCAGTTTCGATTTAATTTGTCGCATGCTCTTCGGCGGCGTGGGCCGTTGCGGTGCATTTCGAGCTCACGTGCACCGTAGGTGCGAACCGTTTTTCAGGGGCAGTATTAAAAATACAGCCACGGCGCTCAAAAAGCCCCGCACCAACCCACGGCGCTTTCAGATCATTGCGACAAATTAAATCGAAACCGCTCTAAAAGCAGCGCAAGGACTCACGCAAAGGAACGCAAAAAATGGAGTTCCTCTGAAGGTGAGGAGCATAAGGCTCCCAAGTTTTTCTCTTTGCGTCCTTTGCGTTCCTTTGCGCGAAATTTCATTCCCGGCTTTCGGCTCACTTCCCAGGCAGCTCCAACTCCCGTTGGCCGGGCCGGATCTCAAACAGGATCGGCTCGCCCATGAGTTCTTCGAGCAGGGTGCGGTTGGTGGCGGCGGCGCGGTCGTTGTCCGTTGCGATACGATTGAAGATGATCCCGGCGAAGGGAAGGCCGCGCGCCCGGATGTCGCGCACGGTGAGCAGAGCATGGTTGAGCGCGCCCAGCCGGTTGCGCACAACGACCGCCACGGGCAGGGCGAATTCCGCGGCGAGATCGGCAACGTAATAGTCTTTGGCGATGGGCGCCATCCATCCCCCCACCCCTTCCACGATGAGCGAGCGGTGCCGCGCACGAAGTTGCTGGAAGGCCCCGCGCACCGGATCCAGATCGACCGGCCTCTTTTCTTCCTTGGCGGCGGCGTAGGGAGACGCCGGGGTGGAATACCAAACGGGATTGATCACATCCAGCGGCACCGCGCCATCGCACGCGGCGAAAAGAGCCAGGGCGTCATCGCGGTCGCCGCAACAGAGCGGCTTCATGGGCGCGGTGTCCAGCCCCGACCGGCGCAGCGCCCGTACGAGGAGTTCCGCCACATAGGTTTTGCCCACATCTGTATCGGTGCCGGTGAGAAAGAGGTTCATGGCTATGAGGAAAAGAATATCTCACGCAAAGACGCAAAGGCGCAAAAAGAAGAGGGCGCACCCTTCTTCGTCTTTTTCTTTGCGGCTTGGCGTCTTTGCGTGAGATTCATCAGGTCGCATAGGTTAATTACACCCCAATCTCCTCCAAGATCGCATTCGCGATCCGGTCGGCTTGGGCGTTGATTTGCGCGCCGTCGCGGCCTTCGATGAGGAGGCGGATTTTCGGTTCGGTGCCGGAGTAGCGCAGGAGCACGCGGCCCGCGCCGCAGAGCGAGGCTTCGGTTTCCTTCACCATGGCGAGGATGTGCGGCAACTGCTCCAGCGGGCGTTTCTCGCGCACTTTCAGGTTGCGCTGCGCCTGCGGGTATTTGGAAAGGCACGTCTTGAGTTCGCTCAACGGCTTGCCGGTTTCCGCCATGATGCGCAGGATTTGCAGCGCGCTCACGATGCCGTCGCCGGTGGTGGCGTAGTCGCTGAAAATCATGTGGCCGCTCTGTTCGCCGCCCACGTTGTAGCCGCCGCGCATCATCTCTTCGATGACGTAGCGGTCGCCCACCTTGGTGCGGATGACACGCCCGCCCGCCTGGGTGAGCGTTTCGTCCAGGCCGAAGTTGCTCATCACGGTGGCCACGAGCGTGTTGCCGTTCAGACGGCCCGCCTTGAGGAAGTCGAGCGCGGCGATGGCCATGATCTCGTCGCCGTCCACCACCTCCCCGTTCTCGTCGCAGAGCAGCACGCGGTCGGCGTCGCCGTCATGGCTGATGCCGATCTGCGCGCCGGTTTTTTGCACCAGCCGCGCGATTTCCTCCGCGTGGGTGCTGCCGCAGTTGGCGTTGATGTTGCGGCCGTTGGGCTGGTTGTGGGCGACGTGGAGATCCGCGCCCAATTCGCGCAGGATGCACGGGGAGGATTTGTAGGCGGCACCGTTGGCGCAATCGAGCGCGATGGACATCCCTTCCAGCGTCAACCCCTTGGGGAAGCTCGCCTTGGCGAACTCGATGTAGCGGCCCAGGGCGTCGTCGATGCGCGTGGCGCGCCCGATGTTGTCGGCGGTGGGGCGGATCGACTCGATCTCGCCGCTGAAAACGAGGTTCTCAATGCGGGCCTCGATTTCGTCGTCGAGCTTGAAGCCGTCGTGCCGGAAAAACTTGATGCCGTTGTCTTCGTAGGGATTGTGCGAAGCGCTCAGGACGATCCCCGCGTCGGCGCGCAGGGAGCGGGTGATGTAGGCGACGCCGGGAGTCGGCAACGGCCCGATGAGCAGCACATCGACGCCCAGCGAAGTGATCCCCGCCACCAGGGCGTTCTCCAGCATGTAGCCGGAAATGCGGGTGTCCTTGCCGATGACGATCTTGGGCCGGGAGCCCGGCTTGTGGTTGCGCCCCGCCAGACCGGCGATGATATGGGCGGCGGCGCGGCCCAGCTTGAGGGCGGTTTCAGCAGTGACAGGTTCGACGTTGGCGACGCCGCGGACGCCGTCGGTGCCAAAGATTTTACGGGGCTTTTCGGAGGACATGAGTGGGTGTCGATTTATTGGATTTAGGGCTCATCGAGGTCGTATCGATCGTCTTTTTTATGAGAAACCAGAGGATGCTCGCGGCCACCAAGGCCATGAGCTTCGCCTCCCAATTCTTCAGAATCAGATTCTTCATATTTTTCGAGCAACAGCAATTGACTCAGGCGGCGTTTGAAATCATCGGGCTCCAAATCCCGTTCGATGCGTCCCCGGTGGCAGAGGGAAACCTTCCCGGTCTCTTCGCTCACCACGATGGCAATGGCATCGCTCTCCTCGGTGATGCCGAGCGCGGCCCGGTGCCGCAAGCCCAGGTTGCGATCCAGATCATGCCGCTGGCTGACAGGGAAAATGCACGCCGCCGAGAGGATGCGGTCATTGCGCAGGATGAGGCCGCCGTCATGCAGCGGGGTTCTCGGGTGAAAAATCGTCACGAGCAGTTCGGTGGAAAGCTCGCTGTCCACCGTCACGCCGCTCTCCGCAAAGGCGTGGATGTTGGTTTCCCGCTCCAGGGCAATCAACGCGCCAAGCTGCCGGTTGGAAAGATCAAAGGTGGCCTCCGCCAGAATCTCGATGGTCTCCCGCTTTTGTGTGACCGTGGCAAAAATGTGCTGGCTGCCCAAAGCCGCCAGCGCGCGCCGCAGTTCCGGCTGAAAAATCACCACCAGCGCGACGGCCAGGAAGGCGGTGAAGGATTTGACCAGCCAAACGATGACTTGCAGCTTTAGAAGCAGCGAAACGAAGGTGAGCGTCAGCAGAAGCACCAGCAGCCCCGTCAGCACCTTCGCGCCGCGGGTTCCCCTGAAATACAGGTAGCTGTAATAAATGACGCCCCAGAGAATTGCGATCTCCACGCCGTCGCGCCAATGGTCGCCAATAAACTCCGTCAGAGCAAAAGCCAGGAAAGCGCCGTTCATGGGTTCAAAATCGCCTCCGTCATCCGGAGCGCCTCCACGTTGGCCTTGACGTCATGCACCCGGAACACGACGGCTCCCAGCTCACGGCCAAGGCTCGTGAGGGCTACAGTGGGCCAGAATCGTTGTTCCAATGCCATGTCGTCGATGAGTTTTCCCAAAAAGGTCTTGCGCGAAACCGCCCAAACCAGGGGCCGGTCAGGCATTTCCGGGAGCCGCAACGCTTCCAGATGCCGCAGGAGCATCACGTTGTGTTCCACTGTCTTGCCAAAACCGGGGCCGGGGTCGAAGGCGATCCGCAGCGGGTCAATACCGGAGCGTAGGGCGAGCGCGGCGCTTTGTCTAAAAAAATCCCGCACTTCCGCCACGACATCCTCATAATGGGGCGCAGCCTGCATCGTCCGGGGCGTTCCCTGCATGTGCATGAGGATCACCCCCGCGCCGGATTCCGCCACCACGCGCGGCATCTCGGGATCGCCCCGCAGCGCCGTCACGTCATTGATGATCCCCGCTCCCGCCGCCACCGCCGCACGCGCCACGGCGGCCTTGGAGGTATCAATGGAAATCACCGCCTTCAGCCGCCCCGCCAGCCCTTCAATGACCGGTAGCACCCGCGCCAGTTCCTCCGCCTCGGAGACCGGTTCCGCGCCGGGCCGCGTCGATTCCCCGCCGATGTCGATGATCTCCGCCCCCTCGGATTCCATCTGGAGGGCGTGGGCCACGGCGCGCTCGGGATCGAAAAAGCGGCCCCCGTCGGAAAAGGAATCCAGCGTAAGATTCAGAATACCCATCACCACCCCGCGCGAGGTGAAGTCAAAGAGACGGTTCTTGGTTTGCCAGAGCATGGGGAAATAGGACATCCGCAGGCCGCCTTGCTGCATTTGCAGCCTGTTGATTTGCGGAGCGCAGCGGAGCCACTTTGCGGAGCCCCGATGCTTTCTTTGAGAGGGGATATTACGCAGATTGCGCAGATTAGGGAAGCAGAGAACACGATTTACCCCTCTCCGGGGCGTGATTGACCTCGTTCCCAATCAGGAGATTGGGAACGAGGCACCTTGATGCTTCGGTACAAAAAAGCGGCGCATCGTGAATGAGCGTGGTTGGTGTAATCAGTCCGCCAGCTTCCTCGCCAGCACCTCACCCACCACCACCGGATTCGCTTTCCCTTGGGAAAGCTTCATCACCTGGCCCTTGATGAAATTGATGGAGGCGAGCTTGCCGCTCTTGTATTCGGCGACGGCCTTCGCACTGTTGGCGATGGCTTGGTCGCACAGCGCCTCGATGGCTCCCATGTCGCTCTCCTGCTTCAAGCCTTTCTCCTCGATGATCACCGCAGCCGGTTTGCCGGTGGCGAACATTTCGGCGAAGACTTCCTTGCCTTGCTTGCCGTTGATTTTCCCGTCGTCGATGGCGTTGACGAGTTCGTCGAGGTGCGCGGCGCTGATGGGGCATTCTTCAATGCCCAGCCCGGCCTCGGTGAGCATGGCGGGCAGCTCGTTCAGAATCCAGTTGGCGACGTTCTTGGGCTTGCGGGCGTTCGCGGCGGCGGTTTCGAAGTAGGCGGCCAGCGGGAGGTCGTTGGCGAGCACCCCGGCGTCGTAATCGCTCACGCCATACTGCGCGGTGAACCGGGCGCGCTTCTGCGCGGGCAACTCGGGGACGAGCGGCTGGACTTCGGCGACGATGGCCTCCGTGCGCACGGGCAGGAGGTCGGGATCGGGGAAATAGCGGTAATCATGGGCGCTCTCCTTGATGCGCATGAGGTGGGTCTGGCCCGAGGCATCGTCCCAACGGCGCGTTTCCTGCAGGAGCGAGCCGCCCCGGCTGACAATCTCGATCTGCCGCTCGATCTCGTAGGCGAGCGCGCGCCGCACGCCGGAGATGGTGTTCATGTTCTTGATCTCGATCTTCGTGCCGAATTCCACCTGGCCCTCGGGGCGCACGGAGACGTTGCAGTCGCACCGGAGCTGGCCTTTTTCCATGTCGGCATCGCTCACGCCCCCATACTCCAGGATCTGTTTGAGGGCGGTCAGGTAGGCGAACGCCTCCTCGGGCGTGGTGATTTCCGGTTCGCTGACGATCTCCATGAGCGGGGTGCCCGCGCGGTTGAAGTCGATGCCGGTGGTGCCGTCGAAGTGGAAGCTCTTGGCCACGTCTTCTTCCAGATGGATGCGCGTCAGATGGACGGTTTTGTTGGGGTGAAGAATGTTCTTTTGGGCGTCCTTCGGGTAAGCCAGATCATGCAGCAGCACGCCGCCGCCGAGGCAGAGCGGGAGGTCATACTGCGAAATCTGGTAGTTCTTGGGCATGTCCGGGTAGAAGTAATGCTTGCGGTCAAACTTGCACACGGGGGGAATCTCGCACCCGAGCATCAACCCGGTGAGCGCGGTCATTTTGAGCGCCTGATGGTTCATCACCGGCAGCGCGCCGGGCATCCCGAGGCAGACGGGGCAGGTGTGGGCGTTGGGTTCCGCGCCGAATTCCACCGGGCAGCCGCAAAACATCTTGCTGCGCGTCTTGAGCTGGACGTGGACTTCGAGGCCGATGGTGACGAGATAGTTTTTCATGGTGCGTTGCGAGCCCTGGGTAACGGCCCGCTCAAGATGGAAGCTCTTCACTCAACCGGAGTGGGGCGCAAATTTCCATCCAAAAGGTGCGCCGGAAGCGGAATTTTGACGGTTTGCTTTTCGGCGGCTGGCCGGATAAGCTGGGACTTGCAATGCTCGACCCCAACTCCTCTACAATCACCCTGGGCACCCCGGCGCTTTTGTTTCCCGCCGTTTCCCTGCTCCTGCTGGCCTACACGAACCGGTTTGTGACGCTGGCAAACCTGATCCGCAACCTGCACGACAAATACAAGGTGGATCCGAATGCGATTCTCAAAGGGCAGATCGCGAATCTGCGCTACCGGGTGGAGTTGATCAAGCACATGCAGGCGTCGGGCATTTCGAGCATGCTTTTTTGCGTGCTCTGCATGTTTCTCTTGTTTGCCGGATGGGCCGAGGCGGCAAAATGGGTTTTCGCCCTCAGCCTGCTCTTGATGATCGCCTCGCTCGGGCTGTCGCTCGCCGAGATCTGGATTTCCGTGCGCGCGCTCAATCTCCACCTGAGCGATTTGCGCGACCGGGAAGCCAACCGGCCGCAATAAATTGAGAATATCTCGCGCAAAGAACGCAAAGGACGCAAAGAAGGAATCTTGGAAGAGCGGAATGGAACCGTGGTGAGGCAGGGGAGAGGAATATCCAAAATTCAGGCAACCTTTCTCCCTTTGCGTCCTTTGCGCTCTTTGCGCGAAACCTTTTTCTCCCTCTTACCGCAGCTTCACGCGGCGGCGCAGGTAGGTGGGCACGTCCAAGTCCTGGCCGTCCACAATGGTCGGCTCGCTCTTTTCAAAGCGGCCGCGCGTGACGGGCTCAAACTCCATCACCTTCTGCTGGGGCGCTTTGCCGGGAGCGTAGCTGGCGACTTCCTCTGACGGAATCAGCTCCGGCGAACGGGACGGCGGGACGGGTGCGGTACGCCGGGGTGCGATTGGGGGCCGGGGCGCAACCCTCGGCTCCGGCGTCGGCTCGGGAATGGCGGGCGGGATTGCCGCTCCCGGTTCCGGCTCAAATACGGGAGTGGACTCGGGTTCCGGCGCGGGAGCGGGTCTTGGCGGAAAAGGGCGGCTCAACATCCGTCCGGGCACGGGCGGAGCGATGCGTTCCACCGGGGCGGAGGGTTCCTCGCCGAACAGGGAGGATTGCTGGGTGGCGGTGCGCAGTCCCCGCGGCTTTTCCACAAGGGGCGCGACGGGTTCCGGCTCCTCCACAACAGGCTCCTCTTCGGGTTCCGCAAGGGGCAAATCCCCGTCCAACACAAAAGTTTCCTCACCCTCCACGGCTTCTTGAATCACAGGAGTCTCCAGTTCCTCCTCCTCGGGCTCCGGCGCGGCTTGAACCGGCGCGGCAACCGGCTTCGGGGCGGTGCGCTCAGGGCGGGAAATGGGAGCGCGCGCACGCGCCGTCATCGGGCGGGCGTCGCCGATGGAACTCATCACGGTCACGGCGACACGCCCCTCCAGCGCAGAATCGACCGCCGTGCCAAAAAGAATGCGCGTCCTGTCGCTGATATGCCGGTTGAATTCCTCCATGAGCAGTTGCACTTCGTCGAGCGTCATGTCCGGCCCGCCGCTCACCTGCACCAGCACGGTCTCGCAATCGCGCAGCATGCGGCCTTTGTCCATGAGCGGATTTCTCAGCGCCCGCGCCAGGGCGTCAAACGCGCGGTTGTTTCCCGAGGCCTCGCCGTAGCCGAAAAGGCAGCGGGCATCCGCATCGCGCAGCACGGCGGCAAGGTCGTCCATGCCGAGATGGATCAAGCCGCTGCTGTTCAGCAGCGCGGAGAGCGCCAGGATGCTCTGGCTCAGGGTTTGATCCGCAGCGACAAATGCCGTCTGGATGCCAGCCCTCGGCGGCGCAGCCTCCCCCATCCGGTCATTCTCAAAACAAACCACGGCGTCGGCGTGCCCTTGGAGCGTGGCAAGCGCTTCCGCAGCCTGCGCCACGCGGCGTTTGCCTTCAAACCCAAACGGCAGCGTCACCACGGCAATCACCAACGCGCCCGCTTCGCGCGCCAGTTCCGCCACCAGCGGCGTGGCCCCGGAACCGGTGCCTCCGCCCAAACCCGAGACGACAAAAACCGCCTCCGCTCCCTCCAGCGCCGCGCGAATCTCCGCAGAAGCTTCCTCGGCGGCGCAGTATCCCAAATCCGGATCTCCCCCCGTGCCAAGGCCCCGCGTGGCCGCCTGCCCGAGTTGGATTTTTTCCCCCGCGACCGAAGCCGCAAGCGCCTGGGCCTCGGTGTTGGCGGCGATGAGCATCGCGGGCGAGACCCCGTCAAGCGCCAGCCGGTCGAGCACGTTCGCCCCCGCCCCGCCGATCCCGATGATCTTGATGTTCCGGGCCGCTCCGGAGCCGCTGCGTGAAGTGATTTCAATCATATTGGGGAGTATTTAGCGTCTGCCGAAGATTTTCCCGAAAAACTCTTTGATTCCCTCTTTCTGGGGCCGGTTTGCATAAGCGGCCTGCCCGTAGCGCAGCAGGCCGATGGCGGTGGAAAATTGCGGATTTTCCCCGGCTGCGATCAACCCGGAAGTCGCCTTGGAGCGCGCCACGGTTGCCGGGACGCCAAAGACATCCTGCGCCAGAGGCCCGATGCCGCGCATGAGCGAGCAGCCGCCCGTGATGACGATCCCCGCGCCAAGCATCGGCAAATACGGTTCGCCGTCCAGCGAGCGCTTGAGCAGTTCAAACACCTCGCGCAACCGGTAGTGAATAATGGTGTTGAGGGTCTCGCGCTCCACGTCGCGGCCCGCGAAGCCGGTTTCGTCCTTGAGGAAAATCGTCTCTCCCGGCAGCGCGTTGCCCAGCGTGGCGTCGCCTTCCTCAAGTTTGAGGCGTTCGGATTTCGCCATCGGAATGCGCAGGCCCATGGAAATGTCGTTGGTGATGTGGTCGCCGCCGATGGCCAGCACGCCGCTCTGCTTGACGGCCCCATCCACATACACCACGTAGTCGGTGGTGCCGCCGCCGATGTCGATGACCATCGCCCCGATGTCCTTCTGCTGCTGGGAAAGGATCGCCTGCGCGGAGGCGTAGCCGTTGAACACCACGTCCTCCACCTCGATGCCGAGTTCCTTGACGCAGCGCACGGTGTTGCGAATGCGGTTGCCCACGCCGTGGATGATGTGGAAGTCCGCCTCCAACATGCGCCCAAGCATGGAGACGGGATTGAGCACGCCCTCCTGACCGTCCACATAATAGTGCTGGAGAATGGTGTGCAGAAAAGCGTTTTGCTGCGGGATGCTGACGTCGCGCGCGCTGATGGCCACGTCTTCGCAGTCGTCCATGTCGATCTCCTCGCGATCCTCGGGAAGATTGACGCAACCGCGATTGTTGAAGGACTGGATGTGCGAGCCCGTCACTCCGGCGAACACCGATTTGATGGTGACGTCGCTCTTGTCCTCGGCATCCGCAATCGCCTCGCGCACGCATTTGTGCACGTTCTCGAAATCGACGATCTCTCCCTTGCGGATGCCGCAGGAGGGAGCCTGGCCGACGCCTAAAATCTTGATGGGGCCGTCCACCTTGGATTCGCCCACCACCACGCATACCTTGCTGGTGCCGATCTCAAGTCCGACGAGGATGTTGTCTTTGGCCATCGAGGGTTGGTCTGGGTTTGGGGGTTAAAATTTGAGTCCGAAAAAATTGCGGGCGGGTTCGGCACGCGGAGCCGCGGGCGCGGCGGCGGGCGCGGGTGCCGCCACTTCAGCGCGATGCACCACGGGCTCATCCCGCTTGACGGTCTGCGCGACGGTCTCCGTCTTCTTTTTCAGCGGTTTGGCGGTTGCTCTTGGAGTGGGGCTGGCCGCAGGTTTTGCAACCGGCTTCGCCTCGGGCTCCGCAACGCTGGCCACCTCGGGTTCCGCTGCTGCCGGATCCGCAAACACGGCGGGAATGTTCTTTTCCACCATCAAGTTGACGGTGCGGATTTCCTTGCCCTGCGCGGCGGCGTAGTCGAGCACGGCCCCCAGGCGCTCCATCTGCCGCCCGATGTCGTCGAGCCCGAAGGTGATCTTCGCCCTCCGCGAATCCGTGGCGATCAGGCAATAGCCTTTGGAAAGATCGACGCTCTGGAGCCGGAACCGGTTCACGTCGGCATTCTTTTGGACGAGTTCGAGCGCGGCGCACACTTCGGGAGAGTTCACGGTATCGCCCGCAAGGTAGTTCTCCACCGGAGCCCCGTAAATGGCGGGCAGCCGGAGGTATTCCGGCAGTTGCCGCTTGGGTTTGAAAAGAACGCCTTTGCTGTCGATCAGGAAGGAGTTCTCGGAAGTGGACGGGTCTGCGGTCTTCGCCTCCGCCAGCCAGGCCACGGGGCGGCGTTCGACGATCTCGATGGTGATCCGGTTGGGAAGCGCGCGCTGGAGTTCCACACGCTCCACCTGCGGCAACGCCTGGAGGGCTTCGCGGGCTTTGGAGAGGTTGAAGGAAAAGATGTTCTGCCCGAGCTTGAGATGGGTGGCGGAAAGGATGACTTCGCGGGCGAGTGCCGCCCCGTCGTCGTTGATTTCAACCGCCGCGAGGTTGTACTCCGGATTATTCAGGAACATCCGGTTGACAAGTTCGCGCCCGCCATAAATCCCGCCGCCCACCATGGCCAGCGCGAGGGTGATCTTGCACAACCACATCACGATGGCGTGGTTGCGCTGGCGGTTGGCCATTTCCGAACGGACTTTGACCTCCAGGAGCCCCTGCGCCTTGTGCAGGCTGACCCCGGAACGGCGGCGGTTGCTGGTCTTTTTTCGGGAGTTCATGCGCGGTATCGGGAGAGGGAAAGTTCGGCGATGCGCTCGCACAGTTGCGGGTAGGGGATTCCGGCCACGCCCGCCGCCTCGGGAAGCAGGCTCGCCTGGGTCATGCCGGGGATGGTGTTGATCTCCAGCACCAGCGCCTCGCCGGTGGGGCGCAGGAGAAAATCAACGCGGCAATAGACCTCAAGGCCCAGCGCGCGGTTCGCGTCAAGCGCAAGCTGCTGGATGCGCGCCGTGGTCGCTTCGTCCAACGCAGCGGGGCAATAGTGATCAGCGGCCCCTTGTCCGGTCGGATCTAGGAACGGGTATTTGTTCGCAAAATCGTAAAAGCCGGTGCGGGGCCGGATCTCGATGATCGGCAGCGCCTGCCCGCCCAAAATGCCGACGGTCAATTCCCGGCCTTCCACAAATTCCTCCACCAGCAATTCCCGCGCGTAACGGGCTGCGGCTTCGAGCGCGGGGGCGACTTCCTCCGGCGTTTTCACGATGTAAACCCCCACGCTGGAGCCTTCGCACGGCGCTTTGACGACATAGGGAAGCGGCAGGGAAGGCGTCGCACCCGCCGCGATCATCTCGAACTTCGGCGTCGGCACGCCGTGTTCCACAAAGCGGGCCTTGCTCAGGAGTTTGTCAAACGCGAGTTCGCTGCCGCGCACGCCCTCCCCGGTGTAGGGAATGCCGCGCGCCTCCAGCGCCCGCTGCAACTGGCCGTCCTCGCCAAACGTGCCGTGGATCATGTTGAAGGCGAGATCGATCCCCTCGGGAAGCTCAAAGTGAGGGCCGGTCACGTCCACCTCGACCACCTCCGCGCCCAGCTCACGCAAGGCTCCGGCCACCCCCGCCGCCGAGGCGAGCGAGATCTGGCGTTCGGAGCCGGGGCCTCCTTTGAGGACTGCAATGCGTTTGTGGGTCAGGCTGCTCATTTGAGAAAACTTTCGGCTTCGCCAATGATCTGCACTTCGGTTTCCAATGCAATCCCTCGTTTGTCAAAAGCGACGGATTTTACCTGCTCGATCAACGCCAGCACGTCGGCGGCGGTGGCATGGGCGTCATTGACGAAAAAGTTGCCATGCAAGGTCGAGACGCACGCCCCGCCGATGCGCGTGTTCTTGAGCCCGAGTTCCTCGATCAACTGGCCGGCCGGAACTTCCGCCGGGTTCTTGAACGTGCAGCCCGCGCTCGGCTCCTTGGGCTGGATGGCCCAGCGTTTGTGCGCGTAGTCGTCCATGATTTTTGCGCTTTCCTGTGGGGAGCGCGCGAAGCCCTCAAACACGGCGCTGGTGGCGTATTGACGCCCGAGGCTCGGCACGCCGCGATAGCGGATCTCCAAATCGGCGGGAACCCGCGTTTGGATCTGCCCTTCGCTGTCGACCACGCGCAGCGAGAGCGCCTGCCCGAAGGTCTCCGAGCCCATCGCTCCGGCATTCATGCGCAACGCCCCGCCGACATTGCCGGGGATGCCTTCCATCCATTCAAAGCCGCCGATGCCCGCCGTCTTCGCCGCTTGGGCCAGCTCCTTGAGCTTCACGCCCGCTCCGGCGGTGATGCGCATTCCGTCGATCTCCAGCCGGTGAAATTCCCCGCGTTCCAGATGCACGACCACGCCGCGCACACCGCCATCGCGCACGAGCAGATTGGAGCCGCGCCCGATCACCATGAGCGGAATCCCGCGCTGGTGGCAGTGGGCTGCAAGGCGGGCAAACCCAACCTCGGTCTCCGGCTCCACCCAGAACTGGGCGGGGCCGCCCACGCGCAAGGTGGTGTGCTTGGCAAGCGGCTCGTAAAGCTTGACGATCCCCTCGCCCATCACCGCATGCAACTCCTCCAGCGTCGCAAGATCGCGCGCGAGGATGGCCCCCTGTTCGTGAATGTTGCCCGCGCCAAGGCTCAGCAGGCAATCGCCGGGCTGCAAGAGCCGCCCCGCTTCCAAGACCATCTGCGCGCGGTTGGGAATGTATTTGCCGCCGTGGTGGCCGTGCGCAACCATGGCGTCGGCGATGGTCTGGCCCGTGACACCGGGAATCGGCGGCTCGCTGGCGGGATAAATATCCGCAAGAAAAACAAACTGCGCATCGTCAAACGCGCTCCCAAATTCCTCCTTGAGCTTGAGTGTCCGCGTGAAGCGGTGCGGCTGGAAAAGGGCGATGGTGCGGCCCTGGCCGCCGTTGCGCGCGGTGGCCAGCGTGGCGCGAATCTCGCTCGGGTGGTGCGCATAGTCATCCACCACCAGGTAATGCTCGCTCCGGTATTTGATGTCAAAGCGCCGCCGGGCGCCGCGGAACGAGGCGAGCGCCGCCGCGATCTTCGCGAACGGGATGCCCAGTTCGCTGGCGAGCGCAATCACGCTCATCGCGTTGCTCACGTTGTGGCGTCCGGGGACGTTGAGTTCCACTTCGCCCAGCCGCTCCCCCCTGCAAATCACGTCAAAGCGGGATTGGAAATGGGCGTCCCGCAGCGCGTCGTAGCGGTAGTCCGCCCCGGGCGAGGCTCCAAAGGAAACGGCCCCCTTGCGGCTGCCGCAAAGGCGCGCGGCGTGGGGATCGTCGGCGCAATAAAAAATCGTCCCACGCGTCTGGTCCATCAACTGGTTGAAAACCGCCTCGATGGCCGCGAGATCCTCGTAGTAGTCGAGGTGCTCCTCTTCGATATTCAGGATGATCGCATGTTCCGTGAGGTAATTGGCCAGCGTGCCGTCGCTCTCATCCCCCTCGGCCACGAACCATTCGCCCTCGATGTCCCAGTGGGCGTTGGTGCCGAGGATCGGGATTTCCGCGCCGACGTAGTGCGAAGGCTTCGCGCCGCCCACCCGCAGCACGTGCGCCGCCATGGAGGAGGTGGTCGTCTTGCCGTGCATCCCCCCCACAACAATCCCCTTTTTGCAGTGCATGATGGCCGCAAGCGCGTCCGCACGCCGCACCATGCTCACGCCCTGGCGGATCGCCTCGTCGTATTCCACGTTGCCGGGCCGGATCGCCGAGGAGAAAATGACCAGATCCGCGTAATGGATGTTCGCGGCGTTCTGCGGCTGGTGGAATTCCAGCCCAAGCTCTGTAAGGCGGCGCACTTCCACCGTGGTGACCCGGTCGGAACCGGAAACCGTGTGCCCCATCGCCAGCAACAACCCCGCGATTCCGCTCATGCCGGAACCGGCCACGCCGATGAGATGGACGCGCAATCCGCCCCCCATCAAAATCTCGGCTAAAAATTCGTTCGTATCATTCATTTCAATCTTTCCAAAGCGTCCGCAACACAGGCTGCGGCGTCGCGCGGCGCAAGGCGCTGGCTATGGGCTGCCATGATGTGCAGCAGCTCGGGGTCTCCGGCGAGCTTTTGGATCGCCGCAGCCAAGGCTTCGCCCGTGGTTTCGGACTCCATTAATAGCTTAGCAGCCCCCGCGCGGGCAAATATTTCCGCGTTTAATTGCTGATGATTTTCCGCAGCATGGGGGTAGGGAATAAGCAGGGAGGGGAGCCCAAAATGGGAAATCTCTGAGAGACTCGCCGCGCCGGATCGCGCGACCACCAGATCCGCCGCGCCGTAGGCGTTCTCCATCTGGCGGCAAAACGCGGCCACATGGGCCGGAACCCCCGCCTCACGGTAACTTTGTGCCATGGAAGCCTCGTCGCCCGCTCCGGTGAGGTGGATCACTTGAAGCCCCCCCAGCTTGCCGCCCACCGCAGCGGCCTGCATCGCCGCATTGATGCCGTGCGCCCCCTGGCTGCCCCCCATGACGAGCACCGTTGCAAGGCCGGGTTGCAATCCAAACCCCGCCAGCGCCTCCCCCTTGGGAACACGCCCGGCCAGCGAACGCCGGATGGGCGTCCCGGTCACTTCACAGCGCGCCCTGGGGAAGTGCTGTTTGCATTCCTCAAACCCCAGCAACACGGCATCCACCATCAGCGCGTTGAGCCGGTTGGCTTTTCCCGGAATGGCGTTGGACTCGTGCAAAAACGTCGGCACACGACGCAGTTTGCCGGCCAGAATCGGCGCCGTGGAAGTGAACCCGCCCATGCCAAGCACCGCGTCCGGCTGGAACTCGGCGAAAATTCTCCGGCACGGAGCAAGGCTGGCGTTAAAGCGTTGGAAGAAAGTGAGCATGGCCGGGGAAAAGAGCCGGGGCATCCCGATGCTCGGCAACTTCTCGAACCGGAATTCGGAGCGGCCCTGGACGGCGAGCGCATCAATCTCTTTTTCCGAAATAAAGACCAGCACCTCGTGACCGCGCTCCAAGAGCACTTCTCCCACGGCCAAAGCCGGAAACAAATGCCCGCCTGTTCCTCCGCCTGCAATTGCAAATTTCATCGTTCGTTCAAATTCTCGGGGTCATCAAGGGGCGGGGTTTGGTCACGGCGCGCACGGCCTGTTCCGTGCCGCCGTTGCGGTAGATGTTCAGGAGAATGCCGATCCCCAACAGGCAAAAGAGGAGATTCGAGCCGCCGTAGCTGATGAACGGCAGGGGGATGCCTTTGTTGGGCAGGACGGCCGTGGTGACGCCGATGTTCATGGCGGCCTGGAGCGCAAGGATCGTGGTGATCCCGATGCCCAACAGTATGCCAAAACGCTCGCGGGCATTGAGCGAGATGGCGACGCCGCAGATGATCATGAGAACGTAACAGAAGACGATCAGGAGAGTGAACATCAGGCCGAGTTCCTCGCCAATGGTCGGGAAAATGAAATCCGTATGCGCCTCCGGCAGATACATGAATTTCTGCCGACCCATGCCAAGCCCCAGGCCATCCACGCCACCCGAGCCGAGGGCGATCAACCCATTCCATTGCTGGTAACCGCCGCCTTCCTTGTGGTTTTCCAAATCCAAAAAAGCGCCCAGCCGTTTGAGCCGTTCCGGGATGTGAATGGCGACGTAGAGAACCCCCGCAATCCCCAGGACCGGCAACGGCAAAAGGTAATAGAGCCGCGCCCCCGCCACAAAAATCATCGTAAACGCCGTGAACGCAATGATCGTCGTGGTGCCGAGATCCACCTCCGGGGCAATCAACCCGAGCAGGACGCCCACAATCCCCAGCGGAAAAACGATCCCCTTCCAAAACTCCCGCGACTGCTCCGCGTAGCGCTGAAACCAGGCGGCAAGGAAAGCGATGGCCGCAATCTTGCCGATCTCGGAAGGCTGAAAGGAAAGCGATCCATAGCGAATCCACCGGTGCGAGCCATTGATCTTCGGGAAAACAAAGCAGGCCGCCAAAAGCACGACGGCCGTGCCGAACCAATACGGCCAACTCTTTTGCCAAAAGTGATAGTCCAGCAGCGCCGCCCCGATGCAAACCACCAGCCCAATCGTAAGCCACATCGCCTGGCGCTTGAGCAGGCAGGCCGGATCCCAAAGCACCTCTTTCTCCTCTTTGGTTGTTCCGGCGGCTTCCGCTTTCTGCCCCGGAGTTGCGGCGACGATTGCCACCTTGTGCTTGCGCACCTTGTAGGCGTCCCGGCTGAACGATCCCGTGCTAAAGAGCATGACCATCCCGATCACCACCATCGTGGTAACCGAAAGGAGCAGTCCCAGGGCAGCGAATTTCATTCGGGAAGCAAATCAGCAGTTTTCTAATTGGCGGCGGCGCGAGGTTTGACGGGAATGTGCAGTTTCTGTCCGACCCGAAGCAGTTTCTTTGGATCGTCGATTTTGTTGATCTTGAGCAAGTCGTCGTAGCCGACATGCAGCTTTTTGGCGATGGCCGCAAGCTTGTCCCCCTGCACCACGGTATAAGTTTTTCCCGAGTCCTTGACCTCGACAACAGGCGCGCTATGCACCGCAGGTGCGGCAGCGGCAACCGGCACGGCGGGCGCATTCTTTTTGACCGCTTCCACCGGAGCGACGACGGGAGCCGCTGTGGGTTTGGGTTGCGCCGCCACGGACATGGCTTTTTTCGCGGGGGCCGCCGTTTCCACTCCGCTGAGACGGCGTGTTTTGATCTGGTCGAACATGATGATGCCGCCTCCCGCAACCAAGTGCAGCAGGAGCACCACCACCAGCGCCGTCTTGAAGCTCGTTGTGGGCTCTTCTTCCTCCTCGATCATGGGCGAACGGGCGGCTCGACGCGCCACGGCGGCTTCCAGCGTCCGCCGCGCAGGCGCACTGCGTTTGGTGGGTTTGTTAGGGAAGAGTTTCATAGGGAGTGGGTTAACGATTGAACAAGGGCGCGAAATTGGTCGCCGCGATCCGCATAGCTTTTGAACATATCAAAAGAGGAGGTTCCGGGGGAGAAAAGAACGACATCACCGGGGAGAGCGCGCTTGCGCGCAAGCATCACCGCGTCAGCCAGTGTGGCGGCGTGTTCGCAGGGGACACGCGACGCCCAGAACCCGGCAATCCGCGTGGCCATCTCCCCGATCAAGACCACCCTGCGCACCTTGGAGGCAACAAGATCCGTGAGCGAGTCGAACTCAAACCCCTTGTCCTTGCCGCCCGCGATCAGCACCACGCGGCGCGTCTCGGAAAGGAGCGCTTTTTCCAGCGCGTCGAGATTGGTCGCCTTGGAGTCGTTGACGTAATCGACGCCATCCACCGTCCCCACCAGCTCGCAGCGATGCGGCAAGGCTTTGTAAGCGCACAACGCCTCGATCATCGGCGCAAAGTCCAGCCCGCGCACGGCTCCCACGGCCAGCGCCGCCATGAGGTTTTCCGCATTGTGCAGGCCGCGAAGCTGGGTGTCTTGCATGCGCAACACCGGCGCGCCGTGGAAATGGATCACGCCCTCGCGCAAATCAAGATCGCCCCCCTGCGCATACGCGCTGAAGGTGAGGGTCTTGGCCTTGAGCGGCGGCAGCTTGTCTTCGAGTTTGACGATGGCGAAATCTTCCGCCGTCTGGTTCTCAAAGATGCGCAATTTGGCCGCGTAATATTCCTCCATCGAGGGGTAGCGGTCGAGGTGATCGGCCTGGAAATTGAGCCAGACGCTGATGGCGGGCCGGAACGCGCGGATGGTCTCCAGTTGGAAGGAGCTGACCTCCAGGGTCATCAAGTCGAGGTTGGCGCTCTCGCGCACCCGCGCGGCGAAGGAGGGGCCGATGTTTCCCGCCGCCAGCGTGCGCACGCCGCAGGCGTTGAGCATCCGTTCCACAAGCTGCGTGGTGGTGGTCTTGCCGTTGGTGCCGGTGATGGCCACCACCGGGCAGGCGCACAAGGAATACGAAAACTCGAGTTCGCCGATGAGCGGGATCGCCTTGGCGAGAAAATGGCGCACCAGCGGCACTGCGGGATCAATCCCCGGACTGAGCACGCCGAGATCGTACGTCGCAGGATCCTCCTCAGCCTCCCGGCCCAAAAGCACGCGCGCTCCAACAGCTTGGAGCGCCTCGGCCGTGGCGCGGAGTTTTTCCGAATCCCCGCTATCGAGAACCGTCACGCACGCCCCCTCCTCCAGAAGCCGACGCGCCGCAGCCTCCCCGCTGGAGCCGAGGCCGAGAACTGCGATTTGCTGCTGTGCGTAGGAAAATTTCATTTCAAACTTACAATTAAGAATTTTATCAGGAACTCAGGAAAAAGACAAAAGGTTGGCCTCTTTTCTCCCCTCCTGATTTCCTGAGTTCCTGATTTGTTTTTTCATGATTTCCTAGCGGAGTTTCAGTGTGGCGAGCCCAAGGAAGGCGAACATGATGGCAAGGATCCAAAACCGGACAATCACGGTGTTTTCCTTCCACCCAAGCAGTTCAAAATGATGGTGGATGGGGGACATGCGGAAAATCCGTTTCCCGGTGAGCTTGAAGCTGGCCACCTGCAAAATCACGGAGAGGGCTTCGATGACAAAAATGCCGCCCACCACCAGCAGGAGCATCTCCTGTTTGGTGCAAATGGCGACCACCCCCAGCACGCCGCCAATGGCGAGCGAACCGGTGTCGCCCATAAAGACACGGGCCGGGTAAGCGTTAAACCAAAGAAAACCCATCCCCGCCCCCACCAGCGCCATGCAGAGCACGGCGAGTTCGCCCGACTGCGAGTAGTAAGGGATGTCAAGGTAGCGGGCGATTCTGAAATTGCCTGCGCAGTAGGCCAGGATCGAGTAAGCGAACGCCGTAGTAATGGTGCAGCCCGTGGCCAGGCCGTCGAGGCCGTCGGTGAGATTCACGGCATTGGAAGTGCCCACAATCACCAGCGCAAAGAAGAGGAAGGTAAACCAGCCGAGATTCTGAATGATCGCCCCCTTGTAAAAGGGAACAAAGAGTTCCTTGGCCTGGATTTCCAGCGCCGGGTTCAGCACAAAAAACGCCGTCACAATGGCCGCCAAGGCAAACTGCGCAAGCAACTTCATTCTCCCCGGCAGACCGTCAGACTTCTTTTTGGTGACTTTGAGGTAGTCGTCAATAAACCCGATCGCACCCAGCCAAAGCATGGAAAAAAGGGCCAGCCAGACAAACGTATTATCCGGACGCGCCCAAAGCAGGGTGGAGGCCGCCACCGACCCGAGGATGAGGATTCCCCCCATCGTCGGCGTGCCGCGTTTGCCGCCGTGCAGTTCAGCCAGCTTGTGGACCTCCTCCTTGGTGCGGATCGGTTGGCCGATTTTCAGCCCGATCAACTTGCGGATCACCCAGTTGCCAAAGATGAGGCAGAGCAGGAAGGAGGTCATGGCAGAGCCAATCGCCCGGAAGGTGATGTAGCGGAACACGTTGGTTCCGTCGATCCGCTCGCTCAGAAGGTGAATGTAGTACAGCACGGGTTTGGATATTAAGAAACGGCGTTGGCAGGGCGAAAGGCGGGGTGATCCAGCACGCGCTCCATGCGGGCGGAGCGGCTTCCTTTGATGAGAACCACATCGCCAGGGCGAGCGCGCCCGGCCAGCAAAGCGGCGGCGGCCTCGGTGTCGGCGACGTGGTGAACGTCTTTCAAGCCCCCTTGGCGGGCGGCTTCCGCAATCAGCCCAGCCTCCTCCCCTCCCACGGCAATGAGCAGGTCGATCCCCGCTTCGGCGGCATCCCCTCCCACGGCGCGGTGGCCGCGTTCGGATTCCGCCCCGAGTTCCCCCATGCGCCCCAGCACGGCAATGCGCGCGCCGCTCACCGGCAACGCGGCGAGGGTGCGCAAGGCGGCACGCATGGAATCGGGGTTGGCGTTGTAGCTGTCGTCCAGAAAATGGATGCCCCCAAGATTTTTCTGCTCCAGGCGGCCCTTGGTGAGGCGGCATTGGGCAAGCCCCCGGGCGGCCACGGCAAGCGGAATTCCAAAACCCCACCCGGCGGCCATCGCCAGCAGCGCATTTTCCACCATGTGAACTCCCGGCACCGGCAATAGCACTTCAGCCTGCTCCTCCCCGGCACGCACCGAAAAGCGGCTTCCTTCAAAGCCCGTCTCCAGCAGGGTCGCGCTCAAATCCCCTCTCCCGATCCCTGCAAAAATCGTTTTTGCCGGGCAGCGGCGCGCAATGGATGCGCTGTAGGCGTCTCCGCTGCCGAGCACCAGGAATCCGTTGGCGGGGAGCGCTTCGGCGAGCATCCCCTTCTCTTGCGCAATGGCTTCCCGGCTCCCCATGAACTCGATGTGCGCGACGCCAATGTTGGTAATCACCCCCGCCTCGGGAGCGGCCATCGCGGCGAGCGGCGCGATTTCGCCGGGATGGTTCATCCCCATTTCAAACACCCCGATCTCATCGGCGGCGCTTGCGCGCAACATGGTCAGCGGCAGGCCGATGTGGTTGTTGAAATTCCCCTCGGTCTTGACCACGCGGAATGTTTCTCCCAGCACCGCGGCTAGAAAATCCTTGGTGCTCGTCTTGCCGCTGCTGCCCGTCAACGCCACCACCCGCAACGGAAGCGACGCCCGGTAGTGCGTCGCGATGGATTGCAACGCGCTCAGCGTATCAGCCACGCGCAGGAGGCAAAAATTCCCGGGAACTTCGCCTTCGAAAGAGACACCCACCACAGCGGCGGCAGCCCCGGCGGCAGCGGCTTGGGCGACATAGGCGTGGCCGTCAAAATTCTCCCCACGCAGCGCCACAAACAGATCCCCCGCCTGCAAACGGCGCGAATCCGTGCAGACGCGCGTCACCGTCTGAACGGGGTTTCCGCCCGTCAGCGCGCCGTCCGCCCATTGCGCGATTTGTTGAAGGGATGTGGCGTCCAAAGCGTCTCTGTTTTGTAGTTTCCTGGCTTCCTGGCTTCCTAATTCAAATTCCTAAAGCTCCATCTCCACCGGTTTGGCTTCCACGGCGAGCCGCGCAATGGCGAGGTCGTCGAACGGGATGGTCTGGTCTGCAAATTCCTGGGTGGTCTCGTGGCCTTTGCCTGCAATGAGCACGATGTCGCCGGGCTGCGCAAGCGCGATGGCACGGAAAATCGCCTCGCGCCGATCCAGGACGGTTTCATACTGGTTGCCACGGAACCCGGCTTGGATTTCGGCGATGATCGTCTCGGGATTTTCCTTGCGCGGGTTGTCGGAAGTGACGACAGCCCAATCGGCCAGCCGCTCCACCGCCGCCGCCATGAGCGGACGCTTGGCCTTGTCCCGGTTGCCACCGCAGCCGAACACCACAAGGAGCCGACGCGGATTGAGGTCGCGCAGGGTTTTCATGACATTGGTGAGCGCGTCATCGGTGTGGGCGTAGTCCACAAAGATGCGGTATTGCCGCTTCACCGGCACCGGTTCCAACCGCCCCGGCACGCTGGGCGCATCTGCCAAAGCGCGCACCGCCGTACGGAGATCCACTCCCAATGCGGCCGCCCCGGCCAGCGCGGCCAGGGAATTGTAGACGTTGAAGGAACCGATCAGCGGCAGGCGCACAAGATAGGTTTTGCCCTTGGCATCCAGTTGATACTGCGTGCCACTCACATCGGTGCGCACGGCGCCGGCGCGGAAATCTGCGCGGGCGTTCATGCCAAAGGTGATCACCGGGAGGTGGGGAGTGTCTTTTGCCAGGCGAACCAGAAGCTGCTGTCCCCAGCGGTCATCAATATTCACCACACACGTGCCCTTCTTATGCTCCTGCTGGGCAAGCCCGGTGAAAAGCTTCACCTTGGCCTCAAAATAGGCCTCCATCGTTTGGTGAAAATCGAGGTGATCCTGCGTCAGGTTGGTGAAAATCGCCGTATCGAACTCGACATTGCGCTCCCGGCCCTGCGCCAGTGCGTGGGAGGAGACTTCCATCGCCACGGCGCGGCATCCGGCGGAGCGGATTTGGAAAAGGAGTTCCTGCAAGTCGAGCGACTCCGGGGTCGTGCGGGCCGCAGGCAAAATGCGGTCGCCGATTTCATACCGGATGGTGCCGATCAACCCGGCGCGCATCTGCACACTTTCGCAAAGGTGTTTGAGCAGGAAGGCGGTGGTCGTCTTGCCGTTGGTGCCGGTGATTCCTGCGACCTTGAGCCCAAGCGAGGGCCGCCCATAGAACTCCGCCGCGAGATCGGCCAGCGCCTGGCGCGCGTTTTTGACAACCACCAGCGTGGCGCGCATCTGCGTCTGTTCCTGCTCGGTCACAATCGCCACGGCACCACGCTCGATGGCTTCTTCAATGAATTTGTTGCCGTCCTCTTTCTCGCCGCTCAGGGCGACAAAAAGGGCGTTCTTTTGAACCCGGCGCGAGTCGTAACAAATGGCGGCAATTTCCCGGTCGGCAGGGCCAACCGTCAGGAGCGTCGGGATTTTGGAAAGGAGAGTTTTGAGTTGCATGAGAATAAAAAATTACGGTTCCGGCTGGGCCATCCTGGCGATCCCTTCGGGGGGGATTTGCACGTCCGGCGGAATGTTGAGGTAGCGGGCGGTTTGTTCGCCGATGTGGGAGAAGGCAGGGCCCGCGACGAGTCCGCCATAGTTGAGATTTTCGGACGCCTTGGCGTCATCCACCATGACCAGGCAGACCACTTGCGGATCATCCACCGGGAAAAAACCGACAAACGAG
Source organism: Verrucomicrobiota bacterium (assembly GCA_037131875.1). Lineage (GTDB taxonomy): Bacteria > Verrucomicrobiota > Verrucomicrobiia > Chthoniobacterales > Chthoniobacteraceae > UBA695. The sequence continues at coordinate 38,492 of JBAXQF010000007.1, forward strand.
GTCACAAACCGGTTGTCGTAATAGCCGCCGCCGCCCGGTTTCGCAATCTGAGCGGTGCCGGTCTTTCCGCCTGCGGAATAGCCGGGAATCGTTGCGGCGTAAGCGGTGCCGCGTTTGCTGACGACCTCTTTCAACGCGCTCCGCAGATCGGCGGCGGCTTTGGCGCCCACCACCTGCCGCAACGGCACGGGGTCAAAACGCACCACCGGCGTCCCGTCTTTATCCACAACGGAATCGATGATTTGCGGCATAAAGAGCTTGCCGCCGTTGGCGATGACGCTCATGGCGGTGACCATTTGGATGGGCGTCACGCAAACCCCCTGGCCCATCGGCATCCGGGCGATGCTGAGCTTGCTCCACCCGGCGCTCTTGGGGGAATGGACGATCCCCGCCACCTCGCCCGGCAGATTGATGCCCGTGCGCTCTCCAAAGCCGAAGTTGCGCACGTATTCGTAAAAGCGCTGCTCGCCAAGTTTCATCCCCAGCTTGGCCGAGCCGATGTTGCTCGATTTGACCACCACATCAAAAACGCTCAGGTCGGGGTGATCTCCATGCCCGTGATCCTTGAGGATCTTCCCGCCGTAGTTCCAATGCCCGCCTTCGCAGCCAATGACGGTGTCCAGACTCACGAGCTTGTCATTGAGAGCCGCCGAGACGGGGACGATTTTGAAGACCGAACCCGGCTCCACGATGTTGATGACGGCGCAATTCTTCATCTTCTCCGGCGCCATCTCGCTCGCGCCCCGGCTCAAGTCATTGGGATCAAAGCAAGGCCGGTTTGCCATCGCCAGAATCCGCCCGGTCTTGGGATCCATCATGATGGCGGTGGTGAATTGCGGATGGTATTTCTTATACAGTTCATCGAGCTCGCTCTCGACGATATGCTGTAATCGCATGTCGATGGTGAGCCGGACGTCGCAGCCGTCCCGCGCGCTCCGCTCCTGCCCGCGATAAGGCACGATCTCCTTGCCGGTGCGGTCGCGTTCGATGTAGCGGAAGCCGTCGTAGCCGCGCAGCCATTTGTCCATGGAACGCTCCACCCCCTCCACGCCCATGCGCTCGACTTCCTCCGCCCCTTCCCCCTGCTTCTGCCCCATGAACCCGAGGACATGGCAGAGCGACTCGTTGTTGGGATAGACGCGCCGGGTGTCGGACTCGAAGAAAATCCCCCGGATCGGCTTTTTCGTGTTCGCCTGGTAATCCTCAAACCGCTTGGTGATCGCCGTGGTGTCCGCCTCGTTCACCGATCTTTTCAGCACGACGTATTTGCGCTGGGTATCGAGCTTCTTCGCCAACCCGGCCTTGGGAATGCCCAGGAGATCGGCAAGGAGCCCCGCAATCTCCGCCGGGGGGACTTTCCCCGAAGCGATGACGCTTCCGTCAGCCACCACCGTGCTGAGCGGTTCGTTGGTGGCGAGCAGCTCGCCGTTGATGTCCCGGATTTCGCCGCGCCCGGCAAGAATCGCCTGTTTTTTGACGTGTTTTTCCGCCGCCAGCCGCTCAAATTTCTCGTGCTGATCGACTTGCAAATAGGCCAAACGGGCCGAAAAGCCCGTAAAACAGCACACCAAGCCAAAGCAGGCAATGATTGCACGTACTTTGGCGGTTTTGTTCATCGGCGGGTGGTTACGTTGGAAACAACTCGGATTTCATTCCCCTCGGCACGGCGCGGGAAGTCCACGTGGACAATGCTCGTCGGGAGGATTTTGACCATCTTGATGGTTCCGTCGTTGCAGCATTTCTGCAATGCGGAGTAGGTGGAAAGCTGGGCGATCCGCCCCCGAAGCGCCTCATTCTTGCGGCTCAACCCGGCCAACTCTTCCTCCATCGAGCGGATGTATTGCCCGCGGTTGAAGAGTTGGTTTTTGGAATAAACCCACGTCAACCCACCCATCAGGGCGAGAATGGCGATCAGGAGCCAAGGCGAATAAGCTCCCACGGGGACGTTGTTTTCCAGACGACGGCGACGGTTATTGGCCATAAGATTTTTCGACGACGCGAAGTTTGGCGCTGCGCGAGCGCGGGTTGCGGGATTGCTCCTCCTCCGAGGCCACTGCGGGCTTGGAGGTGAGGAGGCGGAACTGAAATTCAGGGTTGCGGCGCGGCGCGGGCCACTCGGGGCGGTCGAGCCATTCCACGCTGCGCGCTTTGAAGAAATTCTTCACAATGCGGTCTTCCAGCGAATGAAAGGTGATGACGCCGAAGCGACCGCCGGGATTGAGCCGGGCGGAAAACGCGGCGAGCGCGGCGTGCAGCACGTCGAGTTCGCGGTTCACGGCGATCCGCAACGCTTGGAAAACCTTGGTGGCGGGATGCGTGCGCCCCCGGCGCGGATTCACCTTCTCCACGCTCTGAACCAGGTCGAAGGTCGTCTCCAAGGGCCGGATTTCCCGGTCATGGACGATTTGCTGGGCGATCCGGCGGGCCGCCGTCTCCTCCCCATACTCGCGGAAGATGCGGATCAGCTCCCCCTCCGGCGCGGTGTTCACCAGATCCGCCGCACTCAACGGCGCGTCCGGGTTCATCCGCATATCGAGCGGCCCCTCGGCTTGAAAACTGAAGCCCCGTTCCGGCGTGTCGAGCTGCCAGGAGGAGACGCCGATATCAAGCAGCGCGCCGTCGATCCCCGCAATGCCCATGCCGTCCAACACGGAGCCGATCTCCTCAAAATTCGCGCGCACCGGAACGAACCGCTCGCCGAACCCGGCCAGCCGTTCCCCCGCGAACGCGAGCGCCTGCGGGTCTTGGTCGATGCCGATCACCTGCGCCCCGGCTTGCAAAAAGGCTTCCGTGTGGCCGCCGCCTCCCAGCGTGCCGTCCACAAAGAGCTTGCCCGGAGCGGGCGCAAGCAGCGCGAGCGTCTGCGCGAGCAAAACGGGCTCGTGGTAGGGGGTGGAATGGGTGGATTTCAAAATATTCCTCCGCTGCAACCCGAAGGCTGCGACTTCCGTAACCTCGACTGTGGGGGCGATCATAGACCAAGCTCGGTTGCCAGATCTTGATTGTCGTCCGTTTGGGCGGCCTGCTGGGCAGTCCACCGCTCGGTGTTCCAAATTTCAAAGTGGCCATGCACGCCAACCACTGCCACCTCGCCTTGCAATCCAGCCTTGGCGCAAAACTCCGGCGGTAAAACCATGCGTCCCTGTTTGTCGACGCAGCAACGATGCGAGCCCGAGGCGAATTGCCGAACCATCTCCAACTGCTTGCCAGGGGTAATGCCCGGACGCGCCTTGATCGTCGCCACCGTGCTGTCGAGCGCCGCAGGAGAGAGCGCAACCACGTGCCCGCCCGAGGAGTGGAGCCGCACGTATAAAACGCCCTCTTCGCCGGAACGCCAGTCCGCCGGAATGGTGATTCGATTCTTCGAATCCACTCCGTGCCGGAAAGACCCGGTAAAGGTGATCGTGTTGTAGGCGTCGGAAGACATCTGGTGGAATTGTGTGGGATTTTAAACCACTTCCCTCCAAATTCAACCACCATTTTCATAAATCCATCACTTTTTTCTCTGTGCCGAAGCCCTGCCGCGTGCCAAATTGACTCCACTTCCCACCACCTCTTATGAAAACCCTTCTCCGCGTCCTCGGTTATCTGCGCCGCTACCCCTTGCTGGCGACCGGCACGCTTGCCTGCGCGGTGCTCATGACGCTCATGGTGATCGTCTTCCCCAAGGTAAGTCAACTCGCCATTGACGATGTAGCCCACGGGCGCGGCGACCGCATTCTCCCCCTCACGCTGCTGGCGCTCCTGGCGTTTTTTATCCAGGATCTCGCCAACGCCGTGCGCATCCGGCTCAACAACAGCTTTGAGCAGCGGGTGATCTTCGATCTCCGCAGCGACCTCTATTCCCACATCCAGCGGTTGCCGGTCGGCTGGTTCGACAACCGGGCCACGGGGGACATCATGACCCGCCTGCTGGAGGACGTGACCTCCATGGAACGGGTCTTGATCGACGGCATTGAGCAGGGCGTGGTGGCGCTGCTCCAGGTGGGCATCGTGGCGACGATGTGTTTCGTATACAACGCCAAGCTCGCCCTGCTGGCGCTGGCTCCGCTGCCACTGCTGGTCACCGGTGCCCTCTGGTACACCCTCACCGCCCACAAGCGCTACCAACTCCAGCGCAAGGCCTCCTCCGCCATGAACGCGCTCTTGCACGACAACCTGGCGGGCATCCGGCAGATCAAGACCTACGTGCGGGAAACCGAGGAGCACACGCGGTTTAACAACGTAAGCGGGCAGTTGCGAGACGCCTCGCTCATCATCATGCGCGCGTGGTCGCTCTACAGCCCTTCGATGAACTTCCTCTCCTCGTGCGGCAGGGTGCTTGTCATCGGGTTCGGCGTCAGAGCGGTGCTTGGGGGTTCCATGCAAGTGGGCGATCTCGTCGCGTTTCTCATGCTGGTGCAGTTCCTCTACGAGCCGATCGGGCGCCTGCACCAGCTCAACCAACTCCTGCAAGCCGGACGCGCCGCCGCGGAACGGGTCTTCGAGATTCTCGACACGGAGGTGGAGGCCAACGCCGCCGGGCCCGAGCGTGAGACCGCCCGCTCCCAAGCCGAAGCGCGGGCCATTTGCGGCGATGTCCGCTTCCAAAACGTCTGCTTCGCCTACGCGGAGGAGTTGCCCGTGCTCCACAACATCAACCTGCACACCCGCCCCGGCGAAACCATCGCGCTGGTGGGGGCGACGGGCGCGGGAAAATCGACACTCGTCAACCTGCTCACGCGGTTTTACGAGTTCGACACCGGGGAAATCCTCGTGGATGGCCGTCCGCTGCTCGACATCCCCAAGGACGTGCTGCGCGAAGCCGTCGGCATGGTGACACAGGAGAGTTTCCTCTTCAACGGCAGCATCCGCAACAACCTGCGGCTGGCCAAACCGGACGCCACCGAGGCGGAGATGCTCACGGCGCTGGAAGCGGCCAACGCGCGCACCTTCATCGACCGCATGCCCGAAGGGCTCGATACGGTGGTGGGCGAGCGCGGCGTAAAGCTGAGCGTCGGCGAAAAACAGCGCGTCTCCATCGCGCGCGCCCTGCTCAAAGACCCGCCCATCCTGATCCTCGACGAAGCGACCGCGAGCGTGGATACCGAGACCGAGCGGCAAATCCAGCAGGCGCTCGACCGGTTGATGGAGCACCGCACCAGTTTTGTGATCGCCCACCGGCTCTCCACCGTGCGCCACGCGGATCAAATCCTGGTGCTGGAGCGCGGCCGCATCGTCGAGCGCGGCACGCACGAAGAACTCCTTGCCCACGACGGCATCTACGCCAAGCTCTGCCGGAATAGCTTCCTCGGAGCAGGCGAAGCGGAGCGCGGATAAATTTCGCGCAAAGGACGCGAAGAACGCAAAGACAGAATTTTCCGTTCTTGTTACCAAGTTGCACTTGGTGACGCACCTTCCCGCGAAGTTGCACTTCGCAATCTAGTGTCATGTTAGGTTAGTTCTTTTAAATATCCCAAGGGCTGTTACAAGGGA
>JBAXQF010000008.1:0-40667 GCA_037131875.1 Verrucomicrobiota bacterium
AGCAACGCTGAAAAATCGGAAAAGGGGCTGGAATTATGAAAGGAAGTTGCCTGACGGGACACTAGCATACAACATGGGGAACTTCCTTCGGCAGGCGGTGCTGCCGCGCTCGGTGCGCCACTGGACGATGACGACGTTGCGGGAAAAACTGATCAAAATCGGGGCGAAGGTTGTGCACCACTCCCGGCAGGTGATCTTCCAGATGGCGGAGGTGGCGGTTCCGCGAGAATTGTTCCGTGACATCCTCATGGCAATTGAGAGCCTGAGAATGCCGTCAGCGACATCTGGTTAATTGAAAAGACCATGAAATGTATCAAAACAAAGAAAAACACGGGGGAGGTGTCTCCTCGACCGGAAAAAATGTCCTTCCCCGGTGCCAAACGGGGTCAAGCGTGTCCGAAATCAATCCAAAAATGCCATGAAGAACCATTATGAAGTTGCCAAAAGCACCCACAGTGAGGGAATCTACACAAAAATCTCAACCTGCTTAAAAAGATGAACCCAAATGGGAAATCCCAGCTTAGACAATGTCTGAAACAGTGAGGAAGTGCAGGACTGGCTTTTTCCCGCAAGCCAAGCCGGCAAAGTAGTAAGTCGGGGCAACCTGACCGCCGGGAAATCTGAGGCAAAACAATGAAACGACTCACTCTCCTGGCGGGTCTGCTGCTATTGCCCCTGGCCGCGACATCGGCGGCCACGGATGAAATCAAGCAAGGCTTTCTCAATCCCCCTGAAAGCGCCAAGCCCCAGACTTGGTGGCATTGGATGAATGATAAAAATGCTTTCACATCTTTTTGAGAACAACCGAAAATGGGCCGCTTCCATTCGCGCGGTCACCCCAGAGTTTTTTCAGAAACTTGCGCGCCAACAGTCGCCCGAATATCTCTGGATCGGCTGTTCGGACAGCCGCGTTCCGGCCAACGAAATCGTCGGTTTGCTTCCTGGAGAACTGTTTGTCCACCGGAATGTCGCTAATCTCGTAATCCACACCGACATGAACTGCCTCGCGGTGATCCAATATGCTGTGGAAGTGCTGCGGATCAAGCACATCATCGTCTGCGGGCATTACGGTTGCGGCGGGATCAAGACAGCTATGGAGGATGCTTCCCACGGTCTCATCGACAACTGGCTCGAATCAATCCGCACCACCTACCGCAAGCGAGAGGCGGAACTGGCGACTATCCCCTCCGAATCGGCCCGGCTGGATCGTCTTTGCGAGTTGAACATCGCCGAGCAGGTCATCAATATCGGCCACACCACCGTCGTCCAAGAAGCGTGGAAACGGAGGCAACCGCTCGACATTCATGGCTGGGTCTACGGCATCTCCAACGGTATCCTGAAAGACCTCGGGTTTACCGTCTCATCCAACCGGGAACTCAGGATCTCATAAACCGGCCACTAATGAGATGGTCTTATCCCGGTCCGAAAACAGAGAATTCGGATTTTCTCCGTTTTGTAAACCAAACCCGGTCAGGTTCGAACAGTTCGACCTGGTATCGGGTTTTTGATGAAATTGGCAACCCTCTGGAAATCAAAGAGAAGCGATTTGCGTACTCTCTGTTTCGAGTTTGAAGAGTGGTGTGCATGGGGAGCCAGTTTCCGGGGTCTACAGGGTCTACATCAAAGTTTGGGGACTGAATTGGGGTTAAGTGTTTGGATTTGGGGTAGTTGGGTGCGGATTGAAGTTAGTCCTCGAAAATTAACCGCATTGAGCGATGACGCGCAGTCGGTAATTTTCAAAGTTTCTAGCGATCGGCTGCGTTCGCTGGGTCTCTCATTTCCGAAGTGCGTGATTCCATGGCCTCCTTCGATGTCCTCACGCTCACGCTCAACCCGGCGGTGGATCGCACCGTCACCATCCCCCGCTTCACGCCCGGCGCGGTCAACCGCGTGGAGCAGACGCGCGACACGCCCGGCGGCAAAGGGGTGAACGTGGCTTCCGTGTTGGCCGACCACGGGCATCGGGTAGCCGTAACGGGATTTTTGGGCCGCGAGAATTGCGGTGTGTTCGAGGTGTTCTTTGCGGAGAAGCAGATCGCCGACCGGTTTGTGCGGATTGCCGGAGCAACCCGCGTGGGCATCAAAATTGTCGATCCCGCCGCGCACACGACCACCGACATCAATTTCCCCGGCCTCTCCCCTTCCCTGCCGGAGCTTGCCGCGCTGCGTAAGCAAATCAGCGCCCTCGACGCCCCGTGGGCTGTCCTTGCGGGGAGCCTCCCGCCGGGCGTGGATTCCGCCTTCCACCGCGACCTCGCCGCCGCGCTCAAAGCCACCGGGCGGAAGGTCTTGGTGGATACCAGCGGCGAGGCATTGCGCCGGGCGGTGGACGCCGCGCCGACGATCCTCAAGCCGAATCTCCACGAACTGGAAGAACTCATGGGGGAACGGCTTTCCAGCGAAATGGCAGTGCTCCACGCCGCCCGCTCTTTCGTGGCCCGAGGCATCGCGTTGGTGGTGGTTTCGATGGGAAAAGCGGGGGCGTGTTTTGTGACGGCGGAGGGCGAGGCCATCGCGCGCCCGCCGGAGGTGGAAATTCAGAGCAGTGTCGGCGCCGGCGACGCCCTGGTTGCGGGCATCCTCGCCGCGCAATTGAACCGCCTTCCGCTGGAGGAATGCGCCCGGAGGGCAACAGCCTTCGCCGTGTGCGCCCTGACTCGGAATGCGCACAGCGCGGATCTCGCGGCGGTGATGCAGCAAATCGCCCTCGCTTGATTCATTTTGGCGCATGCCAAAATTTCCCGGTCAATCCGGTTTTGGCGCACGATTTTGGGGACAGCAGCCCGACACGTTCCATTGGGAATGTCTCAAGGCAAAACAACCAAAGGATTCAAAGGGGGGGAGAGGACATGGATAACAGCAAAAAGCGGCTTCTGGAAAAACTGGCCTCAGGCGATGCCCATATTGCGGTCATCGGGCTCGGCTATGTCGGCCTGCCTCTGGCGGTGGTGTTCGCCGAAGCCGGGTACCGCGTGACCGGCATCGATTTGGATCCGCGCAAAGTGAGCGCCATCAACTGCGGCGAGTCTTACATCGACGACGTGAGCCAGCGCTCCCTGCAGGATCTTGTCTGCCAGCGCAAGCTCTCGGCGACGTCGGATTTTTCGGTGATCGGAGAGTGCGACGCCGTCTCCATCTGCGTGCCCACGCCGCTGCGCAAAACGGGCGACCCGGACATCTCTTACATTATCCAAGTCACCGAACAGATCGCGAAGTATCTGCTCCCCGGCATGGTGGTGGTGCTTGAGTCCACGACTTACCCGGGGACGACCCTGGAAGTGGTGCTGCCGCGACTCTCCCAAAGCGCGCACCGGCTCAAGGTGGGGGAGAATTTCTTCCTCGCGTTCTCGCCGGAACGGGTCGATCCCGGCCGCACAGACTGGACAACGCGCACCACGCCAAAGGTGATCGGCGGCATCACGCCGGATTGTCTGGAGGTTGCGCAAGCCTACTACGGGCGGGCGATCGACACGCTGGTTCCCGTCTCTTCCACCGAGGCTGCGGAGATGGTCAAGCTGCTGGAGAACACCTACCGGGCGGTAAACATCGGCCTCGTCAACGAAGTGCTCTTGATGTGCGACCGCCTCGGGCTGGATGTCTGGGAGGTGATCGACGCCGCCGCAACCAAGCCGTTCGGCTTCATGAAGTTCACTCCGGGCCCAGGGCTCGGCGGCCACTGCATCCCCATCGATCCGCTCTACCTTTCGTGGAAGCTGCGGACGCTCAATTACACCGCCCGCTTTATCGAGCTCGCCAGCGAGGTCAATACGGCCATGCCCCGCTACTGGACGCAAAAAGTTCAGGACGCGCTCAACAACGCGGGCAAGCCGGTCAAGGGAAGCAATATTCTCCTGCTGGGCGTGGCCTACAAGAAGGACGTCGGCGATATACGGGAGTCTCCCGCGCTGGACATTATTCACGAGCTTGCCAAGAAGGGAGCGGTCGTAACTTACCATGACCCGCATGTCCCCACGCTCGCGCACGACGGGATAGAGATGACCGGCGCGAGCGACCTGCACGAAGCGTTGGGCGGCGCGGACTGCGTGGTGATCGTCACGGATCACTCGGTGTATGATTGGGCGGAGATTCGCCGGAGAGCGCCGCTGGTGATTGACACCCGGCGGGCGCTTGCCCGCGCGCTCCCTTCGGAATGCCAGGAGCCGCAAATGACATCCGTCGTTGAGGCAGATCACGACTAGGCAAAACGCTCCGTCGGTAAAATGGGGCAGCATCCAAGGGGAGGATGCTTCTCGAAATGGACTCGGGCGACCCTTCTGAAAGCGAGGCAAAGAGGTGTGGAGAGGGAAGAAAAATCATGAAAAGTCGTCGTAAAATACCGAACGACCCAATGCAGGGCTTTGCGCCGGACGCGCTTGCGGAGAGGGTTGCTGGGTTTCCCCGCTGGAAGCGCGTTCTGGATCTGGCCTGCATTGCGCTCGCGCTCCCCTTCTGGTTGCCGCTGATGTTTTTCGTTGGGCTGGGCATCAAGATTCTTTCTCCGGGTCCCATTTTCTTCCGGCAGGAGCGCGTGGGCTACCAGGGCAGGCGCTTCCTCTGCTTGAAGTTCAGAAGCATGAAGGTCAATGCCGAAACCCAAATGCACGAGCGGCACTTGGAAGAACTCATGCAGGCGGATTGCCCGATGACCAAGCTGGATGCGTCCGGCGATCCCCGGTTGATTCCCTTTGGGCGCATCCTGCGGGCCACAGGGTTGGATGAGCTTCCGCAGATTCTCAATGTGCTTCGCGGAGAGATGAGCCTTGTGGGGCCGCGCCCCTGCACCCCAAAGGAATTTGAGAACTATGGTTCTTGCCAGCGGGAACGCTTCAACGCGCCTCCGGGGCTCACGGGGTATTGGCAGGTGAACGGCAAGAACGAGACCACCTTCAGCGAAATGATCGCGATGGACATCCATTACGCCAGGAACATGTCTCCCGGGATGGATCTCTGGATCATGCTCAAGACGGTTCCGGTCATCACGAGGGAGGTTTTCGGATCACGCACTGGGGCTTCTTCCACAGGAATCAACCAAAACTGTTCATGATAACGAGCCATCCAATGGAAGGGGTGCGAATCCAAGGAGACAATATGGGGGAACCGATCTCAGTAGGCGTGGTGGGATGCGGGTATTGGGGGCCAAACCTGATCCGCAATTTCAAATTGCTGGGGAAATGCCGCTTGAAAGCAATGTGCGACACCAGCGAAGAGCGGCTCAAGCACTTGAGAACCTTGTATCCCGATGTCGAGGGGATCACGGATTACTGCCACCTGCTTCAGGACGAGGCGCTGGACGCCATCGTGGTCGCCACTCCGGTGAAATACCACTACCCGGTTGCAAAGGCCAGCCTGCTGGCTGGAAAGCATACGTTCATCGAAAAACCGATGGCCTCGAACTCGGCGGAGTGCGAGGAGTTGATTGAGATTGCCGACAAAAACGGGCTGGTGCTCATGATCGGGCACACGTTTCTGTATTCCGCGCCCGTGCGCAAGATCGTGGAGATTGTGCAGAACGGGGATATCGGAGAAATCCGCTATATCAACTCGCGGCGCCTGAACCTTGGCCTCTTCCAAAGGGACATCAATGTCGCCTGGGATCTGGCTCCGCATGACATTTCCATCATTCTGCACATCCTGGGCGAGTCACCGCTCTCCGTGAACTGCCAGGGCAACGCGAATGTCACCAATGGAATTGAGGACGTAACCAACATGTCCATGGTCTTCCGCAACAAGCGCTTTGCCACCATCCAGAGCAGCTGGCTTGAGCCAAGGAAGGTTCGTGAAATGACCATCGTTGGCACACGCAGGATGATTTTATATGATGATGTTCAAACGCTGGAAAAGATTCGCGTCTACGACGTGCGGGTGGACCGCCCGCCGCATTATGACACCTTCGCGGACTTTCACTACTCCTATCACTATGGGGACAGCTATATCCCCAAACTCGTCCAGGAGGAGCCGCTGAAAACGGAGTGCCAGCATTTTCTCGATGCCATCCAAGGCAAGACGCGGCCGCTGACCGGAGGACGTGAAGGGCTTGAGATGGTGAGAATCCTCGAAGCCTCCACGCAATCCCTGCGGCAGAACGGCGCGCCGGTGCTGCTTGCGCCGTTGCCTAACGGGCTGAACTTCGGCCAGGACGTTGCGATGGAGCAGAATCTCACCGCGAAATCAACTTATCCATGAGCACCCACATCCCGCTTCAGCTCCAACGCATCGCCCCGGATGTAAAGCTCGGGAGGGACGTCCGCATTTTCGCATTCGTAAATCTCTACGGATGCGAGATTGGGGATGAAACGAAGATCGGCACCTTTGTCGAAATACAAAAGGGGGTCACGGTGGGCGCGCGCTGCAAAATATCCAGTCATACCTTTATCTGCGAGGGCGTGACCATCGAGGACGCTGTATTTGTCGGCCACGGGGTCACATTCATCAATGACAGGCGCCCGCGATCCACCAATGCAAACGGCGAGCTTCAGGCCGAGGCGGACTGGATTCTCCAGCGCACGGTCATCCGGAAAGGCGCCTCCATCGGTTCGGGCGCGACCATCCTGGGGGGCGTCACGGTCGGTGAAAACGCCCTTGTCGGCGCGGGAAGCGTTGTGACCAGAGATGTGCCCCCTCATGCCATCGTGGCGGGAAATCCCGCCCGCAGCCTCGATAAAACCGCAAACAGGAGTCCCAATGAACGTACCGTTTCTTGACCTTAACGCTCACCATGCCCCCTTGCGGGGCGAATTGAACGCTGCCATCCAGGAGGTCATTGACCGCTGCGCTTTTGCAGGGGGGCCGGTGGTTGCGGAGTTTGAGGAGGAATTCGCCGCGTTTTGCCACACGCGCTACGCCATCGGAGTCGGCAGCGGCACGGAGGCGCTCTGGTTGTCTTTGCTGGCACTGGGGATCGGGCCCGGCGATGAAGTGATCACGGTTCCAAATTCCTTCATGGCCACTGCGGAGGCCATCACGTATTGCGGCGCGCGCCCGGTGTTTGTTGATGTGGATGAGCGCACGTACACGATGAACCCGGAGGCATTGGTAAAGGCGATCACAGGGAAAACAAAAGCGGTGATTCCCGTTCATCTGTTTGGGCAGACGGCTGACATGAAGCCGATTCAGGCGGTCGCGAACGAGTTTGGACTGAAGATCGTTGAGGATGCGTGCCAGGCTCACGGGGCTGAGTACATGGGGCAGCGGGCTGGCTCGATGGGCGATGCGGGATGTTTTAGCTTTTACCCTGGGAAAAATCTCGGGGCGTTTGGGGAAGCCGGTGCGGTGGTGACGAACAATGCGGAGTTGTACGACAAAATCCGCGTGCTCCGGGATCACGGGCAGGAGCGCAGATACTACCATTCACAAGTTGGATGGAATTGCCGGATGGATGGAATCCAGGCCGCCGTGCTACGCATCAAACTGCGGAATCTTGAGGCTGCCAATGAGCGCCGCCGCTTTCATGCTGCCCAATATGACCATGCGCTTTGCGATATAAGCGCAGTGACAACCCCGGCGACTGCGTCGTACGCCCGGCACGTCTACCACATCTACGCAATCCGCGTGCGTGAGCGGGATCGCGTGATGCAGCACCTGGCATCCAGGCAGATTGGGTGCGCCGTGCATTACCCGGTCACCATTCACCTTCAGGAAGCGTACCGCAGCCTCGGCTATAGAGAGGGTTCTTTCCCTGTCGCGGAACGGTGCGCCGGGGAATTTATTTCGCTGCCGATGTATCCAGAATTGACGCCAGAACAGGTGCAGCAAGTTACCGAAGGAGTTCATGAAGCCGTCGGGGTCTATGTGTAAACCATCGGTCATGAGGAGGCATGTATGAACGAATTACCACGCGATGATGCAGACTCAGGGCTGCAATTGAATGACATTCTTTACATCCTTTTCAGGCGGAAATGGTGCGTCATTCTCCCCTTCCTCATGGGCGTTCTTGCGGCGGCTCTCTACTACTTCCAATTTCCAGACTATGAGTCGCAGGCAAAGCTGATCATTCGCTATGTCGTGGAACGGAACGCCGTGGACAAGCTCGATTCGGGGCCGCAGTCTTCGCTTTCCGGCCCTGCGGCTGAAAGCGTCATCAACGCCGAAATGGAAATACTCACCAGCGCCGACCTGGCCTTGCAGGTTGCGGAAACGGTGGGCGCGAAACGCCTGCTTCCAGACACCAAGGGCGCCACGAATGCCGCAGCGGCCGCGGTTGTTGCCGGGGGATTAAAAGTCACGCCGAAGCTGGGAAGCAACGTCCTCACGGTCACCTATCGGCATCGGGACGGGAGGGTAGCCCAGTGCGTTCTTGATACGTTGGTGAACCAATATTTCGACAAGCATCTCCAGGTTCATCGCTCGCTGGGCACCTTCGGGTTTGTTGCCAAGCAAACCGAGCAAGTCAGCGCGCAACTGCACCAAACGGAGGAGGAGTTGAAGCGGCTGAAAACCACATCGGGCATCGTGTCCATTGCAGACAGTTCAGCGAATCTCACCAATGTGCTGGCAAAGAGTCAGAGCGAGCTGGATGCCGCGGAAGTGGAGCGCGCGGAGCAGCGCGCGCGCATTCAGGAAATCGAGAAATGGCTCGGTGGGCTGGGAATCAATGCCGACTATCTTGCGGCAGAGCAGTCGATAGGCCGGAGCGGTGTTCAGGAATACCAGTCCTTGGGTATGCGGCTGGACGATATGCGAGGCAGAGAGCGGGAACTGCTCTCCAGATACACCGCCGAAAGCCCGCAGGTGCGTGTGGTTCAGGTTCAGATTGCCGAACTTGAAGCGCGGCGCAGGAATCTGGAAAAAGCGTATCCTTATCTTCTCAGCACGGCCTCATCCGCAACGGCTTCCAAAGCTCCCAACCTCAAATTCGACCTTGTCACGGAGAGAACCCGTCTCGCATCGCTGGAAGCAAAGACAGACACGCTTTCCAACCAGCTTCACTCCTTCCAGGAAAAGGCAGGAAAGCTCTCGCAAACGGGAATAGAAATTGCGCAGCTTGAACGCAAAAGGGAGGTGGAGGAGGCGAACTACAGGTATTCCCAAGCGAGTCTGGAGAAAGCCCGCGTTGATGAAGCGCTGGATCCTTCAAAGATCCCGAACATCAGCGTTGTACAAAGCCCCACAGAGGGCCGGAGAGAGTCCAGCCGGATGAATAAAATTCTGCTGGGGCTGGGCATCGGCGGGCTCGGGTTCGGACTTGCGCTTGCTTTTTTCATGGAAAAATTGGTGGATCGCACGATCAAGCGGGCGCTTGAAATCGACTCGAAACTGGGTCTCCCCCTGCTGGTTTCAATCCCCTATGTGCCCCCCAGCAATAACCTGCGCCTTCCGCCGCATGCGGAGGGCGAGGCATCTTCCGCAACTCTTCAGGAAGTCGTCCAGCGCGAATTGAGCCACCAAATTCTCCCTTATTTCGAAGTGATACGGGATCGCCTGATCCTCTACTTCAAACTGAATCGGCTGGTGCGCAAACCCAAGCTGATTGCCGTCACTGCCCTTACGCATGATGCGGGCATCTCCACGGTTGCAGATGGTCTCGCCGCCACGCTCTCAGAAACAGGCGACGGAAAAGTGCTGCTGGTGAACATGAATGAGGGGCGCGCGGAGGCCCATTCATTCCTGAACGGAAAGTCGGCGCATTCCTTCGCCGAAATACTTCAAACGGGGGTGCCCGACGAGCCGCTTTCCGCGCAAAATCTCTATCTCGCCACCGTGGCGCGCTCGCAGGCCGGATGCACGCAGTTTGCGCCGAAGAATTTCTACGACCTGATACCGCATATCAAGACAAGCGCGTTTGACTATATCATCTTTGACATGCCGCCTCTCACACCGACCAGCGCCACGGTGGCGCTCGCCGGGTTTATGGACAAAGTGCTGCTTGTCGTCGAGGCGGGAAAAACCGCCCCGGAGAGCTTGAGGCGGGCATGCAGGGAGCTTGGCTCGGCCAGGGCGGACGTCTCCTGCGTCTTCAACAAGGCTCGATCCTACGCGCCGAAGAGCATTGAAGGCGATCTCTGACATGAACCGATCTTCGACAACCACGCAGAGCGGTTCGCCCACAGCAGCCAGGCGGGTCTGCATGGTGACGCATTCGTTCTACGAAAGTGACAACCGCGTGATGCGCTATGCACAAACGCTGGCCCGCCACGGTTATGAAGTCGATGTCTTTGCGCTCCGGAGCAGCCCCGAACTCCCCCGGGAGGAAATGATGGAAGGGGTGCGGGTGCTGCGGATCAAGGATCGCTTTGCAAAAAGCGAGCAGTCCAGACTCTCTTTCTTCTGGCCCCTGATCCGCTTTTTTGTGGCGGCAACTTTCGGCATTTGCCGCCGGAACCGGCTCTGCCGTTATGATTTGGTTCACGCGCATAACATTCCCGACTTCATGGTTTTTGCGGCGTGGCACGCGAAGCTGACGGGAGCGCGCGTGATTCTGGACATCCACGACATTGTGCCGGAGTTCTTCGCCAGCAAGTTTCATAGCTCCCCCAGCTCGTTGTCGGTGCGCGCGCTCAGGCTTGTGGAGCGGGTTTCGGCGAATTTCGCGGATCATGTGATCATCGCCAACCACCTTTGGCTTGCTACTTACACCAAGCGTTCGGCCCCGGCGCAGAAGTGTTCCGTGTTCATTAATAACGTGGACGCCCATATTTTTCATCCCCGTCCGCGCGCTTCTTCCAATGGAAAGCGCATCCTGTTGTTTCCGGGAGGTTTGCAGTGGCACCAGGGCGTGGACATCGCAATTCGTGCCTTCGGCAAGCTGCGCACGCGGCTGCCCCAGGCTGAGTTTCACATCTACGGCGATGGAATGATGAAGCCGCAGCTTGTCGCGCTGGCTGCGCAGTTGGGCATTGCGGGGAGCGTCCGCTTCTTTGATCCGCTGGGGCTCCGGGAAATCGCCGGAGTGATGGCTCAAGCGGATCTGGGTGTCGTGCCCAAGCGGGCAGACTCGTTTGGCAATGAAGCCTACAGCACAAAGATCATGGAGTTTATGGCAGCCGGGGTTCCTGTTGTCGCGGCCAGCACGAAGGTGGATCGCTTCTATTTTGACGACACCGTGGTGCGGTTTTTTGAATCCGGCAATGCGGACGCGCTGGCGGAGGCGATGCACGAGGTGCTCGTCGATAAAAAGCGGCGCAGAACTCTGGTGGCCAACGCCTCTGCTTACGCCGCGCGCAATGGCTGGGAAACAAGCAAACAAGCCTACCTGCAACTCGTGGACCGGTTGATCTGCGGACAGCACGAAGCCTTACGATGAATACGCCCGAACCCATTTCCATCGCACCGTCCGCGCCGTGCGAAGCGGAGTTTCGCCGCAAGCTGGAGCAAAGCATCCAAGGCGCAATCACCTGGGTGGAAGCGCATGACTACCGCGCCTATGATCCCGGGGATGGATGCAACTCGTTCCTGCACGCTTTGACGTTCAACCGGCTTCTGCTTGAGCGCATCCTCCAGCAGGCAGTCTATCGCGCTCCGTTCAATGTCCGCCCGCTCCTGGGCATTCGCCCGCACACTTCCACCAAGGGGATGGGTTACATGGCGTGGGGATACTTAAAAATGTTTCGGGCAACAGGCGCAGCGCGTTACAGAGAACGCGCGCTGCATTGCCTGGATTGGCTGATTCAAAACCGTTCGCAGAGTTCCAAGGAGTTCTGCTGGGGAAACCATTTTTCATTTTCAACGCGAGCTGGAAAAATCCCGGAGGGAGAGCCCACGATTGTCTGGAGCGGCTTGATTGGCCTGGCGTTTCTGGAAGCGGCGGAAACACTGAACGCCCCGCACTTTCTGGATGTCGCCCGGAGCGTTTGCAACTGGATTCTTGCGCTGCCCCGCGAAGAGACATCCACGGGATGCTGCCTGAGCTACGTCGCGTTCACGCAAAGCTCCATCCACAACTCCAACATGCTCGGCGGAGCGCTGCTGGCGCGCGTTGGCGCGAAGACCGGCGATGACGCGATGCTGCGAGTTGCGCAGGAGGCGATGCGCTATAGCTGCACACGCCAGAAGCCTGATGGCGCCTGGTTCTATGGGGAGGAAGCAAAATACCACTGGATCGACAATTTTCACACCGGCTACAATCTGGACAGCCTGCGCCGGTACATGGACGCCACGGGCGACCGCAGTTTTGAAGGGCAGTTGCGGCGCGGGTTCGCGTTTTTCAAGGAACACTTTTTTGAGGCAGACGGTTGCCCGCGCTATTACCACGATCAGAAATATCCCGTCGATATCCAATGTGCAGCCCAAGCGATTGATACGCTGACTTTTTTTTCGGATCTCGACCCGGAGGCGCTCCCCCTGGCGCAGAAGGTCGCCGCTTGGACCATCGAGAAAATGCAGGATGCGGATGGCCGTTTTTACTACCGCGATTTGGGTTGGATAAAAGTGAAAACGCCGATGCTCCACTGGGGACAGGGCACGATGGTCAAGGCGCTGTCGCATCTTTTGAGCAGACCAGCCCGTGGCGTTTCATTCCCTGAAACAGAGCGGAACGAACCAATATCCCCGTTGCAAAAAAAAAGGAGGTTGAAATACGTCCTCGTCACCCCCGCTCGCAATGAGGAGGCCTATCTGGAAAAGACGATCCGCTCGGTGGTCGCGCAAAATCGACGCCCGGAAAAATGGATTATTGTGAATGATGGATCTGGCGACAGGACAGAGGAAATCATCCGGCGCTATGCCGGGCAGGAGCCGTGGATTCAGCTATTGAGCATGCCGGAGCATCGGGATCGCCAGTTCGCCGCGAAGGCGCACTGCTTCAACGCAGGGTATGAACTGCTCAAGGATGCCGCATTTGATATAATCGGGAATCTGGATGCGGACATTTCATTCGGCCCCGACTATTTCGAGTTCCTGCTGGACAAGTTTTCCGCGCGTCCAGACCTCGGCGTCGCCGGAACGCCGTATGTGGAAGATGCCAGCCGTCCCAAGGCTCACACGTACGCCCACCGGTTCACCCAGCTTGAGCATGTCTCCGGCGCGTGCCAACTTTTTCGCAGGGACTGCTTTGAAGCAATCGGCGGCTACAAGCCGATCAAGGGAGGAGGCATCGATTGGATCGCCGTGACAACAGCGCGCTCCAAAGGGTGGCAGACGCGAACCTTTGTGGAGCGAACCTGCTTTCATCATCGGAAATTGGGGACAGGGACTGAAAACCCGTGGCTCGTGCGCTTTCGCTACGGTCAAAAGGCCTATGCCATGGGCGGGCACCCTCTGTTTGAGAGCCTGCGCGGGCTATTCCAAATGCGACAACGCCCATTTGTGCTTGGCGGAGTCTCTTTTCTCGCCGGATACGCTTGGTCGGCGATGAAAAGAGCGGAGCGTCCTGTTTCACGCGAATTGATGGACTTCCACCGTGCAGAACAAATGGCGCGATTGCGCCAGACATTCTGCTTTCTGCAACGCAACAACAGACAGCGGGAATCCAGGTAACTAGATATGCACCCTCTTCTTGCGCTTCTGCTCTGCGTTTGCCTGATCCTGTGGCTATTCCAGACGGACAGCAGATGGAGGCATGGCTCTTCGTATGCCCTCCTCATTCCGGGAATCTGGATTGCCATTTTGGGCTCACGGCCTGCCTCTTATTGGTTTGGAGCGGGCGGCGGAGGCGACACCGACGGCAACCCGATCAATACTTTCCTTTTCGCCTTCCTGATTGTTTCCTCCACAGCGGTGCTGTTCAACCGCGGTTTCAAATGGGGGCAGGCGATTGGAAAAAACAAGGCGATTTTTCTCATCTATCTTTACCTGGCACTCAGCGCATTCTGGTCGGAAGCGCCCCTGGTCTCCCTGAAGCGTCTGGTAAAGGATTTCGGCTGCGTGCTTGCGGCGCTTGTGTTGCTCACAGAGATGAATCCCGCCGAGGCCATTCGCATTGTGTTTGTCCGTGTCTCCTACCTCTTGTTTCCCCTCGCGTGGGTGACGGAAAAGTATTTTCCTCAAATCGGCAGAGGCTACTCCGTTGCAGGTGAGCCGATGCTGACCGGCCTGACCACCCAGAAAAACACCTTGGGCCAGGTGCTTTTTGTCTTTGGACTCATGCTCGTCTGGGATTTGCTTGAGGTTCGCAAAATGGAACGGGGAAAGCAGCGCAGGTTGCAGGAGCGCATCCGCATCGGCCTGCTTTTGCTGGGCAGCTGGCTCATGATCCGCTGTGACAGTCAAACCTCGCTTGTCTGTTTTCTGGTGGCCATGTTCATCCTGTGGTTGGGTCGGCGGCTCGTGCGCGTTCCCAACGGAAAGCAACTGCTTGTCTCCTGCATTGTTGCGGCGTTTGGGTTGGTTGCGCTCGACAAAACGCTGAACATTTCGGACACGGTGATCCGTGCCCTGGGGCGCAATCCCACCCTCACCGGACGAACCCAAATCTGGCACCTCGTGATGGAGCAGCAGACAAACCCGATCTTTGGCGAGGGTTTTTACATCTTTTGGGACACCGAAAAGGGAAATGCGATTATCCGGGCGCTCGCGCGCATCCAGTCGGCGCATAACGGCTACCTTGAATTGTATGTGGACGGGGGAATGATCGCCGTTTGCCTATTGGGCGTGCTTTTGCTGGCGAGCGGGAAAAGAGCCATCGACCGGTGGTTTGAACAAACACCCCTCGGGATGATGGCCTTGATATTCTGGTTGCTAGTCGTTCTCTATAATTTTTCGGAGTCAAATTATTTCCGGCTGGCTCCGCTTTGGTTCGCGTTTCTACTGTTGACCATCGAGTGCCCGCGCAGGATGTGGCGCGCATCGCGGTCACAACAAAAAACGGAAAGGCTGCCCTGCCCCGCTTATCGAAATTCGCCAGGCTATGCTCACTATCAACGCCGATGACTGGGGTCGCTCGAAAGCGGAGACAGACATAGCCCACACGTGTCATGCGCTGGGGACAGTCACGTCCGTAAGCGCCATGGTGTTCATGAAGGACTCCGAGCGCGCGGCGGAAATAGCGTGCCATGAGGACATGGACGCGGGATTGCACCTGAATTTTACGGAGGCTTTCACGGGCGATGCTCCGCCGCGACTGCGCGAAGCCCAGAGCCGCATTGCTCGATTTTTGCGCTGCAACAAATATGCGCTCCTTTTTTACCACCCGCTATTGGGAAACGCCTTTCGATATGTCTATGCAATGCAGGCAGACGAGTTTCACCGCTTGTACGGGCTGGAGCCTTCCCGCTTTGACGGGCATCAACACATGCATCTCTGTTCCAACATGCTCTTTGACCGGATCATTCCACGCGGAAGCCGGGTGCGCGGGACGTTCTCCTTCCAACGAGGCGACAAAGGAGCGCTCAACCGAGCCTACCGCGCTTTTGTGAAATGGTGGATGACCGAACACTACGCCATGCCAGATTATTTCTTTGCGCTTTCGCAGTGTCTGGGAGGCAAGCGACTGGATCGGGCGCTGGAACTGGCCCGCTCGGCGCAGGTGGAAGTGATGACCCACCCTGTTCGGGCAGACGAATACGGGCATTTGACCAGTGAAAATTTCCGGGCGCTGCTGGCCGATGTGTTATGAACCCCTTCCAATCCAATACCGCGGTCATTGACGGAAAAGAAATTTCCGTCTCGGGACACCTCCTGAAGACGGCGAGGATCGACGGGGAATATTACCACTTCCTGGAAGATCCGGAATGCTTTATCCAGAAACTCCGCGCGCTACAGATGGGTGCGGGCATGTTCACCTTCGTGCAGGAAATTGGAGATCAGCAAGCCCGGTTTCCCTTCCACCATGAACCGGAGAGCCTGGCCGTTCTTTCCCTCTCCACCTATGAGCACTGGTGGAAAAAGCAGATCAACGACAAGACCCGCAACATGATCCGCAAGGCGCAGAAAGGCGGAGTGGAGTTGCGCGTGTGCCCACTGGATGATGCGTTTGTGCGCGCCATCATGGCAATCTACAACGAATGCCCGCTGCGCCAGGGAAAGCCGTTCAAACACTACGGGAAAGATTTCTCCACCATCAAAAAAGACCATGCGACGTTCCTTGAACGGAGCGATTTCATCGGCGCTTTCCAAGGGGAGGAGATGATCGGATTCATCAAGCTCGTACACGGCAGGAAGGCTTCGAGCCTCATGCAGATCATTTCCAAGATCGCCTGGAGGGACAAGGCCTCCACCAATGCGCTGATTGCCAAGGCGGTGGAGATCTGCGCCGGAAGAGGGATTCCCTACCTGCATTACGGGATCTGGAGTCGGCGGGGAATCGGCGAATTCAAAAAACACCACGGTTTTATGCAGCATGATATTCCCAGGTATTATGTTCCGCTGAATCTCCATGGCAGGCTCGCACTCAAGCTCTCCCTGCACCGCGAACTGGCAAGCTATCTTCCAGAGACAACGCACGACTGGATTGTCGCCCTGCGGAGCCGATGGAATCAATTGCGATACAAAAATCTGACACAGGAACGGGGCAGTGGCTCAATGGGTAGAGCGTCGTAGTTCGCTGCGAACATGGAAGTTCGAACCTTCCCTGCTCCACTCCGCAAGTTGATCGGGAATCACCATGCCAGGCATTACGGGAATCGTCCGCAAAAACCCGCGCACAGGGAGGGATGGCGCACTGATCAATGCGATGCTCGGGTGCATGCTGCACGAGTGTTCCTATCTCTCGGGGAAATATGTGAACGAGCGAATGGGAGTTTGGGCTGGCTGGGTGTGCCATGCGGGATCGTTCTCCGACTGCATGCCCGTCTGGAACGAAACCAAGGAGGTGGTGTTGCTGTTTTCTGGCGAACACTTCGCGGATGCGAGAGAGGATGCCGGGCATCTGGTTCATCTTTACGAAGCGCAGGGCATTCAGTTTCTAGAGCGGATTAACGGCTGGTTTAGCGGCCTGTTGGTGGATTTGCGCGCGCGCAAAATTTTTCTGTTTAATGACCGCTATGGTCTGGGCCGGATTTACATCCACGAAAACGCGGACGGCTTCTATTTCTCCTCCGAAGCCAAATCTCTTTTGCGCGTCTTGCCTGCAACGCGCCAGCTCGATCCGGCGAGCCTTGCCGAGTTTTGCTCCTGCGGTTGCGCGCTGCAAAACCGGACGGTTTTTTCAGGAATCTCGCTGCTTCCTGGAGGCTCCCTGTGGACATTTTCTTCCGACGGGCGCATTAAAAAGAAATTCTATTTTCGAAAAGAAACGTGGGAAAATCAGCCGGCATTAAGCGAATCCGGGTATGAAAAAAAACTGGGGGAAACCTTTGCAAAGATTCTTCCGCGCTACTTCCGGGCAGGAGAACAAATGGGGATGTCCCTCACGGGCGGCCTGGATGGCCGCTTGATCCTGGCCTGGGCGGATCGCCCGCCGGTAACGCTCCCCTGCTATACATTTGGAGGTTCCTACCGCGATTGCACCGATGTTAGGACGGCCCGCAAACTGGCTTCGGTCGTGCAGCAATTGCACAAAACCCTTCCAGTGGATGGGGAATTCCTCGCGCAATTCCAGGCGCTTGCAGAAAAGACGGTCTATGTTTCCGATGGAGCCATGGATGTTTCGGGCGCGGTGGAACTGTATGTCAACCGGCTCGCGAGACAGATCGCTCCCATCCGCCTGACTGGCAATTACGGCTCGGAAATTCTCAGAGGCAACGTCGCCTTCAAGCCCCGCCCTATGAACGCGGCTCTTTATGATCCCGGGTTTATCCGCCTTGGCGAAGTTGCCGCCGCGACCTATGCGGAAGAAAAACAAGGCGACCGAACTTCATTTATCGCGTTCAAGCAAGTGCCGTGGCATCACCATTCCCGACTTGCAGTGGAGCAGTCCCAACTCACCTTGCGCACGCCTTACCTGGACAACGACCTCATGGCGCTCATTTTTCAAGCGCCTGGAGACCTTGCCCGCAGCGGCACGCGCTCGGCGTTGCGCCTCATCGCCGAAGGCAACGCCGCATTGGCCCGTATTCCCACCGATCGCGGCTTGCTCCACAGCCCCCTGCCGGTGCTGACGCGAGCACATCAGCTTTTTGAGGAATTCACCGTCAAAGCGGAGTATGCTTATGATTATGGCATGCCCCAGTGCTTGGCCCGCGTTGACCATTGCCTGAAGCGGCTCCATTTGGAGCGCCTGTTTTTGGGCCGGCATAAGTTCTATCACTTTCGTATTTGGTACCGTGATGCCCTGGCCTCTTACCTGAAGGAGGTTCTCCTGGATTCCACCGCGCAAAGTCGGCCCTATCTGCGCCGAGGCGGCTTGGAATCAGTCATCAAAAGCCACATTGAAGGCAAACGCAACTACACGCTGGAAATCCACCAGGCGCTGACCTGTGAACTCATTCAGCGACAACTCCTCAACACATCCAGGGAGGCAGCAGAATGAAAAATCCGCCGCCGCACATCACTGTCTGCATTTGCACCTGCAAGCGCCCGCGCCTCCTCAAAAAGTTGTTGGAGAAGCTGGGGTGCCAGTTGACCGATGGGCTGTTTAGCTACTCCATGGTTGTGGCAGACAACGATAGCCTGGAATCCGCCCGGCCGATTGTGGACGCATTGCGCTGCGGCGGCCCGGAGATCGTCTATTGCGTGGAGCCAGAGCGGAACATTGCGCGTGTGCGGAACACGGCGCTGCGGCGTGCGCGAGGGGAATTTGTCGCTTTCATCGATGATGATGAATTTCCCGAACCGAACTGGCTGCTTGCTTTGTTGAGCGCATGCAAGGAGCACCAGTCGGATGGCGTGCTGGGGCCGGTGCGGCCCTTTTTTGAAGAGGAGCCGCCCCGTTGGCTTGTGCGGGGAAAGTTCTGCGAGAGACCAGAGTATCCCACCGGGACGCTTCTCGACTGGCGGCACACCCGCACGGGAAATGTCCTTTTCAAGCGTGAGATAATCCAGGACATCCGGGAGCCGTTTCGCTCCCAGTTCGGCGATGGAGGCGAGGACAACGATTTCTTCCGGCGCATGATGGAACGCGGCCGCATCTTCACGTGGTGCAATGAGGCGGCGGTTTCAGAGTTGGTGCCGCCCGGGCGTTTCACGCGCACCTACCAGTTACGCCGGGCACTGTTGCGCGGGCAGAACCAGAGGCACTTTGCAAGCTGGCGCAGCATAGCGAAATCCGTTGCTGCATGCGCGCTCTATTCCATTGCCCTCCCCTTCCTTCTTTTTTCAGGACAATCCTTTTTCATGCAATATCTCATCCGGATTTGTGACCATATGGGAGCGCTGCTTGCGACTCTGGGAGTGAAACCGATGGGAGATAAATATATCCATTGATAAATAATATTGTTGATACTTTTGCATTCGTAATTTTCCCAGGCGCACTTGTGTATTTCTCTTCGATTCTCCACTGCGGCATGGCTTCTGCTAAAAACCAATCCACCTATGAAACAGCATCGACTCATTGACTGCATTGCAGAAAAACTCAGCGCGGGGATTGCGATTCTTCTCGTGGTCTCCCAAATCGCCGCATTCGGGGAGATCATCCCCGCGAATCGCCGCATCACCTGGCAGGGAAATACCGGCATCCCCGGCGGTGTCCCGATTCGCACGACCATCTTTGCGAACGTGAAGAACGCCCCCTACAATGCGCTTGGGGATGGCTCGCATGACGACACCAGCGCCATCCAGTCCGCCATCAACGCCTGCCCGGCAAACCAGGTCGTGTATATTCCCACCGGAAACTACCGCGTGACGGGGATGTTCACGATCAACTCGCCCATCACCGTACGCGGCGACGGCCCTGGGAAAACCATCATCAATGCCAACGGAAGCGGCAGAGCGGTTTTCGCCTTCAATGCCGCGACCAATGACTATAGCTATGGAACGCCGCCCACGCCCATCCACAACATCACCGGCGGTTTAACGGCGGGCTCCACTTCCATCACGCTCGACAACGCCAGTGGCGTCACGGTCGGCGGCTACTTGATGATTGATCAACTCAACGACAGCAGCTTTGTGTCGATCGTCGGCAACGAGGGTTCCTGCACCTGGGCTAGCCGTGCAAGCGGAGCCAGGGCGATGGGGCAGACCGTGGAAGTCACTTCTGTAAACGGAACGACCATCGGCATCTCTCCCGGACTGTACACCAACTACACCGCATCCCTCACCCCGCAGGCCGTGGTAGTCACCCCAGTCTTGAAAAATGCCGGGGTGGAAGATTTGACTGTGCGCTGCAACAACACGGGCTATACAGCGAACTTCAACATGACCGCCTGTGCCTACTGCTGGATCAAAAATGTGGAGGACGATTATGCGGACGGCGATCATGTCGACTGCTTTACTTCCTACCGTTGCGAAATTCGCGACAGCTATTTCCATGATGCCTACTCCCATTCGCCCGGACAAACGGACGCTTGCGTATTTCTTGCAAAGAAGACCTCCTGCTGTCTGGTTGAGAACAACATCCTGTGGCGCTTGCACGTTTCGGTCATGCTCAACTGGGGAGCCTCTGGCAACGTGATCGGTTACAATTATTCTTCGCAGACGTTCGATTCCGGCAGCCCCAACGTCCTGATGCAGGATCTCTCCTGCCACGGCGCGCATCCGATGTTCAACTTGTGGGAGGGGAACTTCGCACTTTCGTTGCATCCCGACAGCACCTGGGGCTCCTCGAGCCACGGCACGGCGTTCCGCAATTTCATCGCGGGCACCTCGACGGCGAATCCTCCGCTGACGGGTCGCGGGCCGGTTGTGACGGGTTCCTCATGGCAGCAATACCAGGCCAATCGCGCCATCAATCTGGATTTCGCATCGGTCTATTACAACATCGTCGGGAACGTGTTGGGCAACTCTTACTTCAAGACAAACAACGGAGTTTATATGTGCATCGCTCCCGCCACGCGCAGCTATGACACCTACCGCTACATATTCAGCCTTGGGTATACGGGGGCTGGGGATGGAGGCGGAGACGCTCTGGAAAGCACGAAACCTGCCACAACCATGATCAACCATGGAAACTGGGATATTGTCACCGGCACACAAAAGTGGGATTCGACCATTGCGGATCACACGTTGCCAAACAGCTTATACCTTTCCGCGAAACCGGCTTGGTTCGGCAATCTTGCGTGGCCTCCCATTGATCCCGCAAATCCGTCCACGGCTGTCCCAACCAGCATTCCTGCGGGCTACCGATTCGTCAACGGGACGAACCCGCCCAGCACAGGAGGGACGCCGACGCCAGCACCGACGCCGACGCCAACGCCGCAGCCTCCCAAAAACTTGAAGGTTACCCCTTGAGGGCAGTGGGCACAGGAAACCGGCGCGTCGGCATGGGCGGCAACGGGGAGTCTCTCAACCATGGCACCGTGCATCTCCATCCTCATCCCGGCGCACAATGCGAGTAAGTGGATTGCGGAGACCATCCAATCCGCCCTCTCTCAGACGTGGACGCGCAAGGAAATCATTGTTGTGGACGACGGCTCCACGGATGACACGCTTGCCATTGCGCGCCGGTTTGCGTCACCGGATATCCGCGTCGTTTCCCAGCACAAACAGGGCGCATCCGCCGCCAGGAACACGGCGTTTGCGCACTCTCAGGGAGACTATATTCAATGGCTCGATGCCGATGATGTGTTGGCCCCGGATAAAATCGCCAGGCAAATACAAGCGCTACGGCCCTGGGAAAGCCGGCGCACGCTTCTCTCCTGCGCTTGGGGACGGTTTACCACGCGCCCGGAGCGGGCAACTTTCACTCCGACACCGCTCTGGCGTGATCTGAGCCCGGTGGAATGGATGTTGCGGAAGATGGAGCAGAACATCTATATGCAAACGACCGCGTGGCTCGTCAGCCGGGAGCTTGCGGAAGCCGCAGGGCCTTGGGACGCCCGGCTGTGGGTGGACGACGATGGCGAATACTTCACACGCGTCATTCTCGCCAGCGACAGCGTGCGTTTTGTGCCGGAAGCCAGAACCTATTACCGCGAATCCGGCTCGGACAGCCTGAGCCAGATCGGCCTTTCCAAGCGAAAGCGTGAAGCCCAGTTGCTCTCGCTGGAACTGAGTGTCGCCCGCTTGCGAGCCGTGGAAGAAAGCGAGCGTGTGCGGGCCGCATGTATGCAGGCTTTGCAAATGTACCTGAACTACATTCTGCCGGAAGAACAGGATTTACTCAAACGCGCAGAAGCCCTCGCCACCTCGCTTGGAGGCCGCCTCGCGCCGCCAGTGGTTTCATGGCGGCACGCCTTGCTGAAAGCATTCCTTGGCGCCACCGCCGCAAAACGCACCCAGCTTCACTACCGCGAACTCAAGAGCGCTCTCAAGTCCAACCTCAGCGCATAACCTACCATGCATTATTTATTCATCTATTCCAGTCCCGGCATATTAGGCGGCATTGAAACACTGATCGCTCGGATGTCCCGCTGGCTGGTGCGCAAGGGAAACCAAGTCACTTTGATTGCCAACCAAGTGGGAGACTGGAAACATCTGCTTGCCAAAGAAGTCCGTGTCCTGCCCTTGGGCGAGCGTTACGCACAGCTTTACTACTACTTTCATGCGGGAAAACTTGCCACGCGATACGACATTTCCGCGCCGGATGTCATCAAGAGCTTCGACATCCCGTCCTCATGGATCGCATGCCAGATGGCGCACCGCTTTGGAAACCGCTGCAAAGTGATTGCAGGAAATTACAACCCGTTTGTTTTTCGCGATTACGCAACGGCACAATGGCCCGCGTGGGAAAAACCGTCCTTGATCATGCGGAATTTCCTTGAATGCATCCCTCCCAGCGCCCGCATCTTCTGCGGCCAGGATCAGCTGGATGAACTGCAAGCCATCCACCAGCAGAGCGCCCTTCTCTGGCCGCTCCCCATGGACGCCGGCGAATTCCTCCCTGCCGTTCGGCGACCCAAGCTGGGAAAAATCGTTTCCGTGGGACGTCTCTCCCCCATGAAGGAATACAATTTCTACATGATTGATGTCGTCAGGGAGCTGATTGCAAAAGGGCGAGCGGTCACCTGGAGCGTGTATGGCAAGGGGGAATTTGAGGGGCCGATGCGTGAGCGCATCCGCCAATACAAGCTGGAGCAGGTGATCACCCTGGAGGGAGAAGTCCCCTACAACCGTTTTTGGCAGGTTCTTGCGGACGCCTCGATTTTTGTCGGCATGGGAACCTCGCTCTTCGAGGCCGCTCTGTTCAAGGTTCCCAATGTCACGGCGTCCCCCTTTGATCGGGAAGGGCTGACGTGGGGGCCGGTTTATCAATTCCCAAAAGGCAGCTTGGGGCCTGCCGACTGTGCGCCCCCCCACCTGAAGGTTGTGGACGAAATCGAACGCATTCTCAACCTGGGCGCTGCGGAATATCGAGCGGAAGCAGAGGCCGTTTACCGCCATGTGCAGGATCACGAAATCAACGCCTCCATGCAACGCTTCCTCGCAGCCGTCCAGGAGGCGGAACCGGCGACGCTGGAGCCGCGGCGCTATCTGGCAAACTACCTTTGCTGGCTCTTTCGGAAGGCCGGAAGCAAGTCGCACACAATCCGCCAGCAACGTCGATTGGATATTCCCGCATCTGCGGGCAAAAAATAGAGCCGTTCCGGTTTTGCAAATCGAAGAAAGGCAGGGAGCGCACGGCACGGGCTGCGCGTCCCAAAAACAGGCAGTTTTTTCTCCCATAAAATGCAATCCAACGTCATCGAATACTTTGAACAAGGCGCGCTCCGGAAGTGCCCTGAAAAAACGGCGGTTAACGACCGGGGGGCCACCTTTACCTTCGCGCAGATTGAGCGGTTTGCGAAAAACTGCGCCGCATTGATCCGGGAAATGACAGGCACAACGCGAGCGCCCATTCCCGTGTTTCTTGCAAAAAGCGGGCAAAGCATCGTGGCCGATTTGGGCATCCTCTACAGCGGCAACGCGTATGCAAACCTCGACGTAAAGTCGCCGCAGCAGCGTCTCAAGGGGATGCTGGATAACCTCGACCCGAGTGTCATCATCACCTCCGCCCAGAATTCCGAAATTTTGTGCAATCTGGGCATTTCTGCGGAGAGGCTGCTTTTCATTGAGCAGGCCATGACGGACGAGATCCGCTACAACAATGCCGAGTTGCTCCGGCGGCTGGATGCGCTCATTGACACCGATCCCTACTGCTTCATTCACACCTCCGGCTCCACAGGCACGCCCAAGGGTGTGGCATTGAATCATCGCAGCACCATTGATTTTGTGGACTGGGCGTTTGAGCGCCTGGGGCTCGACGGCAGCGAAGTCATGGGGAGCCTCGCTCCCATTGTGTTTGATGCGTACACGCTGGAGTTCTGCACCATGCTTGCCAAGGGCGCGACCCTGGTCGTGGTTCCGGAAAACCTGACGGCTTTTCCTATCAAATTAGTCGAGTTTATCACCGCAGAGCCGATCAACTTTCTTTTCTGGGTGCCCACCATCATGGTGAATATCGCAAACCAGAACCTGCTGGATGGGGCGCCCATGGATGGCATCACGAAGGTGTTTTTTATCGGCGAGGTTTTTCCCACAAAGCAGTTCAATTACTGGCGGCGACATCTGCCCCAGGCAATGTTTGTGAATTTGTACGGCCCCATCGAGATCACCGTGGCGTGCACCTATTACATTGCGGACAGGGATTTTTCAGACGACGAAAAACTGCCCGTCGGGCTCCCGTGCAAAAACACAGACATCCTGATTCTCGACGACAACGAGCGTCCGGCGGAAATGGGAGAGCCCGGAGAAATCTGCGTGCGCGGGAGTTCCCTCGCGCTCGGCTATTACAACAACCCGGAGCGGACAGCCAAAGGGTTTGTCCAAAACCCGCTCAATCCGCACTACCCTGAGTTAATCTACCGCACCGGGGATAGCGGCTACCGGAATGAGCGGGGTGAAATCATGCTCCTCGGGCGAAAGGATTTCCAAATCAAGCATCTCGGCTACCGCATTGAACTCGGCGAGATCGAGCATGCGGTTCTGCAACTCGGCGCAGTCCGCAATTGTTGCGTGGGTTACAATCACGGCCAGAAGGAGATCGTTCTCTTCTACGAAAGCGAGAGCGAACTGACTCCGGCAGCCATCCGCGAACACCTGGCGCCGCTCGTGCCAAAGTACATGTTCCCAACGGCATTCCGCCAGATGGAACAGATGCCGCGCAACCCCAATGGGAAGATCGACAGAGCGCTGCTCACCGCAAGCATCAACTGCGAGAATGTGTGATGCTTCCCGTTCAGACAACCCAACAAGTGTTTGAGGGAATGCTCCGGGCAAAATCCGGCCCGGATTTCTGCACCAACTTCTACCCGGTGCGGCAGAAGCTGGAGGCATGGGTTGCCCACAACGCCCTGGCTTTCCAGCAGGGTGGCGAGACCACGTTCTTTTTCCGCAGGGATCGCAACTTCTGGCACCTCTTCTATTGCGCTCCAAGCATCCAAGCTTTGCAGAGGGATTTGTGCACCTTGGAGGAACTCCAGACAGAGCGTGTGGTGGCGGACGTTCTGGGAACCCCGGAGGCGCTGGAGGCATGGCTGCCGATGTTGGAAAGCGCCGGGCTGCGCCGCTACAAACGCCTCGCGCGCATGGGGCGGCCCGCCCGGGAGATCGCCGCTGCCGTTGCCGATGGTGTCGCCCTCGCAACCAGGCATGATGCCGGAGCAATCGTCGCGCTGCTTGAAAAAGCGTTCGACCCTTTTGCCAAGCAACTTCCAAGCCTTGAGGAAATTGAGGCGGCGGCGGGAGGCTCTGAAATCCTGCTGCTCAAGCGCGGCGGCGCGCTGGCGGGGTTGCTTTTTTTTGAGACACGCGGCGTGACCTCCACGCTCCGCTTTTGGGCGGTGGCGCAGGAATTTCGCGGATCGTGCGTGGGCTCCGCTTTGATCCGGCACTACCTCGCCGGCCAGCGAGGAGTCCAGCGGTTCGTGCTTTGGGCGGATGGCGACGACAGGGTCTTGATCGAGAAATACCGGCACTACCATTATGCGGAAGATGGGGTGGTCGATTATGTCCTGGCAAACGATTTGATTACTGGATGAAACCCATATCTGCCATTCTCCAGGAAATCCGTCCTGAATACGATTTCGCCGCCTCCCAAGACTACATCAGCGACGGGATGCTCGACTCCTTTGACATGATGACGCTCGTGGCCGCCTTGGAAAGGCACTACTCCGTCTCCATCCCGGGAACGGCGATTGCGCCGGAGAATTTCCGCAACGCACAAGCGATTCAGGAGATGTTGAATCATTGTGGGGTGCATCCATGAAATTCACATTCCAGCACAAACGCATCTCCGGCATCCTGACGGTTCTCCCGGCGCGGGAGTTGTCTTTCCTTGAGGAGATGAAGAACTACAACTTCCCGGAAGCGCGCTCCCTCAAGCTCATGGAAGTCATGGGCTATGACAAGCGCCGCGTGGCGGAGGAGGGCGTCTGTTTGTCTGACCTCGCGGTGTTCGGTCTGAAGCATCTTTTTGAGAGCGGCCTTCTGCGCCCGGAGGAGATCGACGCACTCCTGGTCGTCACCCACAGCCCGGACTACATCCTGCCGCCCACAAGCAACGTCATCCAAGGCCGCCTTTGCCTGAAGCAAGACACTCTCTGCCTGGACATCAGCCAGGCGTGCGCCGGGTTTATTGTCGGTTTGACGCAAGGTTTTTTGCTGCTGGAACAGGAGAGCATCCGCAAAGTGGTCCTCATCAACGGGGATATCCTCAGCCAGCGCACCTCGCCCAAGGATCGCAGCATTTACCCGCTGATCGGGGATGCGCTCACCATCACCATTCTGGAGCGGGATTCTCAAAGCGCGCCGATTCATGGAGAGATCAAGATGGACGGCTCCCGCGGGGATGCGCTCATGATCCCGGCAGGCGGAATCCGGCTCCCCTGCTCGCCAGAGACCGCCGTTCTCGAAGATGCGGGCGACAACAACCTGCGCGCCAAGGATCATCTGCGCATGGAGGGCTCCGTCATCTTTAATTTTGTGCAGACGGAGGTGCCTCCGATGGTCGAGAGTTTGCTGGCTCGCACGGGGACATCCGTTGACGAGGTGGATTACTTTCTCTGCCACCAGTCCAACCGCTTCATGCTGCAAAAGCTCGCAGAGAAGATGAATATCCCTTCTGCGAAAGTGCCCAAGAACGTCGTCGAAAACTTTGGCAACAGCAGCGGTGCAACCATTCCGGTGGCCATCACGTTTAATTTGGCAGAGAAGCTCAGAAACGAACACGCCCTGACTTGTCTTATGGGCTATGGAGGAGGGCTGACGTGGGCCGCCATGCTGGTGAACCTGGGCGAGCTGGCCTTCTGCGAAATGATCACATTCCTATAAACACGGAGACTCTTATGGACGAATTCCTCAAACAGATTGCAGTCATCCTGGAAGTGGAAAACGTGAACGCTTCCGACCCGCTTGCGTCTTTCACGCAACTCGATTCGATGGGGGTTCTCTCCGTGATCGCCATGCTTGATGCCAGCTACGGCGTCAACATCAGCACAACAGACATCGGCCGGATGAGCACGGTTGGAGAGCTCTGGGCCCATGTGCAGTGTATCAAGAGGGGCTGCGCATGAGGCATTCCATTAACGCAGAGGGTTTCGGGATTCGCCATCGGCCTGTGCGGATGGAGGACGCTCCGTTCCTGATCTGGCTGCGCAACCTCGACCACGCAAAAGGCAAGGTGGGGGATTCCGCCACGGATGTCGCGAGCCAGGAAGCCTGGCTGCAAGCCTACTTCGAGCGCGAAGGGGACTATTATTTTGTCATCGAAACGGCCTGCGGCATTCCCGTGGGAGCTTGGGGCATCTACGACATCGCCAGAGGAAGCGCCGAGATCGGACGCTGGATCATGCGTCCAAAGACCCCTGCGGCAATCCCGGCCATCCTCCCGGGCCTTGGAATCGCCTTCGAGCGGCTTGGATTGCAGACCTTGCGAACCAAGGTGGTTTCCACCAACCGCCGCGTCATCCTGCTCGACAAGCAGATCGGCTTCAAGGAAACCCACTACGAACCCGCCGCCCAGAGCATCGGCGGAAAGCCGATCGATATGATCCACATGGTGATGCAAGCGGAGGACTGGCCCCAAGTGCGCAAAACCTTGATGCCCATGGCCCGGATGCTTGAAGTGCAGGTGCGCAAATGGGAGCAAGACGCCCAGCACAGCCCCCAGGAACACCCGTTTGCCTAGCTTTCCGCCATGCACCATTCCATTACCTTGGAAAACTTCGGCGTGCGTCTGCGCCCTGTCCGGCTCACTGACGCTGCATTCATCGTCTGGTTGCGCAACTTGGATCACGCAAAGGGGCGCATCGGAGATTCCGCACAAGATATTGCAAGCCAGGAGCAGTGGCTGCAAACCTACTTTGCGCGCGACGGGGATTATTATTTCCTCGTCGAAACGAGCGGAGGCATCCCGCTGGGCACTTACGGGCTTTACAAAACCAAGAGCGACGAGTGGGAATCAGGGCGTTGGATCATCCGCCCCGGCGTCCCCGCGGCGATTCCGAGTATCGCCTTGGGATTCGAAGCGGCTTTTGACTGCCTTGGCATCAGCAAATTGAAAGCCTATACGGTCTCCAGCAATCAGCGCGTGCTCACGCTCAACGGCAAGCTGGGGTTCAAACCCACGGGCTGCATGCAGACCCAGCGTATCGAGGGCGCGTCCGTGCAATTGCTTGAGTTTGAGTTGCATCTCTCAGACTGGCTGGAAATTCGCGAGTTGATTCTGCCCCTGGCGCGTCTGGCAGGAAAAAACGTCTGCTCATGGGAGCAGAGTAAAGCCTCGCGCAGCATGGCATCCTAGAGCCCGTGCTTAACGCGCGGGTTTCATGACCTCATGCAGGGTTTCCAGCAACTTCTTTGCGTCGTAGGGCTTGTGGAGGATCTTTTCGACGCCCAACGCCAGAAGTTCCGCCCGGCGGGCTTCCGTGGCATGCCCCGTGGAGGCGAGGATTTGAACCTGTGGCTTGATCTTTTTCAATGCCCGGGTGAGTTCCACGCCGTCCATCTCCGGCATCATCACATCGGTGATCACGATCTTGATTTTGTCCGCGTGCTCCTTGAACAAGGCCAACGCGGAGACGCCATCGGCTGCGGCAAGGACTTTATATCCATTTTTTTCCAGAACCAATGCTGTGGATCTGGCAATGGGATCCTCATCATCCACTACGAGAATCATCGTTCCCCTGCCGTGGGACATGTTCCGGCTTTGGGCTTTCTGCTTCACAATGTTGTCCGTTGCGGCAGGCAGGAAAAGCTTGAAGGTGGAGCCTCTGCCCTCTTCAGATTCCACCGTCACAAAGCCGCCGTGGCTATGCATGATGCCCATGACGGTGGAAAGGCCCAGACCGGTGCCTTTGCCGACTTCCTTGGTCGTGAAAAAGGGGTCGAAGATTTTGCTCGTGATTTCCTGAGGAATGCCCGTGCCGGTATCTGATAGAGCCAGCACGGCATAGTCACCCACCTTCGCGTCGGCCACCATGGCGGCGAAGTTTTCGTCGATCTCCACATTTTCTCCCGCGATACGGAGCGCGCCCCCCTCCGGCATGGCATCGCGGGCGTTGATGCAGAGGTTGAGCAATACCTGGTGGATCTGGGTCGAGTCGCCATTGATCGGCCAGAGGTCGCAGGGGATGTTGCTTGTGATGGTGAGATTCTTGGGGAAGGTCTCCGTGATGATCTTTTCCATGTCTTCGACGAGACGGCTCAATTGCAGAGTCACGTGTTCCCCTTTGGCGCCGCGGGCGAAGGTGAGCACTTGGTTGACCACGTTGGCTCCGCGCTGCGCGCATTCTTCGATGGAGGAGATCAAGCATTCACGGGTTGTGGCGTCCTCGGTTGCATGGAGCATCTCAGCGGAGAGGAGAATGGGGGTGAGGATGTTATTGAGGTCGTGCGCAACGCCGGAGGCGAGCCTGCCGATGCTCTCAATCCGCTCGGTCTGCATGAGTTTCTCCTCGATCTGCTTGCGCTGGGTGATGTCTTGTTTGACGGAAATGAAGTGGGTGACTTCGCCCTGGCTGTCTTTCACCGGGGTGATGGTCATGTCCTCCGTATAAAGGCTTCCGTCTTTGCGGCGGTTCATGATCTCCCCCTGCCAGACTTTCCCGGCAAGAACGGTTCCCCAGAGGTTTTTATAAACCTCCGGGTCTTGTTTTCCGGACTTGAGCAGCCTGGGGTTTTGGCCGATGACTTCCGCTGCACGGTAGCCTGTAACGGCAGTGAAGGCGGCGTTGACCCACTGGATAAGACCCTTTTTATCGGTAATCACAATGGCGTTTGCCGCAGCCTGAAGCGCGCTGCTTTGCAGGCGCATCGCCTCCTCCGCCTGTTTGCGCTCGGTGATGTCCTGAATGGTTCCGAACATTTTCACGGGATCGCCTTGGGCGTTGTATTCCAATTGACCCATGCCGTGCACCCAGCGCTCGGCTTGGTCGGCGTGACGGACGATCCGGTATTCTTTGTTGAAAAACGTCATTTTCCCAAGCACTTCGCACTGGAAGTATTCTCCCATCATCTCGCGGTCTTCGGGGTGCACCAAGGCGGCCCATCCCTCCACAGTGCGTGCGTAGGAAGCGTCTATTCCAAACACCGTGTCCAGCGTATCCGAACTCCGCCATAGCCCGGCGGGAATATCCAAAATATAACTCCCCATGACGGCGACTCTCTGCGATTCCCTGAGCATCATTTCGCTCTCGTGCAATGCCACCTCGGCCTGCTTGTGTTCCGCCTTACGCGCAAAGCTCTCCAATGCGAAGCTGATGTCGTCGGCCATTTCCAGCAGGAGTTTGCGTATCTCTTCATCAAACACTCCGACTTTGTCGCTGTACATGGTGAGGGCTCCGACAGGCTTTCCCTCCCGGTGCAACGGGAGGGAAGCGGAGGCCGCGAAGCC
The DNA here is from genome assembly GCA_037131875.1 of Verrucomicrobiota bacterium. Lineage (GTDB taxonomy): Bacteria > Verrucomicrobiota > Verrucomicrobiia > Chthoniobacterales > Chthoniobacteraceae > UBA695. Next base: position 30,716 of record JBAXQF010000008.1, read on the forward strand.
ATAGTGGGCGGCACGCTCATGCCACGGCGCAGTCTGCGGGTCATTCTGAAAATCATGGCACCAGACCGGTTTGTTCTCTCGGATCGCTGTGCCTGTCGGCCCGCGCCCGGAGAAATGTTCGGCCTTCACTGAAATCTGAATTTCTTCCAAATATTCCGTGCCGCTGCCAAAGGATGCCACCGGGCGGACGGCCCCGGTTTCCTCGTCTGCCATGCTGATCCACACCATTGTCATGCCTCCAAACTCCACTACGGTGCGGCAGACTTGGGGGAAAAGCTCTTCCACATTGGCGGCATGCACGATGGCCTGGTTGCACTGGCTCAACGCCGCATAGAGATGGCTCAGGCGCTCGATTCTCGCCTCGGCAGCCTTGCGTTTGGTGATGTCTTCCACCAGTACGGCGAACTGATTGGGCTGCGGACGGTAGGCGGTGATTGCGAAATGCCGATCCAGGGTTTGCGTGTAGTCCTCAAAATGAATGGGCTCTCCGGTGAGCGCGACGCACCCATAGCGGTTAATCCAAGCTGGCTCAATGCCCGGAAAGACTTCCCGCACCGTCCGCCCCACTGCGTCCACCGCGCTCAACCCGGTCATCCGCTCAAATGCCGGATTCATGGAAAGAAACCGGTAGTCAATGGGTTTGCCCTCGCCGTCGCACAGGATCTCGTGCGAGGCGAAGCCCTCGACCATCCCCTCAAAAAGCATGCGATATTCCTGTTCGCGGCGGCTCAGCGCATCCCGCATGCGGTATTCCTCGGTGACATCGCTAAAAACCAACACCACGCCGCTCACAGCGCCGTTTTCATCGCGGATGGGTGCAGCGCTGTCGGCAATGGCATGTTCGGTTCCGTCGCGTGCGATGAGCAGGGTGTGGTTGGCCAGGCCGACCACCACGCCGTCACGCAGGACGGTTTCCACGGGGTTTGGAACGATGGTGCGTGTCTCCTGGTTGACGATGACAAAGACCTCATGCATGGGCTTGCCGCGCGCCTCGGCTTCCGTCCAGCCGGTAAGCCACTCCGCCACGGGGTTCATCTCCCGCACGCAGCCCTCGGTGTCTGCGGTGAGAACACCGTCGCCAATGCTGTAAAGGGTGGTGCGGAACATTTCCTGGCCTTCCTTCTCCTGGCGTTCCGCAGCCAAGGTGCGCTGCAACAGCCCGATCTGCCTGCGTTTGTAGGCGAAGGCCGTCACCGAACCGGCCAGGAGAACCAACGAACCCACAATGATGCAGATGCTGGCAGCCCGATACCGTGCTTCGGATAAAATTTCGTCTTGGCTCACCTTCGACACCATGCACCAGGGCGTCCCCGGAATCGCAGTGAGATCAGCCAGCACCATCTCCCCACGGTAGTCCTTGCCCTCAAACTTGCCCTGCTTCCCCAACACCGCCTGTACTGCGGGAAGCCCCGTCTGACTCACGGGTTCGCGCAATCTCAACGCCGTCTTTTTCTGGTGGCGCAGCTCATTAAGGAAAACCACCTCATCCCCCTCCCTCTGGACGAGCAACGTCTCAGCGCTGTGACTGGGCGTGGGCCAGGATTGGATGAGCGGATAGAGGTAGTCGTCCGCGTTGCAGCGCAGAATGAGCGCACCGATGGCTTTTCCCCCGGCGTCCCGGACTGCGGCAACGGTATCGATATGCACGTGGTTGACATCCGGGAAAAAACTCGACATCACCGGCTCCTTGCTGGCGAGAGCGGCAGTGAGGGCCTGCTTGGTAAGGGGCGTTACCGGAGGATGCTGGATGTCTTTTGTGGCAAGAAGGACAGTTCCCTCCAGATCGACCAGAAAAATATTCGCGTAAATCCCGTCCTCCTGCGCGACAGTGATGATGTTTCGCAGTTCCTCAAATACAGCGGGGGCGGCAGTCTGATTGAGAATTTCCGTCGCTTCCCTTTGCAGAACCGGGCCGCGTGTTGCTCGTCGGGCATCGGAGAGGCGTTCCTTGCGCCATTGCACGATCTGTCCCGCCTTCATTTTGGCAATGGCAGCAAGGCTCTCGTATTTGCTCTGCCGAATGGCATCCGCCTGGGTTTGGTAATACCAATAGCCGCACCCCACCAAGACCAAGGCAACAAGGACGAAAGCCGCTACGAATATTCGGCGGTTAATAGGGAAGCGCGGTTTTGGAGCAATCATGACTCTCGCGTTGGATGGGGATTGATTCTGGGGTTACAGTCTTTGGGCAATGGGAGCGCCCTGTGGCCTTGCGGGCATCCTCAAGTTTTCCAGTTCTTCCAACGAAGGGAGAATAGGGAAAATCTCTTGAAAATCAACCCTTATCCCCCCTGTCGGCGAAGGAGGACGCAGGCCATCTTGTGCTACGGTTTTTAGAACATAAGTTAAACAACGACTTTCTCAAAATCTAAGAATTCTGCGACTTTACTGAAGTTTTTGGCTCCGGCAAGAGGGAGGCGCCACGGAGAATGCCAACGATACGGTGCTGTGCATCGTAGAAAATCACCGTGTTTTGCGAGGCGCCGATATCGACGGCCACCGTGTGTGGGCATTCCTTATGCAAAGTCATGAATACATGCTCAATTTGCGCTTGGGAAAGGTGCTCCCCAGCTTTCATGATAATGGTGTTGGTGATCTTTCCTTCGCTAAAACAATCGAGAAACAAATCCCCTTTTGTATTGTGGTAATAGAGCTTCGCTGACGAGGATGCTCCGACAGACCAGGTGGAGCAGGAGGCAAAAAATATTGCCGCGAAAAAAGCGAGGAATACGTCTCTCATAAAAAGGGGGCTAACAGGAGGCCATACGATATGCTTGCGCATTTCTACGTAATCCTCCGTCCAGGCGCAAGCCCTTTGCTCCTTTATTCCTTGCAGAGGGGGTAAATGTAATGACCAACCACGTGGCGACCAGCGCAAAAAAAGGCCAACCCAAGCGGCGAAAATTTACGCGCCGTACAGTACTTTACTGTACTTGCGCCGGATTTACAGAGAGAGGCGGGAGCGGGAATCGAACCCGCGAATAGAGGTTTTGCAGACCTCTGCCTTACCACTTGGCTATCCCGCCGTTTGCTGAAAGGGGATGGAGAAAATGACGGAGCCGGAGCAAAGTTGCAATGGTTTTGTTTAAAAATCTTGGAGGCATACAATCCCCCGCCCTCTCCCGTAAATAGGTTGAGAGAAGGGGTAATTTTTTCCCAACAAACGACCAAGGAGGCATAAAAGACCATGAAAGGCTGGCTTAAAACAGCGGTTCTCGCGATGGCAGTGGAGGGGATGGCGGCGCAAGGGGCACAGGCGGGGTTCTGGCACGCACAGGAGGGCGGCCCGCAGCGGGTGGTGATCGACAAATCCCGGCAGGTGCTCCGGGCTTATGAGGGGAACCGAGTGGTTCTGGAGACGCACATCAGCACCGGACGGCGCGGCAGGGAGACGCCCAGCGGGCATTTCCACGCGCAATCCAAATCCCTCATCCACTATTCCCACCGCTACGGCAACGCCCCGATGCCCTACAGCGTGCAGATCGCCGGGAATTATTTCATTCACGGGTTTTCCTCGGTGCCAAACTACCCGGCCTCGCACGGTTGCATCCGGGTTCCTGTGGATACGGCCCGGCAGTTCTACAATTGGGTCAACTACGGCACGCCGGTGGACATTGTGGGAGGATAGCGCCTTTGGGAGAGGAGAATTCCCGTGCTTTTGGCTGGACAACTCCCTTGGTTTGGTATTTGTTCCACCCTCCCAAGCGCAGAAAGAACGTCGCCGTTGGTCCTTGGGCCTCACCGTTAGGTGGCAGGCCGCACGCGCCAAGGGTAACCCGGCGACACCGAGAATAAAACAGCCAGCAGAGAATTTTTCAAACCAGAATATGGGGGGCACGCCTTCCCGTTCTTTGCTTCTGTACACCTTATTATGCCAGTTCGTTTAGGTCGTTTCGAAATGCCCAAAACTCTCGTCAAAGACGAGAGCACAGCCTCTGAAACCTACGCACGGTTCATCGCCGAGCCCTTTGAGGCCGGTTATGGCCACACCGTGGGCAACTCCCTGCGCCGTGTCCTCCTTTCCTCGCTGGAAGGGGCCGCCATCACCACCGTGCGCATCCAGGGTGCACAACACGAATTCGCCACGCTGCCGGGCGTCGTGGAAGATTGCACCGACATCGTGCTCAACCTCAAGAAGGTCAAGTTCAAGGCTGCGGACCATGACACCCGCCGTCTCTCCATCTCTGTAAACAAAGAGGGTGCCGTCACCGCCGGAGACATTCAGGAAAGCACAGGCATCGAGGTGCTCAACAAAGACCTCGTCATCTGCACGCTCGACAAGAAGCAGAAGTTTGAAGCCGAGCTGGAAGTCAAAGTGGGCCGCGGCTTTGCCACTGGCGACGAAAACAAATACGCGGACATGCCCATTGGCGTGATCCCCATTGACTCCATCTTTTCGCCCGTCACCCGGGTCAAATACGCCGTGGAAGCCACGCGCGTGGGCCAGCGCACGGATTATGACAAGCTTGTGCTGGAAATCTGGACCGACGGCCGCATCGCCCCCGAGGACGCGCTGCTGCACGCCTCGGCCATCATGCGCCACCACCTTGATCCGTTCGTAAACTACGACGAGAACGCCGTCGAGTTCGACGAGACGCCGAAGGAAGTCAGCCAGGAAAACGCCGCGCTCAAGAAGCTCTTGAATATGAGCGTCAACGAGATCGAACTCTCCGTGCGCGCCGCCAACTGCTTGAACAACGCAAACATCACCACCGTCGGCCAGCTCGCGCAGAAGACCGAGGCGGAGATGCTCAAATACCGCAACTTCGGCAAGAAGTCGCTCAACGAGATCAAAGAAAAGCTCACCCAACTGGGCCTCAGCCTCGGGATGAAATTCGACACCAACCTGATCGAAGCACCCACCGGCGAAGCCTACGCCCGCTAAACACTCCAAAGGGAATTAAGACATGCGCCATCAGAAAAATACCGTCAAACTCGGGCGAACCGCCTCGCATCGGGACGCGCTCCTGGCCAACCAGGTTTGCAGCTTGATCGAACACACCCGTATCACCACCACCCTGGCAAAAGCCAAGGCCGTGCGTCCGCTCGCCGAAAAGCTTGTGACCATCGCCAAGAAGGGAACGCTGCACGCCCGCCGTATCGCGCTGGCCTACCTGCACCACAACGAAGACGCCGTCAGCAAACTGTTTGCGGAAGTCGCTCCTCGTTCGTCTGCACGCAACGGCGGCTACACCCGCATCATCAAGATGGGGCCTCGCCAGAGCGATTCCGCTCCCATGGCCTTCATCGAATGGGTGGATCAAACCCCCGTCACCGAAGCCGCTCCCGCCGCTGAGGTGAAAGAAGAAGCCGCGAAGTAAGCCACGCGCTTCACGCAAAAACTTGAAAGGGATTCCGGTTCGCCGGAGTCCCTTTTTTTGCGCCGTTTATTTCCCCAAGCAGAACGTCGAGAAGATCTTTCCGATCAGGTCTTCGGTTTCCACACGGCCCACCACGTCGCCTACGGCGTCGAGCGCGCTCCGCAGTTCGAGGGCGATGAACTCGGCGGAGAGCCCTTGTGCAAAGGTCGCCTGCGCCGCTTGCGCGTGCGTTTGCGCTGACTGCAAGCACGCTTGGTGGCGGGCATTGATCGCCAGGGCGAAATCCCCGCTCGTCATCCCCTGCCCCATTGCCCGCTCGAAAATCGCCTCCGCCAGCGGCTCGATGCCGGGGGCGTTCCCAGCTTCGAGACAGGAAATGCGCACGCCCTCGCACCCACCCCAGCTCGGGTGCTCCCCCAAGTCTGTCTTATTCAAGACGAGCAAGTGAGCGGGCGAGAGCGCTTCGATGCGCGGCTGGCTGGCGTCCACGACATGCAATACCAAATCCGCCCGCTCCAAGTGCTGGAGCGTGCGGGCGATCCCCTCGCGCTCGATGGCGCAGTCGGAATCGCGCACCCCCGCCGTATCCACCAGCCGCACGGGGATGCCGCGCAGGTTGACGACTTCCTCTATCGTGTCGCGCGTGGTGCCGGGAACTTCGCTGACGATGGCCCGCTCGTAACCGAGCAGGCGGTTGAGCAGGCTCGATTTGCCCACGTTGGGCGCGCCGTAAATGACCGTGCGCACGCCTTCGCGCAACACGCGGCCTTGATCCGCCGTGCGCAGCAGCAGGGCAATGCGCTCCTGCACGCCGTCCAGCCGCGCCCGCAGCGCCGCGCCGGTGTCGGGGTCGATGTCTTCCTCGGGGAAATCAATATGCGCCTCCACATGCGCCAGCAGATCCAGCAGGGCCTCGCGGATCTCGCGGATGCGTTCGCCCAACCGGCCCTCAAGCTGCTCGGTGGCGGCGCGCAGCCCAAGGTCGGTCTGCGCCCGGATCAAATCCATCACCGCCTCTGCCTGGGTGAGATCCATCTTGCCGTTGAGAAACGCCCGCTGCGTGAATTCACCGGGGCCGGCGGCGCGCGCCCCGCGCTCCAGCAACAGCCCGAGCAGGCGGCGCGTGACGAGAATGCCTCCGTGGCAGGCGATCTCCACCATTTCCTCGCCGGTATAGCTTGCAGGCGCGCGGAATACGGAGAGGAGCACCTCGTCAAGCACCCCGGCGGCATCGACGATCTCTCCAAACTGCTGGACGCGGGGAGTCAACTCCGAGGCGCGGCGTTGGGAACGAAACACCCCATCGGCAATGGCAATCGACTGCGGCCCGCTCATGCGGATCACGGCGATGGCCCCTTCTCCAAAGGGCGTCGATACAGCGGCGATGGTGTCTTGCATGGAACTTCTAATAAATCCTCAATTCAACAGAAGTCTCGCGCAAAGAACGCAAAGGACGCAAAGAAAGAATGGAGTTTTCCTTTGCGTCCTTTGCGCCCTTTGCGCGAAATCAATCTACTCCCCTTCCCCCTCGGCTCCGCGCCCGCTTCCCAGCGAGGTGAGCAGATCGCAAATGCCGCGTTTTTTGGAGCCGGCCACGAACTCAAAGAACGCTGTCCCTTCCGGCCCCCATGGGCGTTCGCGTGCGGCGGCAAGCGCCTGGCTGGTGTTGAGCCCGCTCTTGTAGAGCAGCTTGAAGGCGTCTTTCACCTCCTGCCGCTGCGCGGTGGTCATTCCGCTGCGGCGCAGGCCGATGACGTTGATCCCGGCCACGCAGTTGATCTCCGCGCCGATGAGAAACGGCGGCACGTTTTTGCTCAGGGAGGAGTTGCCCTGGATGATGGCCTGTCGGCCGATGTGCACAAATTGATGGAATACCGCCCCGCCGCCGATGAAGACGCCCGAGCCGATATGGACGTGGCCGCCCAGCAGGACGTTGTTGGCGATCACCACGCGGTCGGCGATCACGGAATTGTGCCCCACATGCACGCCCGTCATGAGGAAGCAGTTGTCGCCCACGCGGGTCTCCGTCCCCTCGCCGGTGCCGCGGTGGAGCGTGGCGTGCTCGCGAATGCGGTTGTTGTCACCAAGGATCACCCAGCTCTCCGTTGCGGGGTTGAACGCGTAATCCTGCGGGTCGGCCCCCACAATGGCTCCGTAGCCGATGGTGTTGCGGGTTCCCATGCGCACCCAACCTGTGATGACTGCGTGCGATTGAATCTCGCATCCGTCGCCGATTTGCGCCGGGCCTTCAATGACGGCATAAGGGCCGACGCGGACGTCCGTGCCGAGCCGGGCTTCGGGATGAATGATGGCGGTGGGATGGATCAACGGGTTGGCGGGATTCATGGCGATCCCCCAGATAGTGCAACCCACCGCGCCGCTGGCAAGTTTGTTCTGGATATGCCAAAAGAAATTCACCACAGGGGACGCGAAGCGCACGAAGGAAAGAACCAGCAATAAAACTTGTTCCCCTCTTCGTGCTCTCTGTGCTCTTCGTGGTGGAATCCTACCGGGGAAACTTGGCAAGCAGCGCAATCACCTCTTCGTCGGAGACCTGCGGAAACTGCTCGTAGAACTGCCCGACAGCGCTAAAAACAGGCTCCGCGCTGAGGATCACCACGCGATCCGCCGCTTTTTCGAGTTCCGGCACGACCTCCAAAGGCGCCACGGGAACTGCAAGAATGCGCTGCGCCGCCCCGCCGCGTTGGAGCGCCGCGAGGGCGGAAAAAGCCGTTGCCCCCGTCGCCACCCCGTCGTCCACCAGCACCACCGTGCGCCCCTTTACCTGCACCGGCTCGGCATGCCCGCGGAAGGCGATCATGCGCCGATGCAACTCCTCGCGCTCCCGTCGGATCGCCTCCTGAAGATATTCAGCGCCCACCCCGAGCGCCGCAATGGCGTGCCGGTCGAGCACCAACTCGCCGTGGGAGGAGACGGAGCCGATGGCCAGTTCGGCGTTGCCGGGGGCTCCGATCTTGTGCGACATCCAGACATCCAACGGCGCGCGGAACTCTCGCGCCACTTGCGCCCCCACAACCACCCCTCCACGCGGAATGGCAAGAACGAGCAGATCACCGTTTCCCAAGCCGCTCTCCTTCAAAGCATGGGCCAGCGCATACCCCGCCTCCACTCGATCCCGAAAAACTCTCACCAAAGAGAGATTCGGCGCTTCCTGCGCAATCGGTCGGCCTGTTTACCGCGCCTTGAGAGCTTATGGCATTTCAGCTATCCGCTTTGCGCAGGCGCGCTTCCGGCGAACGGAACGGGTCAAACGCGACCTCCGAGCCGTCGGCTTTCATTTGGTAAACCATCTGCATCAACACCCCGAGCCGGCCTTTGGGCCAGCCACGGGTGGCAAACCATTGCAGATACTCGGCGGGAAGCTCGTGCAGATGCCGCCCGGCACAGCGCCCAAAGGGCATGACGGTGCGCGCGATCTCCTGCAATTCCGCCGCCGCACGGGAGCGTAGCGCATCGGCTTCCGGATCGAAGGGGGCGTCCATGGATGGCTCTGTCCTAACAGCCCTTGAGCTTCATCAGGAAGCGGAAGGTGAGGTCGTTGTGACCGGGCAGATGTTCGTGGCCGAAGTCAGGATAAACCACCAAGTCCTTTGGGGCCGTGATTTTGTTGTAGGCGGCGAACTGGCTCGACGGCGGGCAGATGGTGTCCATGAGTCCCACGGCCATCATGGTCTCCGCCTTGATGCGCGGAGCCAAAAATTGCAGGTCGATATACCCCAGGCGCGTGAAGATTTCCTCCTCGCGGGAGTGCGTCGGATCAAACCAGCGGAACCAAGTGCGCAGTTCCTGGTAGGCGTCCTTGGCGAGATCCATTTCCCAAACGCGCTTGTAGTCGCATAGGAAGGGGAAGACCGGCGCGGCCAGTTTGACGCGCGGTTCGAGCGCAACGCACGCGATGGTGAGCGCGCCGCCCTGCGAGCCACCCATCGCGCCGATGCGTTCGGCGTCCACTTCAGGAAATCCCATTACGATGCGCGCAAGTTGCGCGGTATCCAGAAAGATGTGGCGAAAGAGGAGGTTCTTCGGGTTGGGATCGTCCAAGCCGCGAATGATGTGCCCGCTGTGGGTGTTGCCTTTGACTTGCAGGTTGTCCTCGCTGGGGCCGCCTTGCCCGCGGCAGTCGAGCGCCGCGATGCAGAAGCCTTCGGAGACGTAGGCAAGCTTGTCCGTCCAATCCCCCACGTTGCCGGAATAACCGTGGAAACAGAGAACCGCGGGAGCGGGGGCCGTCAGACCGCGCGGGCGAATATACTTGGCATGAACCCGCGCGCCGCCTACGCCGGTAAACCAGAGGTCGAAGCACTCGGCATTGCGGAGAGGGAGGGTGTCGTTGGGGCGGAGTTCGACTTGGGGATCGACCGTATCGAGTTCGCGAAGGGACTCATCCCAGTAGGCGTCAAAATCGGCGGGACGAGGGTTGATTCCGCCATAGACGCGGAGTTCGTTGAGGGGTTTATCGACAAGAGGCATTCCCCGATCATTCCAAAAACACTTTCACATGCAAGTGTGAACTGCCAAATGACGCAAGCGCGCCCCCGATCTCTTTCGCGGGCGCTTAGTTCTACTTTGTTAATAATATTTCTTGCCAAGGGTGGTGAGATTTGTTGAAC
>JBAXQF010000009.1:0-40342 GCA_037131875.1 Verrucomicrobiota bacterium
CTCGCTACGCTCGATGTGCTTTGAAGAATCGCCCGCGGAGCGGCCGATCCACCACACAGCGGTGCTTGGGGATTCGGAAATTCTTTTCGAGTCAGAACGTCTCTAAAAAGTACGCCCGGGGAGACTCGAACTCCCGACCCACGGATTAGAAATCCGTTGCTCTATCCAGCTGAGCTACGGGCGCATCTATCTGTTGGGAACCACTTGCGACAGATTTTTCAGCGGCGTTTTTTCCGCTTATAAACCGTTTTAGCAACCCGCTAGAGTCTGCGGCGTGGAACCCACTTTGCACTCCTAATGGTTCAGGGGACGCAAATCAAGCGTTCTCTGGAAAACAAAGAGGCCGCTTTGGCTGGGTTGCCGCAGTCACCAGCTCAGAAAGTGAGCGTGTTTCTCTCAAACAACACTTTACTGGTAGGGAGACCAAAAGGTGTCGTCCGCAACGGTTGCCGTGGCCGTCTTGGTGGCGGCAGGAACCCTCACATTGGCGGCGATGGTGGTCAGGCCGATCGTGTTGCCCAGCAAATCCGTGCCTCCATTATAATAGAGCGGGCTGCTGTCCTTGATGTAGCACTTGAGATCGGTGAAGGCGACCGCATCTGTCGGCTTCTTGTTGTTCTCAATGGCGTACTGGCCGATGGCTTCATCCAGCATCTTCAAATCCAGCTTGCAAGAAGTGGCTTGCGAGCGCAGACGGGCGCGCAGGAAGTTGGGAAGGGCGATGACAGCGAGCAAGCCAATGATGGCGACCACAATCATGATTTCCACGAGGGTGAAGCCCCCGCGCCGGGAATGCATTTTCTGGAGCATAGTTTTGAGTGGGTTGATGGGGGCTTCTGAAAGTCCGTCTTGAACTTCCCCCCCGTAAATCGAAAAGAAACCGGGCAAGGGTCGCATGGCATTGAGGGGAGGAAGAATCGTCCCCTCCCATTCGGTCTCTTTCCCCCTCTCGCCTTGCTGCTTGCACCGGAGCGGCTTCTCGTTGAGAATACACGGTTTCCTTACCCGTGGGCACCCAAACTAAATTCTCTCTTTTCCGACGTATCCGAATCGCAGGCCTTTGCATGATCAGCCTGCTTTTACTTGCGCTGGTCGAGCCGCACTCCTTCCGCATTCTGGTGCGCGAGGGGGTGGCTTTCCAGGCGGCACGCCAGGGTCTGCAACTGGAGATTGGCGAAGTGCAGGGAAGCCTCTTTAAACCAATCCTTTTTCGAGACATCTGGCTCGCTTCTTCCCGCGCGGCGGTGCTTTCCAAGGTGAGCGTGCGCTCGGCGCAGGTGGCTTTTTCCTGGAGCGCGCTGGTCAAGCAGAAGGGGAAAGGTTTTTTTGATCGCCTGACGCTCGAAGGCGTCCATGCGGACATCACCTTCCAGCCTTACGCGAAAGCGCAGGGCCCGGAGCCGACGCCCGCTCAAATCGCATTGGATTTCGAGCCATGGCTGCCCGCGCCAACTCTTACGGAGGTTTCCAACTCGACCTTCCTCTTCCACATGGGCGAGCGCACGGTGACTTTTGCCGATGCCCGTTTCACGGTCAGCTCGTTGAAGCCCGGCGTCATCGCCGTGGAAAAACTCACGCTGGAACAAGGCCGCATGAGCCGCAGTTTCAACCTCCTGCGCGGCACCACCGCGCTGCAAGGGACGCGCCTGCGGGTGGCGGATATTACTTTGAGTGACGGTGTGCTCTTAAAAAGCCTCTCCTGCGATCTCGGCGACATGGCGCACGGGCGGCTGCAAGTGGATTTCGATTTCGCGGCGTTCGGCGGCTCCCTGGGCGGCGAGCTGCTCAACACCTCGCTCGGGCGGCTGCCGACCTATGACATCGTCGGCTACTTCTCGAACATTTCCGTGGAAGCGCTGGGCCAGTTCCTGAGCGCGCCGGAGAAAACCGGGGGGGTCATTAAAGAAGGGCGGTTCACGTTCCGGGGTTCCCCGCATGAACTGGAAAACGCAACCCTCTCCACGCGGTTTGAGGCCCATGATTTCCGCTGGGGCGACAGGCAGTGGAACTCGCTGGTGCTTGGCGCGACGGTGGTCAACCACCGGATGCAGATCCCCGAGCTGGAGCTTCAGCAGGCCCACAATACCCTGCATCTGAAGGGCGAACTGGCGCTGCCGGGCGAACAAACGCCGTGGTGGCTCTCGGACTTCAGCTTCGACATCAACGCCCGCCTCGACAACCTCACCGAACTCTCCGCGCTCTTCGGCCCGCAGTTCGCCGACACCGCCGGGAAGATGACCGTGGACGGCTCGATCCGCGGCTACCAAAAATCCTACGCAGGCCAGCTGCTCGTGGCCGGCTCCAAGCTCTCCTGGCGCGGCGTCCCCTTCGACCTCTTCAACGCCGGGATTAAACTCGACGGCAACGAACTGCAAATCCTGACTCTGGAAGCCACCCGCGGCGCGGACTTCGTGCGCGGAAAAGGATCGGTGAACATCCTTGGCGAACGGCGCTACCAGGGCGAACTCAACGCCTCCATCGAAGAGCTTTCCGTCTACAGCGCGCTGCTTCAAAAACCGATCGTTCCCGCGCCTCCCGGCGGCGGGCTCGTGGTCAAGTGGTCTGGCGATGGCACCTCCGAGACGCATTCCGGCGCGTTTAGCGCCCACTTCCGCAAGCTGCACACCCTGCGCACCGCAGAAATTTCCGCCACGCTGCCCATCGACGCCGACCTGGAGGGAACCTACGCGCCGGGCGGCCTCTCGCTCAGCAAGTGTGTGCTCGCCAATGACGAAACGCGCCTGGAAGGACGGCTCGCGGCGTATGAAAAGACGCTCAAGCTCGAAGCGCTCAAGCTCACGCAAAAGAAAGTCCCGTGGCTGGAAGGCGACGCCACGCTGCCCTTCAACCTCTTCCAATGGTGGGTAAACCCCAGCCTGGCCACCCTCGACCCGGACGCCCCTCTCGTGGCGAGCCTCACCGCAAAGGGCGTGCAACTTGAAGACGCCGCCCACCTCACCGGTCGCCAAATTCCCGTGCGCGGCCTGCTCACCGGCACACTCAAAACCGAGAGCACCCTGCGCAACCTCCACATCACCGGCGCAATCAAACTCACCAAAGGCCAACTCCCCGCCACAGAATGGCTGCCCGCGCTGGAGAAACTGGAGGCGGAAGCCGAGATCGACGGCAACGTCCTGCGCTTCACCAAATGCGCCGCCAGCCATCCCTTGGGCGACTTCTCCGGCACCGGCTCGCTGGATTTCTCCAAGTTCGACGCCCCCGCCTTTGATCTCCTCGTCCACGGGGAGAAAGTCCATTTCAACGCCGGGGCAGACTGGGCCGGGAGCGCGAATCTCGATGTCACCGTCACCGGCACGCGCGAGGCGGCCAGCGTCACCGGTGCCGCCGAAATCGTCGCCCTGGAAACCACGCCCCAGCCCCACTTCGGTGCGCTCATCAACAGCGGCAACCCCGAAACAATCCGTGTGCCGGCACCCGCAATCAGCCTGAAAACGCCCTTCGACCGCTGGAGCTACCGCGTGAGCGCCGCCACCGCCGAGCCGCTTGCGATCAAGGACGGCACGGTGGCCGCCGCCCTCCTTTTTGTCGGCACGGGTTCACCCCTGGCCGCCACGGGCAGCGTCACCTTCACCGGGCTCCCTGCGGGAACCTCCTACGCCATCGGGAAACTGGAAAGCGGCACCTGGCAAATCGGCCCGGAGCCCTATGTGGTGGCGCACCTTTCCGGGAAATTCCTCGGCGAGAACTCGATCCAGAAATTTGACGGCTATTTCCTCGGCGCGCCCGACCATCTCTCCTCCACCTTTACCGGGCAACGGCCGGAGGACGCGGAGTTGATCCGCATCGCCTTCACCCCCGGCGCAAAGCCGCTTCCTGCGGATACCGCCACCCTTTCCACCACAAGAAAACCGCTGGCTGGCACTCCGTGGCTGCCGGTCGATCTGACTCCGAAATCCTCTCTGCCACCGCCTCCCCCGCCACCCAAACCGATCCCATGAACCCAGGAAACATGCGATCCCCTGAACCGCCAGAGGCACCCCCTCCCGGCCAACAGGAAGATCGCACGCGCTCGGGCATTCTGTTGGGCACCTTCCTTGGGATTCGGTTTTACCTGGACTACTCCTGGTTCTTCATCGTCGCGCTGGTCATCTACACCCTCTCCAGCTTCTTTTTTCCCCACCAACTGGCCGGGCGCGACCCGGCGGTTTACATCGCGATGGGCGTGCTCGCGGCCCTGCTTTTTTTTCTCTCCATCCTTTTGCATGAGCTGGGCCACAGCGTCGTGAGCCAGCGCTGCGGCATCCCCGTTCCCAGCATCACCCTGCTCTTCATCGGCGGCCTGGCGGAAATCTCCCGCGAGCCGGACGATCCCAAGAGCGAACTCAAAATCGCCGTCGCCGGGCCTGCCGTGTCGCTCGTTCTCGTAGTCGTCTATCACGCCATCTCCTGGGCTTGCACCATGGCGAGCTTTCCCGAGGGAGCCGTCGTTTTCAACTGGCTCGCGGCGGTCAACCTGCTTTTGGTGATTTTCAACGCCATCCCGGGGTATCCGCTCGACGGCGGACGCATCCTGCGCGCGCTCATCTGGCTGCACACCGGCAAATTTCGCCACGCCACCTTCGTCACCTCGCGCATTGGCGTGGCCTTCAGTTGGTTTCTCATGGCGCTGGGGGTGATTGTCGTCTTTGGCGGCGAATGGGGGCAGGGGCTTCTTTTTCTGATCATCGGCAGCTTTCTCAAAAGCGCGGCGGAAAGCGGCTATGCACAGGCCCTCTCCAAGGAAATCCTCGATGGCATCCTGGTGCGCGACTTGATGACGCACGATCCCGTATGCGTTCCCTCGCACCTGCCGCTCAACCTCGCCGTGGACGACTATTTTCTCACCAACCACCACATCGCCTTCCCGGTCATCGACGACGACCGGCGCTTCCGGGGACTGCTGCGGCTGGACTCCCTCAAAGATGTCCCGCGCGAAAAATGGCCCTACACCCTCGCGGGCGAAGTGGCGGAGGCGCACGACGCGCACCTGGGCATCCCCGCCGAAACCAGCGCCGCCAACGCCCTGCGGCTGCTGCTCATCCCCGGCCAAGGCAGCCTGGGAGTGCTCGACGAAGCCCAACGGCTCATCGGCATCATCACCCGCCACGACCTGCTCCACTTCATCCACATCCACACGGAACTGGAGGACTGAAGAGATAAATTAGGAAGCCAAGAAGCCAGGAAAAATACAGAGGCGAGAAAATTTTTGTTTTTTCCTGCTTTCCTGGCTTCCTAATTTTTTCATTCTTAAGAAAACCGCACGAAATCCCGCAAAAACTGCATCCAGACGAAGAGCAGCCCCCGCCAGGAATAGCGCACCCTCCCCTCCTCCACCGGCAGCAGGAGGCCCACGGAGATGTTGTGAGCAATTTGAAGTTCCATGTCCTGCTGCATGGAAAGCTGCATCTCTTCCGGGGTCGACAGGGAGAGCCCCTCTGCCAGCACCCCCGATTTTTTCAAAAACTCCCGGTGGCTGGCCACCATCTCCAGGATGCTGCGATCCCCCCAAATCCGGTTTGTCCGGAATTGCGGCGCGAACTTCATCGCGTACGAAAACGGATAATTCCACGTCGTCCACGAGGTTCCGTCCTTGCTCCGCGAAGAAAAGCTCAGGTAGTAGAACGCGACATCCTCCTGGTTCATCAGGCAAATGGAGGCCTGCAAGCGTTCGTCGCTCTTGTAAAAGAGGCGGAAGAACTGCCGGTGCTCCTCCCAGTCCCAGCCCGCGTCATCGACTTGCTCAAAGCCCTCCTCCTCCATTTCCTGCGTGAGCGCGCCCAAGTCCGGGAAAAGATCGCGCGAAGGCGGGTATTGGTGGTGCAGCGGTTTGACCCTTGGGAGCCGGGCCTTGCGCACGCGCGTCAAAATCTCCAGCCACGGGAGCATCAGCCAACTCGCGGCGCACAGCGCCCCCACCTCCCAGCGGCCCGTGGCAAAATACCCGACCAAAAACGAGGTGCCCAAAATGCAAAATGAACCGAGCTTAAATAAGACCGGGTGGACAAAGCTCCGCAACCCCATGCTCAAAAGCGCCGCGGCAAAAATGAAGAGAAGTTCTGACATCAGTGGTTCCTCCATTGAGAGAAAAGGGGAAAACTGGAGAAAATCCAGCAGAACTTGCAGGAAAAATATGCCGAAATGAACAATTTGCGGGCCGGACTCGGCAAAACTCGGTCTTGCCGATCCGACAATTTCCAGTCAAATTGGATGGCTCATGACTGACGATGCGCTCAGATCGGAATTAGAAAAACGCGGCATTTTTATCGCCTCGTTTGAGGATTTGTACAACTGGGGCCGGAAAAACTCCCTCTGGCCGCTCCAGTTCGGCCTTGCCTGCTGCGCCATCGAGATGATCGCCGCCGCAGCCGCCCGCTTTGACATGGCCCGGTTTGGAGCGGAAGTCTTCCGCCCCTCCCCCCGTCAGGCGGATCTCATGATTATCGCCGGGACGGTGACCAAGAAGATGGCCCCGCTGGTGGTGCGTCTCTACAACCAGATGCCCGAGCCGAAGTATGTGATCGCCATGGGCGCGTGCGCCATTTCGGGCGGTCCCTTCAAGGAAGGCTACAATGTCCTGAAGGGAATCGACCGCTACATCCCCGTGGATGTCTACATCCCCGGCTGCCCGCCGCGCCCGGAAGCCCTGCTCCAGGGGCTCATCACCTTGCAGGAGAAGATTGAAAAACAACGCCTTTTCGGGGAAAGCCTTCCCCGCCATGCTGACCCGGATGCTCCCGCTGAGTATCCCGTGCCCGTCTACGGGGCGCACGATTTGATTCCCCCGGCCAACCCGGACGTTTTCTGTCCCCAACGCACCGCCGTTTCCGCCGAATGATCTCACCCGAAACCGTTCTCGCACGCATCCAAGCGGCGCTGCCCCAAGCCCGCGTCGAACTGCTCAACAACCCGAGCCCCTCGGGGCAACACTCGCTGGTGGTGCATCGCGAAGACGCGCTCCAAGTGGCGGAATTCCTCAAGACCGACCCGGAGTTGCTGCTGGACTACGCCTCCAACGTCAGCGGCGTCGATTGCGCCGACCACCTGGAAGCCGTCTACCACCTCTTTTCCATCGCCAAAAAGCACGGGCCCATCACCCTGCGCATGCGCACGGGCGACCGGGACAAGGATTCTGTCGTGCCTTCGCTTACACGTGTTTGGAAAAGCGCCGACTTCCAGGAACGCGAAGCCTTTGACCTCTTCGGCATCCGTTTCGAGGGCCACCCCGATCTGCGCCGCCTGCTCATGTGGGAGGAATTCGCCGATCATCCCCTGCGCAAAGACTACGTCGCACCCGACGACTACGAATACGAGCCGACCCCGCACGGCGACCTTGTCCAGAAATCCGCCGCCACCCACGCATGAGTTTCCAACCGCACACCTCTTCGCTTAGTCAAGCCAACGGAGCCGGGACGAGCACCCTGGACGTTTCGCTCGGGCCGCAGCATCCCTCCACGCACGGCGTCTTCCGCATGAACGTGCGGATGGAAGGCGAGACCATCACCAAACTCCAGCCGGTCTTCGGCTACCTGCACCGCAACCACGAGAAGCTTGCGGAAAAAATGAGCTGGTTGGCCTGCATGCCTTACACGGATCGGCTCGATTACATCTGCCCGATCACCAACAACTGGGCCTACGCCCGGGCGGTGGAAACCCTCGCGGGCATTGAAGTCCCGGAGCGCGCGGAATACATCCGCGTGATCGTGGGCGAACTGACCCGCCTCCAGAATCACACCGCGTTCCTTGGGTTCATCCTCGGCGACATGGGCGCGTGGGGTTCTGCCCTCATGTATGCGTTCCGCGAACGCGAAAAAATCCTCGACCTCTTTGAATGGCTCACCGGCGCGCGCATGATGGTCAACTACATGCGGTTCGGCGGCGTGCGCTGCGATCTCCCGGCGGGCTGGCTGGAAAAAGCGCGCGCCTATGTGGAAACCTACCCGGCGTTCCTCGACGAAATGGAAGCGCTGCTCACCGGCAACGAAATCCTCCTGGCCCGCTTGCAAGGCGTGGGCGTGTTGAGCGCGGAACGGGCGATCAATGGCGGCCTCTCCGGCCCGGTGCTCCGCGCGAGCGGCGTGGATTACGACATCCGCAAGGTGGACGGCTACGGCGTCTATCCCCGCCTCAAATTCCGCGTCCCGCGCGGCACGGTGGGCGACTGCTTTGACCGCTTCATGATGCGCATTCTCGAAGCGCGCGAGTCCATCGAGATTCTCCGGCAAGCCTTCGCGCAAATCCCCGAAGGCCCCATCGTCAACCCCGCCGCCAAACAGCGCGGCTTCAAGCCTCCGGTGGGCGAAGCCTACGGGCGCATCGAAGGCCCCAAGGGCGAACTCGGCTTCCACCTCATCAGCGATGGCGGGGAAAAGCCCGCGCGCTACCACATCCGGCCCCCAAGCCTCATCAACCTCACCCTGCTCGAAGAAATGTGCGTGGGAACCAAGATCGCCGACGTCATGGTGATCCTCGGCTCCATCGACATCGTCTTGGGCGAAGTGGACCGTTAAACATCCATGAACTTACCCGGCTCAGGCATCTTTAAAGGCATGGCGGTCACGGCCCTCAACTTCGTGGGCAGCTTCTTCGACCCCAAACGCGAAAAACGCCTTATTACGGAACAATACCCGGAAGAGCGGCCCACGCTCGTCGAGACCTCGCGCAGCTTCCCCTTCCTGATTTTTGACAACGATCCCGAAACGGGCATCCGCTGCGTGGCGTGCAAGATTTGCGAGAAGGAATGCCCGCCGCAGTGCATCTACATCGTGCAAGACAAGGACGCCAACGGCAAAGCCATCCGGCGGCCCGCGATCTTCGACATCGACATCTCTGTCTGCATGGGCTGCCAGATTTGCGTGGAGGTCTGCCCCTTCGAGTCCATCCGCATGGATAACATCTACGAAGTAAGCTCCTATGGCCGGTTCGGGGATCTGGTGATCCACAAGAATCAGCTTCTGAAGTCGAACGAATACTATCGCCAGATTCACCCGACGGAAGCGGCGGAAACCGACGCCCGGATCGAAGCCGCCCGCATCAAGAAGGCCGCCGCAGCCAAAGCCGCAGCGGAAAAGGCGGCAGCCGCTAAAGCCGCGAAGGAAGCGGAAGCCAAGGCCGCCGCAACCACGACTCAACCGGAGCAACCCGCGCAATGAACTTCCTAGAGAACCTTCCCCTGGCAGCCAAGCAGCTCGTCCTCGACCTCGTCGAGTGGATTTGCAAATGGCTCTGCGCAAAAACGGGCGTGACGCCGCCCGACTGGCTCATCCCCGCGCTGCTCACCCTCGTTTCCATTTTGATCGTCATCGTCGCCATCCTCGGCGTCTACCTGGCGATGTTCGCCCTCATGTCGGTGGCCGAGCGGAAAATCCTCGCCCGCATGCAGAACCGCTACGGCCCCAACCGCGTGGGCTTCTTCAAATGGCGGCTCTGCGGCCTCTTCCAACCGGTGGCAGACGGCATCAAGATGCTCACCAAGGAAGACATCGTGCCGCGTGGCGCGGACAAGATCGTCCACTTCCTCGCCCCCGTCGTGATGGTCGCCCCGGCCCTCATGCTGCCTGCCATCATTCCTTACGGGCGCGGCATGATCCCGGTGGAACTCTCGTCGGGCATCCTCTATTTCTTTGCGCTTGGCGCGGGCACGGAACTGGCCGTCTTCATGGCCGGGTGGTCGAGCAACAACAAATATTCCGTGATGGGCGCCATGCGCGCCATCGCCCAGATGATCAGCTACGAACTGCCGCTGGTCATGTCCGCAGTCATCGCGGCGCTGGTCGCGGGAACACTTTCGCCCGTGGGGATTGTGGAAGCGCAGGGCGGCTACGCCTTCGGGCTCCTCCCGAAATGGTTCGTCTTCACCCCGTGGGGCTTCGCGGCATGCGTGCTCTTTTACATCGGCGCGCTGGCTGAGTCCAACCGCTGCCCGTTCGATCTTCCCGAGGGCGAGAGCGAACTGGTCGCGGGCCATCTTACCGAGTATTCCGGCTTCAAATACGCGATTTTCTTCATGGCGGAATACGTCGGCATGTTCGCCATCAACGGCATGCTGGTAACGCTCTTCCTCGGCGGCTACAACGCCCCCTGCCCGTTCCTGGAGTGGATTCCCTCCTGGTGCTGGTTCTTCGGCAAGCTGGCGTTCCTGGCCTTCACGATGGTCTGGGTGCGCGCCACGCTCCCCCGCTTCCGCATTGACCAGATGATGGAGTTCGCATGGAAATTCATGCTCCCGATGAGCTTCGCTGCGCTGATCTCCGCCGCCGCGTGGCACTACGCCGGACGCGGCGCGCAAGCGTGGGGCATCTCCGCGCTGCTTGTCGGCGTGCCCTACCTCCTGCTGGGTTACTTCTGCTTCACACGGCGTCACTCCGCCAACAACCGCCCCTACCTCTTCTCCGAGTAACATGCACGATTTGATTCAAAAACTGACCGCGCTGCCTTGGGATCAAGCCCCGCAGTGGCTCTTCCTCCTCCCCGCGCTGCTCATGCTGCTGGCCGCAGCGGCGGCGGTGATGCTGCGCAACCTCATCCATTGCGCCCTCTGTCTCACGCTCTCCTTCATCGCGCTGGGCGTGCTCTTCATCGCGCTGGGCGCGGAATTCGTCGGCTTTGTGCAGTTGCTCGTCTATGTGGGCGCGGTGACGATGCTGATTCTCTTCGCCATCCTGCTCACCCCGGCGAGCGAAGTCGCCGCCAGCAACAACCCGTTCCGGGCGTTCCAACTCTCCAAGGCGATCAACGCTGCCCTCGGCGGAGGCGTTGCCCTGCTCGTGCTCGCCGGATTGCTCGCCGCGATCTTCTTCAGCCCGCATGCCCGCGAGGCCGTGCCGCCCGCAGTGGCCGCTACCGCGCCCGCCAAAGCTATTGGCGAGAATCTCTTGAACCACACCCTGCTTCCGCTCCAAGGCACGGCCATTCTCCTGACCGCCGCCCTCATCGGAGCCGCCCTGCTCGCCAAGGAGGAACGCCCATCATGATGCTCCAAGTCCTGCTCGCCATCTCCGCCGTGCTCTTCTGCTTCGGCCTGCTCGCCGCGCTCACGCGCAGCAACGCCATCATGGTCTTGATCGGCATCGAAATGATGCTCGGCGCGGGCAATTTGAATTTCATCGCGTTCTGGAAATTCAGCGCGCACCCCGAAGCGCTCACCGGCGTCCTATTCGCCATCTTCTCCATCGCGCTCGCCGCCGCCGAAGCCGCCGTCGGGCTCGCCATCATCATCCAAGTCCACCGCCGCCTGCGCAGCGTTGACGTGAACGCCGCCCACCAACTCAAAGGCTAACGAAAATGCATACTGGTATACTCATGGCTCTGGTTCCCTTGCTGCCTTTGCTCGCAGCAGGAATGACCGCGCTTTTAAAACGCGAACAGCGGGGCACCTCCATCGCGCTCGTGATTGGGGCACAGGCGATCGCCACCGGAATCAGTCTGCTACTGCTCTTTGCCTCGCTGAAGTTCTGCGTCGAGCAGCACTCCAATTTCGCCTGGCTCACCTTCGGCCACGAAACCCTGCGGCTCGGCTTTTTGCTCGATCCCTTAAGCGCCACAATGGCCGCGATGGTCTCCTTTGTCACGCTGCTGATCTTCATCTACAGCGTCGGCTACATGGCGCACGATCGGAACGCCACCCGCTTTTTCACGTTCCTCTCCCTCTTCTCCGGCGCGATGCTCGGCGTGGTGCTCTCCAACAGCCTGCTGCTGACCTTCATCTGCTGGGAACTGGTCGGCCTCGCCTCTTATCTCTTGATCGGCTTCTGGTTCCACAAACCCGAGGCCGCCGCCGCTGCCAAGAAAGCCTTCCTCACCACGCGCGTCGGCGACATGGGGTTCCTCATCGGCATGCTCTGGCTCTACCAGGCCGCGGGCACGCTCCTTTTCTACGACAACGGTCACGGCTGCCTGGAGCAAGCCGCCCTCGCCACAATGGCGAAAACGATGGTGGGCGGGCTCGCTCTTTCCAACGTCATTGCGCTCCTGATCTTCTGCGGCGCGGCCGGCAAGTCGGGCCAGTTCCCGCTGCACGTCTGGCTGCCGGACGCGATGGAAGGCCCGACCCCGGTCAGCGCCTTGATCCACGCCGCCACGATGGTCGCGGCGGGCGTCTATCTCGTCGCGCGCGTCTTCCCGATCTTCACAGCCACCGGCGCGCACTCTGTCTCGTTGCTCGTTGTCGCGGGCATCGGCGCATTCACCGCGCTCTTCGCCGCCTTCATCGCCGTGGCGCAAACGGACATCAAGCGCATCCTCGCCTACTCCACCGTCTCGCAACTCGGCTTCATGATGCTCGCGCTCGGCGTCGGCAGCGTGGGGGCCGCGATGCTCCACTTGATCGCCCACGCTTTCTTCAAAGCGCTGCTCTTCCTCGGCGCGGGCTCCGTGATCCACGGCGTCCACGAAGAACAGGACATCCGCAAGATGGGCGGACTGGGTCGGCACATGCCGGTGACGTTCCTCACCTACACCGTTGGCATGCTGGCGCTGGCCGGGTTCCCCGTTTTCTTCTGCGGATTCTGGAGCAAGGATGCCATCCTGCACGCCGCGCACGCGTGGCCCGTCTCGCAGCTTCCGTTTTACATGGCGGTTTGCGCCGCGTTCCTCACCGCGTTCTACATGACGCGCCAGATGTTCTACGTCTTCGTCGGGAACTATCGCGGCCACGCGCACCCTCACGAAAGCCCCGCCGTGATGACCGTCCCGCTGGCGATCCTTGCTACCGCCGCCGTCCTCTTCTCCCTTCCCGCCACGCCCGCCTGGCCTTGGTTCGAGGGGTTCCTCACCGGCGAACACGTGGCCTTCCACTTCGCCGCGCTCTTTGAACCCGGCTTCCTGCACATCGCCGCGATCTCTATCGGTATCGTCGCGTGCGGCCTCGGCTTTGGCTGGCTCGTTTATGGACGCCGCCCGCTTTCAAATATTGATCCCCTCGAAGCCGCTCTCGCGCCCATCTACAACGCCCTGGCAAATCGCCTCTACGTGGACGAGCTCTACAACGCCACGCTCGTGCGCGCGCTGGCGTTCCTGGGCGGCATCTCCGCATGGATCGACCGCCGGATTCTCACGGCGGCGGTCAGCGGCGCCGCAGGGCTCTCCGTCTTGATCTCGCACCTGAGCGACCGCATCGACCGCTTTCTCTTGAACCTCGGCTTCGACAACTCCTGCAACGCCCTGCGCGAATACGGCGGCGGCATCGCTTCCTGCGAAGGCGGGCGCGTGCAGGGTTACCTGCGCGTCATCGGCGTGGGCATGGTCGTTCTCCTCGCCCTTATTGGATGGCTTTTAGTGTAGCACCGGCATGAGCAATTCCCTTCTTTCCCTACTCACCTTCCTTCCGCTTTTGGGCGCGATCTTCGTCGCGATCCTCCCCGCCCACCGACCGCTCATCCGCGCTGCGGGGCTCGGGTTCGCTTTCGCCGCGCTCGGAGCAGCCCTGACGCTGGCGTTCAACTACGACAGCGCCGCGGGCGGGCTGCAATTCGTCGAAAAATGGGAATGGATTCCCTCGCTGCACATCCAATACCACCTTGGCGCGGATGGCCTGAGCCTGATGCTTTTGCTGCTCACCGCGATCATCACCCCGTTCGCGCTGCTCGCCTTGGGAGACCGCGTCACCAAGCTCAACACCAGCCTCATCCTGCTTTTGCAGACGACGCTTTTTGGCACCTTCACCGCGCTCAATTTCATCCACTGGTTCCTCTTCTATGAATTGAGCCTCGTCCCCGTCTTCCTCTTGATTCGCATGGGGGGAAGCGTGAAAGCCACCGCCGCCGCCACGCAGTTCTTCATCTACACGCTCTTTGGCGGCTTTGCGATGCTGCTCGGATTTTTGGCGATCCACCAGGCCACGGGAACCTTCAACCTCGTGGATCTCGCCACGCTCGCGCAGCATCACAAGCTCAGCAAAGCGCTCACGGCGGCTTTTCACTGGCATCCCGACTGCATCAACTTGCTCGTCTTCGGCGGCATTTTCCTCGGCCTCGCGGTCAAGGTGCCCGTCGTCCCGTTCCATACCTGGCTGCCCGACGCTTACTCCGAAGCCCCGGCCCCGGTCTCCATGCTCCTCACAGGCGTCCTTTCCAAAATGGGCGTCTACGGGTTCCTGCGCTTGCTGATGCCGCTTTTCCCGGGGTTGATGGAGCATTTGGCAACACCGCTGCTTGCGTTCGCCATTGTCACCATCGTCTTCTCCGCGCTAGCGGCGCTTGCGCAGAAGGATTTGAAGCGCATCGTCGCCTACTCCTCCATCAACCACTTGGGCTACTGCCTGCTGGGCATCTTCGCCGTCACCGCGGCACTCCACGGCGCGGCCAACGAGCGCGCCGCAGCGCTAAACGGCGTCCTGCTCCAGGTCTTCAACCATGGCATCACCGCCGCCGCGCTCTTCTGCTTCATCGGCTTCCTCGAACGCCGTAGCGACGGCCTGCGCGGCCTCAACGACTTCGGCGGCCTGCGCACAGTCGCCCCGGTGCTCACCGGCCTCATGGGCATCAGCATTTTCTCCTCGCTCGGCCTGCCCGGCCTGAACGGTTTCGTGGGCGAATTCCTCATCTTCAAAGGCTCCTTTGCGCTCGCTCCGCTGGCCTCCACGCTTGCCGCCATCGGCCTTTTCGTCACAGCGGTCTTCCTGCTCACGCTCATCCAGCGCGTCTTCAACGGCCCGCTCAGTGAACGCTGGGCCGGCTTCCGCGATCTCACCCTCAGCGAACGCTTCATCGTCGCGCCGATCATCGCGCTGATGTTCGCGCTGGGCATCTACCCGCAACTCCTCATCTCCCTCTTCAACAACACGGCCCTCAAACTCCTGCCATAATGCCGACCGAATTTCTCCTCACCGCCACATTCCTGTCCGCCTTTCTCGGCGTTCTCCTGATTCTGCTGCTGCCCGTGCGATTCGGTGCCGCTGCAAAATGGATCGCCCTCGCCGCCGCGCTCGCCGGGTTCGGCTTCGCCATCGCCGCGTTCCAACGCTACGACATGACGCCCGGCGCGTATCCCATCCAGTCGGTTCTCAACCTCCCGTGGGTGCAACATCCCAACATCGGCTTCACCACCGGCGCGGATGGCATCAGCCTGGTGCTCCTGCTGCTCACCGGCATCATCGCCATCACGGGCGTCCTTTTCTCCTGGAACGTCACCCAGCAGCCCCGCGCCTTCTTCGCGCTCTTCCTCACCATCATCGGCGGCGTCTACGGCGTCTTCCAGAGCCTCGATCTCTTCCTGCTCTTCGTCTTTTACGAGATCGTCATCGTCCCGAAATACTTCCTCATCTCCAACTGGGGCTCCACCAACCGCGAATACGGCGCGATGAAGCTCACCATCTACTCCGTGGTGGGCAGCGCGCTCATCCTTCTGGCGCTGCTGGGCGTCTACGTCCTCGCGCCGGATCACTCCCTCAACCTCCTCTCGCTGGCGAAGGTCAAATATCCGTCCGCCTTCCAACTCTGGGCGTTCCCGGTGCTATTCCTCGGCTTTGGCATCCTTGCGGGCATCTGGCCCTTCCACACCTGGGCGCCCACCGGCCATGTCGCCGCGCCCACCGCCGTTTCCATGCTGCTCGCGGGCGTCGTGATGAAGCTGGGCAGCTACGGCGCATTGCGCGTGGCGATGACCCTTTTCCCGCTGGGCCTGGAATACTGGCGCATCCCCATCGCGCTCCTCGCCACAGCGGGCATCCTCTACGGCGCACTCGTCGCGCTGGCGCAAAAGGATCTCAAATTCGTCGTCGGCTATTCGAGCATCAACCACATGGGTTTCGTCCTGCTCGGCCTGGTCACATTAAACACCATCGGCCTGAGCGGCGCGGTGCTGCAAATGTTCTCCCACGGCATCATCGGCGGCCTGCTCTTCGCCGTGGTGGGGCGCATGATCTACGACCGGACACACACCCGCGAAATCGCCCTTCTTGGCGGCATGAACCTTGCCAAGGCGATGCCCTTCGCCGCGTTCACCTTCGTCGTCGCCTCGCTCGCCTCCATGGGGCTTCCCGGCTTCAGCGGCTTCATTGCGGAAATCTCCATCCTCCTCGGCGCGTGGAAAGCCTTCCCAATCCTCCTCGTCTTTGCGGGCCTCGGCGTCATCATCACCGTCGCATTCACCCTTCGCGCCCTGCAACGCACCTTCTTCCCGGCGCACGGAGCCGCAGCCGTGCCGCATGAAGATGCGGCGCACGAGTTCGAGCCGATCACCCTGCCGGAGCGGCTCGGCGCAATCCTCCTCATGGCCGCAACCCTCGGCATCGGGCTTTTCCCAAAAATCCTTTTGGCTCCCATCCAGTGGAGCTTTGAAAATCCGCACTCACTTATGCATCACTTGATCCAGGAGGTGGCAAAATGAGCTTCGCTTCACTGCTCTTCCAATTCCTCACCCCGGAATTCATGCTGGCGGATACCGCCCTCCTCGTTCTCCTCGCGGGGCTGTTCAAATCCACCGCGCAAAAGCGGGGCATGCTCCTGAGCCTGACCCTGCTGGGCGGCATCATCGCCGCAGCCATGCTCGTTCTCCACCCCCATTACGGCAACCTCTCCAACGGCATGGTCGTGGGCGATCCGCTCACGCAACTCGTCAAACTCACCCTCCTCACCCTGAGCCTCATCACCGCGATCTTCGCCGCCGGATCCACCGTGCGCGAACACTTCGCCGAATACCTCGGGCTCATCCTCTTCTCCACCATCGGCATGATGCTGCTGGCGGGCACGGAGGATTTGTTGATGATCTTCATCGGCCTGGAGATGACCAGCATCCCCCTCTACATCCTCACCGGCTACCTCAAGCGCAGCAGCGCCTCTGCGGAGGCCGCGTTGAAATACTTCCTCGTCGGCGGCGTCTCGGCTGCCTTCCTCCTCTTCGGCCTGAGCCTCATCTACGGCGTCACCGGCTCCACCTCCCTTGCGGATCTCGCGCGCACCCCGCGCGCCGCCCTCCTCGACCCGCTCCTGCTCGCCGGGGTCGTCATGGCCATGGTCGGCTTCGGGTTCAAAGTCGCCGCCGTTCCCTTCCACCTTTGGGCTCCCGACGTCTATGAAGGCGCGCCCACCCCGTCGGCAGCGCTCATCGCCTCCGGCTCCAAGGTCGCCGGATTCCTCATCCTGGCAAAGCTCCTCACCATCGGCTTCGCCAAAGGCACTGGCAGCGCCGCGTGGGGATTATTCCAGCCCGGCTGGCTGCCATTGCTCGCCATTGCCGGAGCGGCCTCCGTCGTCGTGGGCAACCTCGCCGCCCTGAGCCAG
The DNA here is from genome assembly GCA_037131875.1 of Verrucomicrobiota bacterium. Taxonomy (GTDB): domain Bacteria; phylum Verrucomicrobiota; class Verrucomicrobiia; order Chthoniobacterales; family Chthoniobacteraceae; genus UBA695. Next base: position 17,217 of record JBAXQF010000009.1, read on the forward strand.
TCCAACGTCAAGCGCATCCTCGCCTACTCCGCCATCGCGCAATCCGGCTACATGCTCCTGGGCCTCATGGCGACAGGCACCACCGGCATCTCCTCGGTGATCTTCTACGTCATCGTCTATGCGCTCACCACCCTCGGCGCATTCGGCGTCGTCTCGCTGGTCGAACAGCGGCGGGGCGGCTCGCAACTCCACCACTTCCAGGGACTGCACCAAAGCGCCCCCGGCCTCGCTCTTTGCATGGGCGTCTTCATGGTCTCGCTGGCGGGCATCCCGCCGCTCGCCGGTTTCTTCGGCAAATTCTATCTCTTCGCGGGAGCGCTCGGCTCCGTCAGTTCCCTCTACGATGGCAACCTCGGCCTGCTCTGGCTCATCATCGTCGCCGTCGCCTTCAACGCCGTCTCCCTCTACTACTACCTCATCGTGCTCAAGCACATCTTCGTCATCCCCACTGGCGCAGAACCCGCCCAGCCCAGCCCGCGTTGCGCTACATCGGTTTTTGTCGGCTTTCTGGCGTTGGCCGTTTTCGCCCTCGGCCTTTACCCCGCCGCACTGCTGGAGCCCATCCAAAACGCCGTCACCTCCGCAGCAACCTTCGCCGCAAAAACCGCCGCGCTGCACTGATTTTACACCACAGAACTTCTCCAAGCCATGTCCCACGATTACCTGCTCCTGACGATCTTCCTGGCCATCGCGCTCGTCTTCCCGCTCGTCCCTCTCGCCATGGCGTGGCTCTTTGCGCGCTGCCTCACCCCCGCCAAACCGGGCAACGACAAGCAAGCCAGCTACGAATGCGGCATCGAATCCACCGGCGCAGCCCGCATCCAATTCCAGTCCCACTACTACCTTTACGCGCTCGTCTTCCTGATCTTCGACGTGGAAACCGTCTTCCTGCTTCCCTTCGCCGCGATGGGCTTTGTGAACATCTCTGTCCCCAACTTCCTCGCCATCATGGTCTTCCTGCTGCTCCTGCTGGAGAGCCTTGTCTGGGCCTGGGCCAAGGGCATTTTCAAGTGGAAGTGAGACGGAGAAACGTTCGTTTTCTTCCGATCAACCTGCCCCTGCACGGGCAAAGGAAATCCGCCCGGGGCAACGCCCTGGGTTAAGACAAAAATGCGTCGTTCCCGGCAAGGGCGCTTGGAAACATTTAGTAACACCAAGCCTGGTTGAATAAGAGCATTTAACCCGGAGGGTTTACAGACAACAGCCGGGGGTTGAGCGCAGCGACACCCCCGGAAGAAAGAATAGCGGATTCACCCCGGCAGGGGTGGCGGATCGGCTGGGTGGATCGTCCGCTCCGCGGGCGATTTTCCAAAGCACATTGAGCGCAGCGAGCTGATTTTGTTTGCGACGCCCACCCCGGAATCGCGCGCGGAGCGCACGATCCACCTTCTGCGTTTCGGAAATTCTTTCCGAGAAACGCTCTCTATGCTCTTTCTCCAATGGAAATGGTTTAGCAATCCATCGTTTCCATCCCTTACCAGCGCCCTTTCAGGGCGCACCCGTTTGTGCACAGCACCCAGGGCGGCGCTGCGCTTGCCCTGGGCTTATTTCCTCTGCGCTTTCAGCGCGCCAGACATCGGCGCAAGGCGCGACCTGCCCTCACTTTCCAGATGAACCGGAAGTGATGCCGTTTTTCCCGCGCCGCAATCGCCTGCCGACTACAGGATGTAGCCTTCTTCGCCGTGTTCGGAGAGATCGAGGCCGGAGTGTTCCTCTTCCGGCGTGATCCGCACAGGCATCATTGCCCGCACAGCATAGGCAACCACTGTGGTGCCTGCGGTGGCCACCACAAGGGTCAGCCCCATCGCCTTGAGTTGCTCCAGCCAGAGACCATTGTGCAGCACCAAACCGGCCAGCCCGTTTTTGAGGGCAGCGCCATTGGTGAGATTCGAGTTCACCGCCGGATCGGCCAGCAATCCGGTCAGCAACATCCCCAGCGTCCCGGCAACGCCGTGCACGCCGAAGACGTCCAGCGAATCATCATATTTGAACCAAGCCTTCAATTTATACACCGCGAAAAACGGAATGATCCCGCCGAGGAGGCCAATGACGATCGCGCCGGAGGCATTGACGAACCCGCACGCGGGGGTGATCGCCACCAACCCGGCAACGATGCCCGAGCAGAAGCCGAGCACGCTCGCCTTGCCGCGCACAATGTATTCCGCAAACGCCCACGTGCCGCTGGCCACGGCGCCTGCGAGCGTGGTGGTCAGAAAAGCGTTCGCCGCAATGCCGTCAGCGGCCACCGCGCTCCCGGCGTTGAACCCATACCAGCCCACCCACAGCATCCCGGCCCCAACCATACAAAAGACCATGCTGTGCGGCGCAAAGAGTTCCTTCCCGTAGTTCATCCGCTTGCCCACGATCAAGCAGAGAATGAGCGAGCTCCACCCCGAGGCCATCTCCACCACCGTGCCGCCCGCGAAGTCAATCGCGCGGATCGCCGCGTTCGGGTTGAAAACCCCGTTCATGAGCCCGTCCGCGCCCCACGCCATGTGCGTGATGGGAAGGTACACCACAAACATCCAGAGCCCCACAAACGTGAGGATCGCCTGGAAGCGCATCCGCTCCGCCACCGCGCCGACAATCAGCGCCGGGGTGATGATGGCAAACATCATCTGGAACATCGCATACACGTTATGCGAGACCCACGGGGAATAGGTGACATTGGGAACCGAAGTCACCCCGCGCAAAAACGCATAATCGAGCCCGCCGAAAATCCTTCCAAACGTCCCGCCGCCCGGCGCGAACGCCAGCGAGTAGCCGACCGCCCACCAGATCACCGTCACCAGCGTCGTCACGCCCATGCACTGGGCGAGAACGGAGAGGACGTTCTTGCGGCGCACCAAGCCGCCATAGAAAATCGCCAACCCCGGCAGCGTCATAAAAAGCACGGCGGCGGCGGAGAGCATCATCCACGTATTGTGACCGGGGCCGGGCACGCCCACGGCAAGGGTCGTCAAGCCCGGCTGCGTTTTCCCGTTGGCATCCGCCAAGGCCGCCGCAGGATCGGTGTTTTGGAAATACGCCTCCATGGCCGCAAGCCGCTGCTCCACGGTGGGGGTCGGCTTGGGCTCAACAGCGGACGCGGGAACGACCGAACTGGCCGAAAAAACGACAAATGCGCCTACGCAAGCGAGGCGCGAAAAGAGATTACTCATTCGCTACAGGGTGTGGTTTGGGATGTGGTTTGATCGCCGCGCTCAAACGTGGTTTTCCAGAAGCGTGGCGAAAGCAGGGATTTAGCAACCCCTATGCCAGCCCCCGGCATTTCCCGAGAAAATGAACGGCTTTCTCTGTAAAAAAGTGCATAAATCTCCGCACATCGCCCGCTTTCACAGAAAGCAGATGGATAAAATAAACCACTTTTATGGAAATTGGCTCATTTTATACATAACCCTTGAAGAGAGTGGCTATTGATGATCACGCTTGGCCGCCAGCACCGCCTCGATTTTCCCCAGCGGGAGAGTGTTCACCACGTCGGCGCGCGTCAGCCAGCCTTTGCGGGCCGCTTGGACACCAAACCAGAGGTGTTTGAAGCCGTCGATGCTGTGCGCGTCGGGGTTGATACAGCAACGCACGCCCTTCTCCTTGGCGAGCGGCCACCAACGCCAATCCATGTCGAGGCGCTGCGGATTGCCGTTGAGTTCGATGAGCGTGCCTGTCTGCGCCGCTGCGTCAAGGACGGCGGGGATGTCCAGCGCATACGGCTTGCGGGTAAGCAGGAGCCGGCCGGTCATGTGCCCGAGCATGGTGACATGGGGATGGGAGATCGCCCGGATGATGCGCCGGGTCATCTCCGCCTCCGGCAGATTGAAGACGGAATGGACGCTGGCCACCACGTAGTCGAGCCGGGAGAGGATTTCGTCCGAAAAATCGAGGGTGCCGTCCTTGAGGATGTCGCATTCCACCCCGGCGAAGAGGCGGAATCCGTCGTCATAGGTGGCGTTGAGCCGTTCGATGGCTTCGACTTGCTCCAGCAACCGCGCCTCGTCCAGGCCGTGCGCCTGGAAAGAGCTTTTGGAGTGGTCGGCGATGCCCAGGTATTGCAACCCAAGCGCACGCGCGGCGTTGGCCATCTCCTCCAGCGCATTGCGCCCGTCGCTGGCCGTGGTGTGGCAATGGAAGGTGCCGCGCAGGTTCGACAATTCGATCAAATCCGGCAGCGTGTGCGTCTCGGCCGCGGCGATCTCGCCCAGGTTCTCGCGGAGTTCCGGCGGAACCCAGTCCAACCCGAGCGCCCGGTAGAGGTCGCGTTCTTCGGCGATCTCGGGGATCGGCTCCGGCGTCACGCGCCCGCCTTCCACGGGCGAGAAGCGGTATTCGTTGAGGGACCAGCCGTGCGAGAGAGCGCGGCTGCGCAGGACGATGTTGTGCTCCTTGCTGCCGGTGAAATAATTGAGCGCGAACGGGTATTGCGCGTTGCTCACCACACGCAGATCCGCCTGCACGCCGTCCTTGAGCCGCACGCTCGATTTGGTTGCGCCGCTGACGATCACGCTCTCCACCAGCGGATGCGTGGTAAAAAACGCGGTCACGTTTTCCGGGTGCGCCGAGGCGACGACAAAATCGAGATCATGCACCACCTCCTTGCGCCGCCGGTAGCTGCCGCCGATGGCCGCCTGCGAGACATCCGGGTGCGAGCGCAGATCCTCGTAAATCTCCTCCGCCGCATCCGCCACCGCGCCGAGGAGAAAGCTCCCCGCCACGCTCTTGCGCTGCTCGATGGATTGCAAAATATTGTGCGCGGTCTTTTCCCCGAATCCCGCCAGACCGGCCACGCGCCCGTCCTTGCACGCCGCTTCGAGCGCGTCCAGCGAGTCGATCCCGAGCTTGTCGTAAAGCGCGCGGATTTTCTTCGGCCCCAGCCCCATCAGTTCAAACATCTCGAAAATCCCCGGCGGGAACTCCGCCTTCAGTTCCTCATAATACGGGAGACTCCCCGTCTGCACGAGCGTGGCGATTTTCTCCGCAATCGCCGCGCCGATGCCGGGGATTTCCGTGAGCCGCCCCTCGCGGGCATCGGCCTCCAGATTACCCGTGTAGGTTTCAATCACGCGCACGGCGTTTTGGTACGCGCGGATCTTGAAAGGGTTCTCCCCTTTCAACTCCAAAAGCTGCGTGATCGCTTCGAGAACCGCCCCCACCTCGTCCTTCGTCATGCTCATGAGTGGAAGCGTAGCCACCCGTCGGGCGCGGCGCAAGCCGGGTGTAACCACACTCAAAAGACAAAGCGAATCAGGAAGGGAATCATTCTCGCGCAAAGAGACGCAAAGGACGCAAAGACATAATCTTGGAAAGACAGAACAAAAACGGAGTCACCTTGGAGGAGGGGAACACAAAATCCCCAAGTTTTTCCCTTTGCGTCCTTTGCGTCCCTTTGCGCGAATCCGTTCACCGCTTCCAGGCTTATTCCGATCCCACCAGCGGCAACCGCAGGGCGCTTGCATCGGGCGAGGCGAGACGAAACACGCCGGAATCCCCTTCCACCATGCCGAGGCAGCTTCCATCCTCAGCAGACGCACCGAGGATCAGCTTGTGGGATTTGCCGTCGGCGGTCTTGAAAACGAGCGTCGTAGCGGGCGCCAGCGGCCCGGGTTCCGCCGTCCATTGCATCGCTTTGAGAGACGCCAAGGTGTTGACGAGGCTCTGGATATTCACGGCGTTGAGCGTTCCGGGAGCGGAGCCTTCCTCGGCAACCCATTGGTTCTCCTTGAAAACCAGCGCAACCCCCGGGCGCGGGACGCCGTCCGTGAAATGCGTCACCTCCAGCGCATGGATTTCCGAAGGCTTGAAGCCCAATACAGGAAGCGCGCGCCATTCCGCCGCGTTGAGCCTGATGTCCGCAAGCGCCGCCTTGTTCACCGAGACGATAAACGGCTCCTCCTCCAACCGCGCATAGACAATCTCCCCATCGGTTTTGCCGAAGGCGAGGGTAAAGAGCGGCATCTCCCCCGCGTTGGTGTCGGCGGTGTTTTCCGACGCATACGCGGAGAATACCACGCGCAGTTGCGGCTGGTCGAAGCCGTATTTCGCGAGATCCGAAGCGACATCCGTAACGAACGCCTCCACTTTGCGCGTTTGCAGTTCCTTGGCGAACCGCAAAACCTTGGCCTTGTTGGCGGGCGCATTCTCGGGACGCAGCATCCATTCCTCCTGGTTGCGTTGCAAGAGGATCGGCGCCTGCCCGGCGGGCCGCAGCGTGATCCGGTCCACAAAATCGAGATCCAGACGCAGGAGTTGCCGGTCGCGCAGATCGTTGGGGCGGAGCGCCAGGATGTTTTCGGACTCCTTGGGCAGCAGGCAGACCGCGCGGCGGTTGGTGAACCGGGCATAAACGCCCCCGGTTTTTTCGTCGTGCGCGCCCAGTTCCAACACCACGGGTTCCTTGCTGCGCGAGGTGGTGAAGGTGAGGACGCCGCGCGGCTCGCTCAATCCATAGCTGTTTAAATTGGAGCCGTTCTCCGGCAAAAACGCCGCGATTTTCGTGTGCAGCACGCTGTTGAGAAAAGCGATCACCCGGCGGTCGTCCGCACGCGCGTGGAGCGGTTTGACCACCTCCCAGCGGCCCGCTTGCGAAGCCACGTCGATCTCACCCTCCCCGGTTTTGACAGAGACCCGGGTCACGCTCTCGGAATCAAAATCCGCCAACTGGTGATCCCGGAATTCGTCCGGCTTGCGCACGATCATGCTGCGCAGATCCGTGCCCGTGACGGAGACCGTGTTCGAGCCTTCCAGCCGCACATACATCTTCCCTTCCACGGCGGTCTCCTTGCCAAAAAGCAGCTCGGGCGGCATCTCCGGGCCCAGGAGCTTGAGCCGCACGGAGGGCTTGTTGACTCCGTAGGCTTTCCACTGCTTTTTGTCGGCCTCAATGCTTCCAGCTCCTCTCTGCAATGTTTCGCAGAGCGTCAGGATTTCCTGAACCGCCTCCGTGCTGGCGCGGTCTTTGACGGGGGTTTCCATCACCCACTGGGCGCCGTGTTTGCGCAGCTCCACCTTGTCTTCATTGCTGAAGATGTCGATGCCCTCGACGCTGTTGCGGTCGAACAGAAGCACGTAACGCTCCCGGTCGGCAGCCTGCCAGCTCCGCGGCTGTTTGCGCTCGTAAAGGGCAATGAACCCGAGCAACAGCCCCGCCACAGCCAGCAAAAGAAGCGTCGTTTTGGTGCTCATTTTAAGAAGAGGATAGAGGGGTGAGAGGATGGACTATAGACGCTGTGGGCAGCAGAAAGCGGGCCGACGATAGGCGAACGCTGGAAAAATAAACGGCGCTGAAGCTTCCTCTCTATCATCTCTCATATTCTATAATCTATAGTCTCTCCGCAATTACCGCCTGCGCTTGAGCCACACGATGATCCCCAGCACGCCCGCGCCTGCGGGAATGGCGCCCATCACCAGCAGGGCCATCAGGCTGAGCTGGGCCTGCGTTAAATTCAGGGAAAGATTGTGGGCTGTCTTGGGAGCGATGCCGATGACTTCTTCCCGATCCAACAGCCAGTTGAGGCTGTTGAGGACGAAATCCATGTCGGCTTCCGTGATGGTTTGGTTGGAGAGAAACGCGGAGGAACCGACGGCGATCAGGCGGGAGGAATCGAGCCGCACCCGGTCATCAACGGGGGCTCCTTTTTCGGCGGAAGCGGCGACGATGGGGTCGATGTGATCTTCCTTGGGATCGAAGAATACCTCGTTCTCTGTATAGCGAGTCTCACCCCAAAAACCTTTGGAGGCCTGAATGAGCGGCTTCAACTTGATGCCGCCCTCTTTGCCGCGCTCGGTGTCGAGGGTCAGGGATTGTGTCACGCCTCCCGTGAAACTCGCGTTGACGTTGGTCAGCCGCTTGGTGATGGGCGAACCGGCCACGAAATCGCCGGTGATCTCCTTGAGAACCCCCCGGACAATGCCGCTTGCCAACCGCACCGGCATGGTGCGCAACACCCGGTCATCATTGACCACGATGCCCGCCTCCCGCAGGAAGGCACACAAGTTCGGTGTGGGCGAACCGGGTTCAAGGAACACAAAAATCCGCCCCGGCTTCTCCCGATTGCTCCAGTAGGCGCGCAACGCCAAGAGATCGAGCTCGGAAAAATCGTATTTGGGCGCGATGATGAAAAGCGCCTTGGCGTCGGGCGGGATCATCTCCACGTCCGTGAGCTTGAGCGGGTTGACCTTGATGTTCTGGCGCTCGATGTAGTCCTTGAGCCCGCTCAGGGAAGGGTCGGCATTCAGAGGGGTTTCCCCATGTCCCGCGAGGGCATAGACTTGGTTTGTCCCCTCCTCGGTGATCTCGATCAGCGCGCCCGTGAGCGCCGCTTCGCCCTTGAAGGCTTTCATCCGGGGCTTGTCCAGGAGATTGAGCGAGGGCTCGAACTCCGCCATCTGCGAGGCGCTTACGAATTTGGTGCGCCCCTCGTAATCGAGGATGATGACGTTGTCGTTGTCGCGCAGTTTGTATTGGGTGGCGATCTCCCGCGCACGCGCCAGGGTCAGCGAGTGGAAGGGATCGACCACTTCCACGTCCACCATCTTTTTGGACGCATAGGCGTATTCCTGGAGCAGGTTCGTCGCATCCCGGGCAACGGGCGAGCTGCCGGCAAAGAAGACCACGAGATGCACCGGCTTTTTCAGGTTCGCCAGCACCCGCTTGGTTTGCGAGGAGAGGGTGTACTTTTGGTCGCGGGAAAAATCCCACCGCTTGTAGTGGTTGAACCCAAGGTAGTTCGCGATGGCGAAGAGCAGCAGGTAGAGCGCGGATTGAATAAGGACGTTCAAGCCGATCTGGACGCGGGAAAGGGAAGAGTTTTTGGCCATGAAAAGGTGGGGGTTACGATTTCCAGCGGCGGAATTGGAAAACTTGGTGCGTCAAAAGGAGCATGAGCGCCGTGCCGGAGCCGTAAAAGACGAAGCGCCGCGAGTCGATCATCCCCTTGGAAAACTCGCCCATGTGTTCCAGCACCGAGCAGTAGCTGGCGAGCATCCGCAACTCCGGCGCAATGTTTGGGGTGAAAAACGAGAGCAGCCCGCCCAGGAAAAAAAACGTGATGACGCAAAAGGAGATCACGGCGGCGACCACCTGATTTTGTGTCAACACGGAAGCGAAACAGCCGATGGAAATAAAGAGCATCCCCGCCATCAAAATCTCCAGGTAACTCCCCCAATACGCCCCCATCGCATTGGCCGCTTCCGCTTTTGCCACCTGCTGGAAGATCACAAAGTAGAGGAGCGTTGGCAACCAAAGCGCAATGTAGAAAACCAGCACGCCGCCAAACTTGGAGAGCGCCACCTGCCAGTCGCGAACCGGCGCCGTCATGAGCGTCTCGATGGTGCCCATTTTGAACTCCTCGGCGAAAACGCGCATGGTGATGGGCGGAAAAATCAGGATGAACCCAATCCAGAACGGGACGGAGTCAAAGAACGCCTCGATGATCGTGCGCTCCGTGGCGCCCCGGGAGAGGAAGCCCACGCCGCTGTAAAAACAAAGTCCGGTGAGCCCCAGGAAAAAGCAGATTACGACATACGCGATGGGCGAATAGAAGGAGGACTTCACTTCGCGGGAGAGGAGGGTGAGAAATTTCGTCATTGCGGTAGTTGCGGAAAATTAAACTTCATCGCCATGGGTTAGCTCCACGAACACATCTTCCAGCGTGGCGCGGCGGCGGGAAAGCTCGCGCACGCTCCAGCGGCGGTCATTGGCGAGCCGCCAGAGTTCTTCGCGGGGATCGGTGCGCGAATCGGTGCGCAGGGTAAAGACGCTCCAGCCCTCCTCGTTCTCCACGGTCACTTCCTTCACGCCCGTGAGCTTGCAAATCTCCGCCACGCCGTCGTCACTGCCGACTTTGGCTTCAAGGCGGATGCCCCCCGCCGCGCGCAGGGCGCTGACGAGGTTCTCCGGGGTATCCGCCGCTTCGATCTTGCCCCGGTTGATGATCACCACGCGCGAACAGGTCATCTCCACCTCGGGCAGGATGTGGGTGGAAAGAAGGATGGTGTGGTGCTTGCCGAGGTTGCGGATCAAGTCGCGCACCTGGCGGATCTGGTTCGGGTCAAGGCCGATGGTCGGCTCGTCGAGGATAAGCAGATCAGGCGAATGCAGCAGGGCATCGGCCAGGCCCACCCGCTGGCGGTAGCCCTTGGAAAGCGTGCCAATGATCCGGTTCTCCACATCCTTGAGAGCACAAAGTTCCTTCACGTCCCCCACCCGCTCGCGCTGGCGCGCGCCGGTGATCTCTTTGAGGGTGGCCCGGTAGTTCAAGTATTCCGTCACCCGCATGTCGGGGTAGAGCGGGACGTTCTCCGGCATGTAGCCGAGGTGCTGGCGGGCCTGCATCGACTGGCTGAACACGTCAAACCCGGCGATGGAAACGCGCCCCGAAGTGGCCGGCATGTAGCTGGAAAGAATGCGCATCGTCGTCGATTTTCCCGCGCCGTTGGGCCCCAGGAAGCCGACAATCTCGCCTTTTTCAACCTCAAAGCTCAGATCGTGGATCGCGGTCACGCCCGCGTAGCGTTTCGTCAGGTTCTCGACTTTAATCATGTGGGTGGGCACATTTACTAAACCGGAATGCGCCCGGTTGCATGGAAAATTTTGCGCAATACGAGGATTGGTCGCTCAGATCATGGGACTTATAAGTCGTATAGGTCTTATAAGACCCATGTGTAGAGCCTACCTTGCGGTAACACTCACCGTCTGAATCTGTTGCAGCACCCGCCCGCCGATGCGCTGCACCACGCCCACCCCGAGATCCACCTCCGCGCCGCGCTTCGCCTGCCGCAGCAGGGTTTCCACTTCCTCCGGGCTGTTGACTTCGTAGCGGCCTACTTTGTACAGCACCAGTCCGCGCCGCAATCCGCCTTTGGCCGCCGGGCTTTGCGGCTCCACGTCGGAAATAAGAACGCCGGCGCCGTCGGGGATGCCGAGCGCATCGCTGAGTGCGGAGGTAAGCTCCTGAAGCGATATCCCCAATCGACGCCGGGCGGCTTGCGCTGAATCGGAGGCTTTCACGGGATTCTGCGCATCCCGTTTGAACTGCTCGATCTTTTCCGCCACGGTGCGAGCCGGAATGGCAAAGCCGATTCCCTGCGTGGGCACCCCTTGCGGCGTATAGGCCATCTTGGCGGAGGCAACGCCGACGAGTTTGCCCGCAATGTCGATGATTGGGCCGCCGCTGTTGCCGGGATTGATGGCGGCGTCGGTTTGCAGCAGCCCGGCATATTCGATCTCCTCGACGGAGAGGGTGCGGTTGGTGGCGCTCAGGATGCCGCGCGCCACGGAATGCCCGTAGCCGAGCGGGTTCCCCACAACCAGCACGCTCTGGCCCAGCAGATTGGGCGAAATATCCTTGAGCGAGAGGAACGGCAGCGGCGTTTTGCTTTCGATCTTGAGCAGGGCGAGGTCGGCGGAGGGGTCTCCGGTGATGTAGCGGGCGGTGTAGGTTTTGCCGTCCGGCGTGGTCACGGAAATTTTGAGATCCTCGGCCCGCTCCACCACATGCTCATTGGTGACGATGTAACCGGCGGGATCAACAATGAACCCGGAGCCGAGGCTTTGCACTTTCTGGCGCAGTTCCCGCCCCGGAGGCCGCATCTGCCCCCCGAAGAATTGGGTGATGAAGTCGTCATACGGGTCGCGAACAGCACGGCGGACAATCCGCTCGGTATTCACGTTCACCACGGCAGGCATCGCTTTGGCCACGGCGAGCACGGAGGGCTCGGAAGCCGGTTCAATCGACTCAGCGCGCATGGTCACAGCCAGAGCACAAAAAAGGGCGGCAGACAGAAGCAACCGGGAGTGAAAAAAGAGGCGATTCATGGGATTGGATACTGGCTATGACACGCAAACGCCCGGTTTGCTCAAAATTTGTGAGTGGAGACGAAAGCGACATCCCCACCTCGTTCCCAATCTCCGGATTGGGAATGCAAGTGTCCCGGAAACTCCGTTTCCCTTGAGCAGGCCATGGCCTTCGGTGAGGTTTGCGAAACAGTTTCGCAGACAAAAGGCGTTCCCAATCAGGAGATTGGGAACGAGAAAAAATCAGGGAAATCCGCGCATCATTTCGCTTCGCTTGGGAAGGCGGAGGGCTATACTGGCGCGGTAATCCCATCCGTTTGCATCATGAGGACATCGCTCGTTAACGCTTTCAACGCCGGGCTTTTGGACGAAACCTACCAGCAATGGAAGCGCGATCCGGCTTCCGTGGAAGCCAACTGGTCCGCCTTTTTTGAGGGCTTTGAACTGGGCGCTGCCCCTGTCTCCAAGCGGGAAGCCGCCGCCACCCCCCTTCAGGCCGCGCCCGTGGAGGGCGGCGAACCTCCCATCCCGGCCATTCCCGCAGGGATGAGCGCGGATCTCCCGCTCCAGACCCGCGTGGACGGCCTGGTCTACGCCTACCGCACGCTGGGCCACACCATCGCCCGGCTCGACCCTCTCTCCGAGGCCCGGCCCGAACAACCGCTCCTGGGCTTGCGGGAACTTGGCTTCAGCGAGAAAGACCTCGACCTCGTGGTGGCCTCCCGCTTCTTCCGGGGCGGCGAAAAGATGACGCTGCGCGAGATGGTTGCCACGCTCCAGGGAATTTATTGCGGTTCCATTGGCGTGGAGTTCATGCACATCCAAAACCCCCGGGTGCGCAACTGGATTCGCGACCGGCTGGAAACGCGCCCGCTGGAGAAAACCGTTCCCGCCGCCACCCAAAAGGCCGTCCTGCGGGAATTGCTGGAGGCGGAGAGCTTTGAGCATTTCCTGCACACCCGCTACGTCGGCCAGAAACGGTTTTCGCTCCAGGGCGGCGAATCGCTGATGGTCATTCTGCAAACGCTGCTGGAGGACGCCCCCCGGCACGGCGTGGAGGAGATCGTGATGGGGATGGCCCACCGGGGCCGCTTGACGGTGCTGGCCAATTTCCTGCGCAAATCCCTGCGCGTGCTCTTCAGCGAGTTTTCCGAAAACTACATCCCGGAGATGATCGGGGGCGACGGCGACGTGAAATACCACCTCGGCTACCAGTCCACGCGGACGACGAGCAGCGGGGCGGAGGTGGAAATCCGGCTCGCCTCCAACCCAAGTCACCTGGAAGCCGCCGACCCGGTGGTGGCGGGCACAGCCCGGGCTCGCCAGCGCGTCCGGGGGGACATGGTGGAGCGCACCAAAGTGCTGCCACTCTTGATCCACGGGGACGCCGCCTTCGCCGGGCAGGGTATTGTGGCCGAAGTGCTCAACTGCTCGCAACTCCCCGGCTACCGGGTGGGCGGCACGGTGCATGTGATCGTCAACAACCAGATCGGCTTCACCACGCTGCCCGCCGAGGCCCGCTCCTCCTTCTACGCCACCGATGTCGCCAAGATGATCGAAGCCCCTATTTTCCACGTGAACGGCGACGATCCCCTGGCGGTTCTTTTCCTCACCCAGTTGGCGTTCGCCTTCCGCCAGCAGTTCCACCGGGACGCCGTGATCGACATGCTCTGCTACCGCCGCTACGGGCACAACGAGGGGGACGAGCCGAACTTCACCCAGCCCGATCTCTACGCCCGCATCGACAAGCACCCCTCCGTGGGCAAAATCTTTGCCAAAAAACTCGTCGATTCCGCCATCCTGACCGCAGAGGAAGCCGCCGCGCTGGATGACGAATACGAGAAGAAGCTCGAAACCACGCTGGAGGAAGTCCGCAAAGCCGCCACGGAGCCGGTGGATCGCCTGAGCGAATCGACGGCGGTTTTCCAGCCCCCCTACTCCCATGAACCGGTGGAGACTGCCGTGCCGAAGGAGATGCTCGACCGGATCGTTCGCACGCTCACCAGCGTCCCCGAAGGGTTCCACGTGCTGCCCAAGTTGCAACGGCTCTTGCTGGATCGCCGCGCCAAGGCGCACGCCGCAGGCGGGCCGTACGATTGGGCATTTGCCGAGGCGCTTGCCTTCGGTTCGCTGCTCCTGGAAGGCGTCCCCGTGCGGCTCTCCGGCCAGGACAGCCAGCGCGGCACCTTCAGCCAGCGCCATGCGACGCTGTATGATTTCGAGACGCGCGCGCCGTATGTTCCCCTCAAACACCTGAGCGAAGGCCAAGCCCAGTTCTGCAACTACAACTCGCTCCTGAGCGAAGCCGCCGTGCTCGGGTTTGACTACGGCTATTCGCTCAACTTCCCCACCCTGCTTTGCATTTGGGAGGCGCAATTTGGGGACTTTGCCAACGGCGCGCAGGTCATCATCGACCAGTTCATTGCCGCGGCGGAATCCAAATGGCAACGGCCCAGCGGCATTGTGCTCCTCCTTCCGCACGGCTACGAAGGCCAGGGGCCGGAGCACTCCAGTGGACGCGTGGAACGGTATTTGCAGCTTTGCGCGGAAGAGAATATCCAAGTCACCAACCTCACCACCCCGGCGCAGTATTTCCACCTGCTGCGCCGCCAGATGAAGCGCCCTTTCCGCAAACCGCTCATCGTGATGACCCCCAAGAGCCTCCTGCGCGCCGAGGTGTGCGTCTCCACGCTCGCGGATTTCACACAGGATCGCTTCCACGAAATCCTGCCCGGCCCGCTGCTGGGCAGTCCCGAGCAGGTCGAGCGCGTGATTTTCTGCACCGGGAAGGTTTACTACGATCTGCTCGCCCACCGGCAGGCGCAGAACCGCTCCGACACCGCGCTCATCCGCATCGAGCAGCTTTACCCCTTGAACGAAGCAGCCCTCCGGGAAGCGCTCGCGCCGTTCGTGAACGCAAAGGAATTCGTCTGGTGCCAGGAAGAGCCGCGCAACATGGGGCCGTGGACCTTCATTTCGCCCCGCCTCGCCTCCCCGCTTCACAAACACCTCACGTATGCCGGACGCGGAGAAGCCGCCAGCACCGCCGTCGGTGCCCTCGCCCTCCACAAAATCGAACAGCGCCAACTGGTCGAAGAAGCGTTTACCAATTAGCCTTTTCACACATCAGCGTTATGAGCCTCCAAATCAAAATTCCTTCCGTTGGCGAATCCATTGAGAGCGGCCTCCTCTCCGTCTGGCACAAGCAGGATGGCGAAGCCGTCGCCGCCGGGGATGTCCTCTTCACGCTGGAAACCGACAAGGTCTCCACGGAGATCACCGCAGAGAAAGCGGGCGTGCTCCACATCCTTGTGCCCCAAGGCGAGGAAGTGAAAATCGGCACGGTGGTTGGCACCCTCGAAGAAGGCACCGGCGCAGCGGCTGCCCCCGCACCCACGCCGGAGGCGAAGCCCGCTCCTGTTGCCCCGGTTGCGCCGAAGGAGGAACGCTTCACGCGGCAGAAAATGTCGCCGCTGCGCCGCAAGATCGCCGCGCAACTCGTCATGGCCCAGCAGACAGCGGCCATCCTCACCACCTTCAACGAGTGCGACATGAGCGCGGTGATGGAACTGCGCGCGCGCCACCAGGAAGCCTTCACGAAGGAGCATGGCGTGAAGCTCGGCTTCATGTCCTTCTTCATCAAGGCCACCGTCGCCGCCCTCAAGGCCGTGCCCGCCATCAACAGCCGCATTGACGGCGAGGAACTCATCCTCAACCACTACTTCGACATCGGCGTGGCCGTCGGCACCGAGCGCGGGCTGGTCGTCCCGGTCATCCGCGACGCCGACCAGAAAGGGTTTGCCGCGCTGGAAAAGGACCTTGTCGCCTACGCCCAGAGCGCTCGCGAGGGCAAGCTGCGCGTGGAAGATCTGCAAGGCGGCGTCTTCACCATCTCCAACGGCGGCGTCTACGGCTCGCTCTTGAGCACCCCCATCCTCAACCCGCCCCAGAGCGGCATCCTCGGCCTCCACAAAATCATGGAGCGGCCCATCGGAGTGAAAGGGCAAATCGCCCTCCGCCCGATGATGAACCTGGCCCTGAGCTACGACCACCGCGTCGTGGACGGCAAAGAGGCCGTGACGTTCCTCATCAAGGTGAAGGAAGCCATCGAAGACCCGGCACGGCTCTTACTGGATATGTAAGGGTTGCGCTTGGTTTCCAAGTCTTCCCCTACGCCGCGCGCGCCGGGCTGAAGTGCGCCAACACTTCCGGCGCAGGCGTTTTCGTCAAGTCCGCATGGACGTGGCGCACGACCCGTTCGCGGAGTTCCACGGGAAGCTCGTTCAAGATGGCTTGATGCACTTCCGGGTTGGCCGCGAAGTGCCAGTATTCCGGGCGTTCCTCTTGAAGGACGGCAGCAATCCGCTCGGCGATCAATTTGACAAGCCGCCGCTGGATTTCCAGTTCGGTGCGCAACGCTTCCCCGGTGGACAGCCCCTCCGCCCCTCCGCTGCCGGGGAATCGCCCCGCCATGTCGGTGACTTTGTCGATGAAATGCCCGTGCGCCTCCGGGAATTCCACTTCCTCAATCAAGTCCAGCTTCCGACCCCGCGTGGGAGTTTCCGCCACCCGGAAGGCTTTCAGGTGGCCCAGATTTGCGGCTACAACAACAGTGCTCATCCTATAAAAGGATTCGGATGCCGCGCGCTTGATGCACGCTTGCGAGACGAACCCTTCAAAACGCGAACCCAAAACTGAAATGGATCGCCCCGCTGGCCTGGCCGGGGCGGCGAACGGGGTTCCACCCGTAGTCGAGCCGGACAGGGCCGATGGGCAGGCGGTAGCGCAAGCCGGGCCCGAGGGCGAATCCCGTCTGCCCGAGGCCGGACTCAAGGCGGCGGCCCGTGGAACCGGCGTCACCAAAAAGCGCGAGGTCAAGGTTGTCACGGATGGGGGTGACAAATTCCACGTTGGCCACGGTGAAGGTCTCGCCGCCAACCGGGTGCCCCTTGGAGGGGTCGATGGGGCCGAGCATGCGCTCGTTGAAGCTCCGCACGGTGCGGCTGCCGCCGTTGAAGAAGCGTTCGTCGATGGGCAGATCAGCGCTGGTGCCGAGCGGATCAATCACGCCGCCGCGCATTCCAAATGCGAGCAGGGATTCCTGTCCCACCGGCTTGTAATAGGAGGCGCGGAAGGTGCTGCGCAGGAACTTCAGCGAACTGCCCAGGACGTTCGTTGCGTAGTCCTCCGTGGTATTGAATACAAACCCGCGCCGGGGATTGAGCACGCTGTCGCGCGTGTCGTAGGTGGCAGAGAAGCCCAAGCTGTCGGCCAGGTAATGCGTGGGCCCGACATCCACCGGATTGATCCCCTTGTTCGCAATCTGCACGTCGCGCGTGAGGACAAACGTGGTCGCTTCCCAGTGCGGGCCGAACTTGCGGGAGAGTTCGGGGCGCAATCCGGTCTCCGTCTTGGAATATCCGTCAAGATCCTGACTCAGCACGAAGAGGCGCGTGCGGAGGGTGTTTTCGCTCTCAAAAACCCAGGGGTCGGTATATGTCACCTCCCCCCGGAGGAGCCTCTGGGCAACTTCGGCGTCGATTTCCAACGGCCGCCCGTTGTCCAGGAAGTTGCGATCCACATAACGCGACCCGAGGATCAGCCCTTCGAGTTTCGCATAGCCGACAGAGAAGCCGAGTTCGCGCGGTTTGGCTTCTTCCACATCAAAGTGAAGCTCCACGGTATTGTCAGGCAGCGGTTTTTGGGTGAGCTTGAGATTGGCAAAGAGGCCGGTGCCCATCAGTTTGCGGTAGAGTTCCTCCAGCTTCTCCGGGTTGTAGACCTGGCCCTTGAGGGCTTTGAAACGGTGGGGCAGAAAACTCGCGCGCAGCTTTTTCAAGCCGGTCTGCACAACGCCGTCAAAGCGATAGACCTCCCCGGCTTGCACGATGAACTTGACCGGCACCAACCCGTTCACCGCCTGCGCGGGATCGCTCTCGCTGCTCACTTTCACGGTGAAATAGCCGCGGGTGCGGTAGAAATAGTCGATCTTTCGTTCCAGGTTCGTCAACGTGACCGGGGTATAAGGCTTGCGGGTAAAGACCTCCATCTCCTTGAGCAAGTCGCTCTGCGGATAAAAGATAATATCCCCCTCGAAGGTGATTTTTCCAAAGCGATACTGCGTGCCTTCGCGGATGGAGACGCTGACATCCGCCTGGGTTTTATCCGGCGAGAGCAGGATGGCGGGCGGCTCAACCACGGCGTCCAGAAAGCCTTCGGAACGGTAGAGGCCGCGCATGCGCTCCACGCCTCCGCGCACGTCGCTCTCGACATAGGGCAGCGGCTTTTTCTTGTCCGGGAAGCGTTCGCGGGTGCCGCCGGTGATGTAGTCCAGCAGCGTGGCGTTGGGCAGATGGGCGTTGCCGTGGAAGGTGACCGCTCCCAGCCGTGTGAAGGGCCCTTCGGCAATAATCAGCCGCAGGGTATTATCCGATACGATTTCCCATTTCACCTCCGCCTGCGAATAGCCGTTCTTGCGGTAATGCACGCCCAGGAAAAACGCGGCGTCATCGGCAAGCGCCGGGGAGAGGCCGGATTGCTCGATGGCGGTGAGGGAATCCGCCAGGGCGGCGCGAAGCTGATCCGCGCTGAAATGGAAGTTGCCCTCCAACTCCACCCGCAGCCGCTTGAGCACCGGCGGTTTCGGCGACGGTTCGGAAAGCGGCAAGGCGGGTTGATACGGTTCCACCGGAACCGGCGTTGGCGATGGAGACGGGGCGGCAGGCGTGGGGGGGGGCAAAATACCCGGCAGCGGAGTCGGCTCGGGAGGCGCAACCGGCATCTGCGCCTGGAGCGCAAACCCCAAAGCAAAGACCAGGGCAATCAGCAAAAGGAGTGTGGGCCGGGGGTGCATTGGGAAATCGCTGTCTCGTTTTATCGGAACCGGATCAGGTATTGCAATTGCATCCGCACATCTCCCTGCATATCGACGCCTGCGCCGATCTGATACTGGTCAGACAACTTGAACTTGCCCATCAACTCCTGCCGACCTGTGCGCGGATCGACCCCTCCGGCATCCAAGGAAAAGCGATCCATGGGATTGGCGTTGCTGTCCGACGGCGGGCGGCGGGGAAAAACTTTGCGGGAAAGATCCTGAAACAAGAGGACGGCGGCGCGCCCCGCAAGCGCCTGGTTGTTTTGCGCGAAATCGCGCGTTGTGGCCCCGGTGGCAAGCAGCGCGACAACTTCCTCCTGCGGCAGCGACGGCTCACTGGTGAAGAGCGTCTGCGGTTCAGACGCCGTGCCGTAGAGGTAGACGTTGACGTTGTAATCCCGGATGCGTGAGGAACCGTGGATGTCGAGCGTGGGGTTCAACGACGCGCTCCCATTAAAATAGAGCGTGCCATGATCCACCGTGAGTTGGCTGAACGGGAGCGAGGCCACAAAGTTCTCGACACGGGCAACCCCCTCCAGCTTGGGAGCAAGGCCGGTGCCGCCCAGGTGCAGATCGCCTGCGATGGAGCCGTTGGCCAAGTTCCCCTTCACGGCAAACGGTTCGACGGTCTGGATGGCGAGGTCGTAGGCCCAGTTGCGGAAGGGCGATGTGTCGATGGAAAGATGGAACCAGCCGTTGGCGGGTTTGGGCACCGGCCGACCGGGCAGGCCGATGGGCAGGATCTCGATCTCGCGGAAAAACCGGCTCTTGGTCACGCCGATCCTCCCGCTCAAGAGCGCCTTGGAGAAAGGCCCGGTGAGACGCAAGTCGGAGTCGGCGCGCAAGGTGAGGGTATCGTTGCGCGCCAGCAGGGTTCCTTGGGACTGGAGCCGCAGGTCAAACACCGGGTCGGTCAGCGGATCGAGCCGCAAGCGCCCTGTGACCGAGAACGGGCCGCCCGCCATGTCGCCCGCGCAACGCTGAAAGGTGAGTTCGGCCCCGGCAAACCGGAGGTCGCCCCGGAGATGATTGATGCCGGGCATGTCGGCGGTCTGGAAGCGAATGGCCGCAAGATCGAGCGCGACTCCACCGTGGAATACCGGCTTCGCCAGAGTTCCATTGACGCTGGCATCCACGCTCAGGCGGCCATCCAGCATCCGCACGCCGGGGATCAACGGCGCAAACAGCCCCGCCGAGGAGGGCGGGAGTTTCACGGAAAAAGCAATTGGCGTGGCGGGGTCGATCCGCCGTTCGGCCAGTGTCTTGCGCAGGTTAAGCGGCATTTCCCCCTTGAACCCGAGCGTGCTCAAGCCGGGCTGCGCCAGCGTTCCCGAAAGAGCAAGGCGATCCTGGTAAAACCGCAAGAGCGCATCCCCGGTCGCCGGGGTGAATTTCTCCGCCGCGCCGCTCTGGAGATTGCGCACCGCAAGGCGGGCCGTGAGATCCGGCGCAGCCAGGGTGCCGCCTGCGGTGAGCGAACCGCTGACGCTCCCGCGCACGGCAAGGCCGGGTCGCGAAGCGGGGAAGATCTGGGCCAAGTCGATCTGCTCCAAAACCAGCGACCCCGCGAGCGTTCCCGACGCCGGAAAGAGGGTCTCCCGACGGGTGGGCGTGCGCAAGTCCAACGGCAAACGGAAGCTGCCGGTCGCCACACCGGTCTTGCCCGCCGTGAGCCGGAGCCCCTCCACCTGGAGGCATTGATCCCGCAAGCGCACCCCGGCTTCCAGCGTTCCTTGCTCGCAGCGCAGCCGTAGCGCGGTGATGTCGATGCTCTCGGGCGAATACATCCCCGCCAGTTCGCCTTCCACCCCCGTCCACTCCGCAACGCGCCCGCGCTCAAGGCTGACCCGCCCCTCGCCGGTGTGCCGCATCCGTTGAATTTCCCCGGTTCCGTGCCAGTCGATCTCCAGCTTGCCCGCCAGCGGGATTTCAAAAAACGGTTGAAAAATGGAAATATCCTGCACGCTCCCGGCAAGACGGCCCTCGTAGGCAAACGGTTCGCGGAGCGTGACGCTCGCACTCCCCTCCAGCTTGTCCTTGCCGTTGATGTCGAGCGCAAACGTGGCGATGCGCGCCGTATCCCCCGTCACCGGCAGGTCGAGCGCCAGCCGCCGGGCTGCAAATTCCCGAAAACGCAGGTCGCTGGCTTCCACGCGGGCAAAACCGCTGAGCCCTTCCTGCCACGCCCCGGCGATCCGGCTCAAACTCTGCGTGCCTTGAAATGCCACCCTCCCCTGCGCAACCCCGAACGCTTTGCCTGCGACCCCGGAAGCCGTCAGCGCGCCCTCCACGGTTGCTTTTTGGTTCGCAACAAGCAGCTTGCCGCGGCCTTGAACCGTGCCGCCCGTGAACCCGGCGTTCAGAATGGAAAGCTCCGGGGCATCGAGGGTAAACGTGGTTTCCATGCCCGTGAACACCAGCCGGTCAAAGGTTTCCGGCAGCCGCTGTTCGCCCCGGAAAACAAGACGGTTTCTCCCGGTGGCAAACTGCAATTCCTCCAGCCGCGCCATCCCGTCCCCCAGCGAAAGTTTCGCAGACGCCTCTCCCAGTGGAATTCCACCCAGCCCCCCCTGCCCCACCTCGGCGCTCAACTGCCCCACCCACCCGGAGGGTGCCAGCGGATTCCCGCTCACTTGCACCCACGCTTGTTTGAGGTTGCCGGTGACAGGCGTTTTCCACCCGGCATACTGGCCCAGCATCTTCAACGGCATGCCGCTGAGGTAAGCGGTCAGTTGCGCCTTGATCGCCCCCGCAGCGTTCTCGCGCTGCCAAAGAAAGAGGCCCAGCGCGCCGCCAAACACCGTTCCTTCAAAAGAGAGATAGTGGATGCCCTTGTCCCGGTGCGAGGAATCCAGCTCCAGCCGCCCGACGCGGATCTCCTGGCCCAGGCTGAAATCGCGCATCACCAAGTGGCGGTTTACATACGTGGCGCTGGTATAAAGGTTGCGCCACGAGCCGAGATTGGGCACGGCGCATTCCCCCACCCGCACGTAGCCCGGCTGGATGGGGTCGAGCAGGGCATGGACATCCTTGAAAACGTAAACCCCCTCCGGTGCGCGCAGCGTCAGGTTGAGATTTTCGACCTGCGCCCTGTCACTGTACATGGCGGGCTGCTCCAGAATGTCCCGCAAGACGTGGAGAAGATGCCGCTTCTGATCTTCATCCCCTTTGCCGGGATCAAGCGCCAGGCTGGCATTGCGCAGGTTGTAGAAGGTGAGGAAATGGTTCGGGCCCTCCCGCAGCAGCGTCCACAAATTGTATTCCACCCGCAGCCGCTCGATGCGGATCGACTCCACCGGCGAAGGCCCCGTGGAAACCGCCCGCAAGTTCTTCAACGTGACATGGCCCCAAACGCTCCCCTCCACCTTCAGAGAAAGTCGCACATTTTCGCGGGCGGCAAGGTGAACAACTACGCGCCGCAACCCCGCCCGCAAAAGCGGCTGGTGAAAGAGCGCAAGGGTCAACACACAGAGCCCAAGCAGCCAGCGCAACCGCCGTCCTCCCCTGCGGGGAGCAAGCGGTGGGGTGGCCTCCGGTGGTGTTGCGTCGGACATATGCGGCGGAAAAGAAGATAACGGCGCGAACGCCATGAGCAAGCGCAGAGGTGCGGAGGGCTCTCGCTTTGGAAGGAAAACCTGTCGCCGAGATCGGGCAAGAATGCAAATGGGGATTGCACTTGCTGCCAATCCCCCTACGGCATAGCGTGTAAGCTCCCTCTTATGGCTTCCCCCACTCGCCCGGCCCAAGGTTTTACCCTCACGAAACTGCTTGTTGTCCTCGCAGTGATCGCCGTGCTGGGTTTCCTCCTGTCAACTTTTGCTGTTCCCTATGCTCTCGTTCGCTGTCGCCAAATTCAATGCAGGCAAAGTGCAGGATCAATTCACCTTGTAACCATGCAGATGGCTATGGATGGGGAAACCAATAAGGATCCCTCTCTTGGCTGGCCGGGTGACCTCAAGGCCAAGGGCATCATTACCAACCTCTCGGATTTTGTGACGCTCTTGGTGCGCAAGGGGTATTTAAAGGCCAATGATTTGAGGATTTTTGCCGGCCCCGGTTACAAACCCTACAAGGGCACTCTGAGCAATGGAGTGCTCGTCCCACCGTTTACCGAGGAGAACTGCGAGTATAAGGTGTATCTGGTAAAAGACAGCGACCCTGCAAATACCGTTTTTCTGGCAAGCAAAACCGGCGATAGAGGCTTTATCGTCACACACAAAGGAGGGGATGCGAGCGTTTACAAAAAAACGCAGCCCCCAACACTCCAGCTCCCCGGCGGCGGCACCGTGGAGAACGCGGAAAACTGCTTAAACCCAGCCCCAAGCGTTTTGCAGCGGAGATAACGAAGAAAAAGCAACCCAATACTCCCAATCTCCTGACTGGGAACGATCAAGCCTCTTCAAAGAGTCTTTCATGCCGGGCTTTAGCCGGCACATCCGCTTTGCCACCGGCTTCAGCCCTGAC
>JBAXQF010000010.1:0-38777 GCA_037131875.1 Verrucomicrobiota bacterium
CGCAACTCATCTCTCACAGGTTATGGGGAGATGACAATTCGAGACATACAAGGAACTCAGGAGAAACAGAAAACGCCTCTGCTCATTTTCTTGAGTTCCTGAGTTCCAGATTTGCATTTTTCTCTCATTCGGGCCACACTAGGCACGATTTTCCTTCCATGCCAGAACCTGCCATTTCCATCCGCAACCTGACAAAGGTCTATCCCATCCCGTTCAAGCGCGAACGGATCACCGCCGTGGACAACCTGACCCTTTCCGTGGAGCCGGGCCAGGTCTACGGGCTGCTCGGGCCCAACGGCTCCGGCAAGAGCACGACAATGAAGGCGCTGCTGGGCCTCGTCTCCCCCACCTCGGGCAGCACGCAAATTTTTGGGCGCGATTCCGCGCTCGTCGCCAGCCATGAGGAGGTGGGCTACCTTCCGGAGAACCCGTATTTTTACAAATTTCTCACCGGCGAGGAGACGCTCCGCTTTTACGGCAAGCTCTGCGGCCTGCGCGGACAGGCTTTGCGCGACCGGGCGCGCGATCTCTTGAAGCTCGTGGGGCTGGAAAACGCGGCGGATCGGCGCATCGGCGGCTATTCCAAAGGAATGCTCCAGCGGATCGGGATGGCGCAGGCGCTGGTGCAGGAGCCGCGCTTGCTGGTGCTGGACGAACCGACGGCGGGGGTGGACCCGGCGGGTTCGCGCGAAATCCGCGACCTCATTTTGGAGTTCAAGAGCCGGGGCATCACCGTCCTGCTTTGCTCCCATTTGCTGGGTCAGGTGCAGGAGATTTGCGACCGCGTGGGCATCCTGCACAAAGGGCGGCTCGTCCGCGAGGGAGCGCTGGAATCCCTCATTGCCATCGAGAACCAGACGCAGCTCATTTTTGAAAACGCATCGCCGGATCTGCTGGCCCGCTTTGAGGCTGAGGCGGCGGCCTGCGGCGCGCGCCTGGTGGAGAAAAGCAAGCCGCATACAACATTGGAACGGTTTTTCCTGGAGGTGACGAAATGAACACGCCCACCCTTCAACCCCGGCACCAAATCTTTTCCCCTGCCCGCTTGTGCGCCATCGCAAACAACACGTTTTTGGAACTGGTGCGCCAAAAGGTGTTCTATTTCCTCTTGATTTTCGCCGTGGTGCTCATCGGCGCTTCCTTTTTCATGGGATTTTTGCGGCCTGAACTGCAATTCCAAGTGATGAAGGATGTCGCGCTCGGGGCGATGTCCATTTTCACCTGGCTGCTGGCGGTGCTGGCGACGGCGATGCTGCTGCCCAAGGACATCGAGGACCGCACGCTCTACACCATCCTCGCCAAGCCGGTGCCGCGCGGCGAGTATCTGCTGGGCAAGTTTCTGGGGGTGCTGCTGCTGCTGGCTGTCTCCATAACGGTGATGAGCGGGATGTTCGCGGCGGTGCTCTACGTAAAGGAGCAGGCGATGATTGCCGGAGCCATCCAGGAAGCGAAGCTGACCGACCCGGCGCAAATCGCCGAGGTGGTGCGCACCGTCAAGGCCTCCACCTTCACCTGGTCGCTCGTGCCCGGGGTGATTGCCATTTACCTGAAGGCGGCCCTCTGCGCCGCGCTCACCCTGCTCATCTCCACCTTCGCCACGTCGTGGATTTTTACCATCGTCGTCTCCGTGGCGGTTTATCTCATTGGCCATCTCGTGCCGGTCGCCCGGGAATACGCGGCGGGAGGGGGCGATGCCTGGCTTGCCAGGGATCTGTGCGCGTTCATCGCCCGGATTTTCCCGGATCTGCAGCTCTTCAACCTGGCGGATGACATCCTGGCCGGCAACGCCATCGCCACGGGGCTCTTTCTCCAGACCGTCGGCCTGGGCTGCCTGTACATCGCCGTCTACACGTGGCTGGCCTATCTCATGTTCGCCAAAAAGGAGCTCTAGAACGCCTGTGAAACGGATCCTCGCCGTCCTCGCCGCCCTGCTGGTTTTCGGAGCCGTGAAGTTCCCGCTGGAACGCTCCCTCACGCAAGCGCATCGCGCCGCCTTTTTTCATGGAGCAAAGCTCAACCTCACCCTGCGCGAACAGATCGGCCAGGGAGCGTTTCTGGCGGCGCTGAGCGGCTTTCGCGGAGTGATCGCCGATTTCCTCTCCCTTGA
This sequence comes from Verrucomicrobiota bacterium, assembly GCA_037131875.1. Lineage (GTDB taxonomy): Bacteria > Verrucomicrobiota > Verrucomicrobiia > Chthoniobacterales > Chthoniobacteraceae > UBA695. The sequence goes on from JBAXQF010000010.1 coordinate 2,108, forward strand.
GGCAAACACCGCATGGGAGAACACCCAGTGGAGCCGGGTGCTTTTTTTATACGAGCAAATCACCACGCTCCAGCCACGCCTCACCTTAAGTTGGGAAATGGGCGCGTGGTACATGGCGTTTGACGCCGCACAAGCCGCTCTGGACAACCGGAAGCAGCCCCGCCAGGCCCTGCGCGAAAAAGCCCGGCGCGAGTTCATCCAACAAGGGCGGGAACTGCTGGAGCGGGGCATCCGCAACAACCCGGATCGCTACGTTCTCTACAACCGGCTCGGCTTTCTGCTGATGCACAAAACGGAGGATCATCTCGCCGCTTCACAGGCGTATGCCAAGGCTGCGGCATTCCCGGATTGCATGGGCTACGAAAAGCGGTTTGCAGCCTACGAACTCTGCAAGGTTCCCGGCAGGGAGGCAGAAGCGTACGCGCTTTTGCGCAAGCTTTATCAGCAGGGGGAAAGGGGACACGCGTCCCAGTTGTCCTCGCAAATCAAAACGCTGGAGGAAAAACTGAACATCCCCCCGGAGCAAAGAGTTTACAAACCTGCTGGAAAGCCACAATAATCACCGGCTTTCCATCCGTAGCCCCAATACCTCATGCGTTTTGCAGTTTTTGGCGATATCCACGCAAATTTAGAAGCATTGCAAGCTGTTCTTGCTGATGCGCGCGACTGCGGCTGCACGCATCACGTCTGCATCGGCGACATCGTCGGCTACAATGCCAATCCCCATGAATGCGTGGAAATCATCCGCGAACTCGGCTGCCCGGTGGTGAAGGGCAACCATGACGAACAGGCCTATTTCACGGACTCGAAAGATGTTTTCAACCCGCTGGCTGATGCCGCCATCCGCTGGACACGCGATCAACTGCCCGAAGAGGACAAACAGTGGCTTGAAACGTTGCGGCTCGTGCGCCAGGTAAGGGACTTTACCATCGTCCACGCCACGCTCGATACACCGCACCAGTGGGGCTACGTTTTCAACCAACTCGACGCCGCCGCCAGCTTCAGCTACCAATACACCAACCTCTGCTTCTACGGGCACACCCACGCGCCCCGAGCTTATGTGCGGGATGAAAGCATCCACTCGCTCCCTTTGGATGTGCTGCAAATCGAGACCGGGAAAAAGTATTTCATCAACGTGGGCAGCGTGGGCCAGCCCCGCGACGGCGACTGGCACGCCTCCTACTGCATCTACCACGCCGACAAAAATCTCGTGGAACTGCGCCGCATTGAATACGACATCAACACGGCACAGGATAAAGTGGTTGCAGCCGGGCTGCCCCAACGCCTCGCCGACCGGCTGGCTCTGGGGAACTAAAGGCCATGTCGCCCCACTCCATCCTCGTCGTCAAACCCAGCTCCCTCGGCGACGTCGTTCACACGCTCCCCGCCGTCTCGCTGCTCAAGCACGCGTGGCCCCAGGCCCGGCTCCGCTGGGTCATCAACCCGGAATGGGCTCCCCTGCTGGAAGGCAACCCGGATGTGGATGAAATCGTCCTCTTCCCACGGCGCGAACTCAGCGGCTCTCTCTTCAAACAACTCCGCTGGCTGCGCGCCACGGGAGCCGCTTGCCGGAGCGATCTTGTCCTCGATTTCCAAGGCCTCCTGCGCAGCGCCCTCATTGGCCGCTTCTGCCGGGGCGGGAATCTGCTGGGCCTCTCTGACGCCCGCGAAGGCGCCCGCTTCTTCTATGACCGCGTTGCCCGCGTGGGCCGTGAGCACGCGGTGGATCGGTATTTGAAGCTCGTCGCCGCACTCGGCATCGACACCTCCGGGCCGCTCACCTGGAACCTCCCGGAAGGGAGCCGTCCCGCCGGGTTCCCGCTGGAGGAGCCGTTCGTGCTGCTGCACCCGTTCTCGCGCGGCGAAGGCAAATCACTTTCCCCGCAAGAAGCCAACGCGTTTGCCAAGGCGCTCCCCTGCCCGGTCGTGCTGGTCGGGCGCAGCCCTCTGCGCCTGCCGGAACCGGGGGGCAACGTGATCGACTTGCTCAACTGCACGAGCTTTGCCGAACTGATCTGGCTCATCCGCCGCGCGCGCTTTGTGGTGAGCGTGGACAGCGGCCCCATGCACATCGCCGCCGCGCTCACGCCGCATCTCCTCTCGCTGCACACCTGGAGCGATCCCGCTCTGGTCGGCCCGTACCGCCCCGAGGCATGGGTCTGGAAAGACCGCACCCTGTTCCAAATCCGCCAACTGCACACTCCGCCGCCGCCCACCGCCAAGCCCATCGCCGCGCCGGATCTCGCCGCCGTCGCGGCGCACGTCAGCGAGTGGATTGCCTGAAAACAGAACCGCCGCTCCCAGCGGGAACGGCGGTCTGACGTAAACTCGCGAAACCCCTTTACGGGTTGATGAAGACGCGGTTGCTGACCGGATCCATCACCCGCCTGCCTGCGGGAATCCCGCGCACGTCCACCAGCGCATAAGGCCGGTAGGGGCTGATGACGTAACCGTAATAGCGCGAAGGCGTCGCCACGCGGTAGCGCTCGACCGGATAAGCTTCGTAGCCGGCGGCATCCGCCCGGCCTTGTGCATAGGCTTGCTGGCGTTGCTCCTGGACGGCTTGCCCCAAGACAGCGCCCGCCAATGCCCCAATCCCCGCTCCGACAGCGGCCCCCCGGACATTGTTGTGCGTGGCCCCTCCGATGATGCCACCGGTGAGCGCGCCTAACCCGACGCTTTGGCCCTGGGTTTCACACCCGGAAAAGCTCGTGGCCACGAGAGCGGTTCCGGCGATGACAGTGATGGGAAGTTGTTTCATAGGTTGATCATTTGACGGCAAACAGTGCCTGTCCATTCAAAATGGACGCAATTTTTGGTTCCGCGTTCAATAATAACGTCCGTTGCGCAGCGCCTGTTCCTTGTTCATCTGGCCGATGGCGGCCCCCGTAAGGGCCCCGGCTCCCGCTCCAATGGCGGCGCCGCGGACGCTGTTGCTGGCAATGCCTCCAATGATGGCGCCGGTTCCAGCGCCGGTGAGTGCGCCTTGAGTCGGGGTCTGGCAGCCTGTGAGGCTGAGGCTGGCAAGGGCCAAGCCGATTGCGGTTAAAATGGATAGCGTTTTCATCACACAAGGGGCATCGGGAGTGAGAAAGCGCATGCGCGGGTGGGCATTTTTTGCCCGGCGCAGACCGAAACCCGTCGGCAGGATGCGGATTTCACTTGCAGAGCGTATCAATTTTGATACATTTACCGCATCAAATGATTGATTCCCGACCTCTCCCGGCAATCTTTTTCCGAACGGAAGCAGGCAATGAACCGCTTAGAGAGTGGCTCAAAAGCATGCCCCATGACGAAAGGAAGGCGATAGGAATGGACATCAAAACAGTTCAATACCGCTGGCCCTTGGGAATGCCGTTGGTAGACAACCTGGGAGATGGGTTATGGGAGATTCGCACGAAGTTGCCCAACCGCATCGCCCGGACACTTTTCTTCGTCTGCAACGGCGAAATTGTTCTGCTCCATGGATTTTTCAAAAAGACACGCGCAACACCTCATGAGGACAGGGCTCTGGCTCTGAAACGTAAAAATGCCTACATCCAAAAAACACCAACCAAATCCACATCGCGGCGGAAGCTTTGACGACTTCCTGAAAGAGGAAGGCGTTCTTGAGGAAGTCGAAGCGGAGGCGCTCAAACGGGTGATCGCCCTCACGCTGGACGATCTGATGAAAAAGCATCAGATGAAAAAGAGTTTCGTCGCCCAACGGATGCGCACCTCCAGGGCGGCCGTTGCGCGTTTGCTCGATCCGTCCAACACCTCAGTCACCCTCAGCACCCTGAGCCGGGCGGCCAAGGTGTTTGGACAGCGAGTGAAGATCGAGTTCGTGCCGGTAGGAGCTGTGGCAGCGAAATAGGGAGATCAGGGGGAAAATGGACACATGCGCGGGTGGGCATTTTTTGCATCCTTTCACAAAAAACAAGCCAGCCTGAAAAAATCCCAGGCTGGCTTGCGGATAAGCTTGAGGCGCAGGAATTACACCTGCCAGCTCTTGAGGATGCGCAGGTAGTTGGCGCGCTCAAAGGCGGTGGCGTCCGGGCAGTGCTTGAGGTTCATCGTGCCGCGCATTTGGGCGAGCGACTCGTATTCGTGCTCTTCGAGCCACCGGGTGAGGTCGGCCAGCACGGTCGCCAGATGATCCGTGCCGTTGCGAAGCAGGGCGGAGACCATCTGCACGGCGTCCGCTCCGGCCATGATGGCGCGGATGGCATCCTGGGCGCTGTGGACGCCCCCTGTGGCGGCGTAGGAGGTGTCGATCTGCGCGCTCAGAAGCGCCAGCCAGCGCAGCCGCAGGCGGAGTTCGGAAGGCGTGGAAAGTTCCAGCACGGACTCCGTATCGAGGTCTTCGATGTTGATGTCAGGCTGGTAGAACCGGTTGAACAGCACGACGCCGTTGGCGCCCGCTCCGAGAAGCTGCTTCACAAAGTTCGGCAGCGAGGAGAAGAACGGGGAGAGCTTGACGGCAATGGGGATGGAGACGTTCTCACGGATCGCCTCCACCAACGCAACGGCGCGCGCTTCGATTTGCGCCCCGGTCATGGATGGGTTGGAGGGGATGTCGTAGTAGTTGAGCTCCAGCGCATCCGCTCCGGCCTGCTCCATGAGTTTGGCGTAATCGATCCACCCTCCCGGCGTGATGCCGTTGAGGGAGGCGATGACGGGCACGCTCACGGTGGCTTTGATCTTGGAGATCAACTGGAGATACTGCTCGCTGGTCTCGTTGAAGTCCTCTTCGTTGGGCAGATAGGTGAGCGCCTCGGCAAAGCTCTCCGTGTGCGATTCCACATCCCGATCCAGAGCCGCGCGCTCCAGTTCGATCTGCTCCTCGAAGAGGGAGTGCATGACGATGGCGGCGGCTCCGGCATCTTCGAGGCGGCGGACGGTCGAGAGATCATCCACCAGCGGCGAAGCGCCCGGCATAATAGGGTTCTTGAGCTTGAGGCCAAGGTAATCGGTTTCGAGATTCATGGTGCTTTGGTTCCTAATTTCCTTTTTGTGTGTACCGAGTGCGCCGGATTACTTGGCCGCTTCGCTGATGCCCGTGCCGGCGAGCTTCTGGTAGAAGGCAACGCGCTGATCCACCTGCTCCTGGGCTGCGGCTTCAAAGGCGGCAAGATTTTCCGGCTTGGTCTTGAAGCGCAGTTCGTTGCGAAGGTAATCGGCCACGCGCACCTTGGGCGGCGCGTTGTCGATCTGCATCGCGTTGAGCCCTTCGGCGGCGCGGCGGGGGTCGTAGCGGAAGAGCGGCCAGGTGCCGGACTCCACCGCGAGGCGCTGCTGTTCAAGCCCGTGGTTGAGCGAGTAGCCGTGGGCGATGCAATGGCTGTAGGCGATGATGAGCGAAGGCCCGTCGAAGCTTTCGGCTTCCTCAAAGGCCTTGACGGTCTGGGCGTCCTTGGCGCCGAAGGCGATGCGGGCGACGTAGATGTTGCCGTAGCTCATGGCCATGAGGCCGAGGTCTTTCTTGGGACGGGTTTTCCCGGCCATGGCAAACTTTGCCGTGGCGCCAAACGGGGTGGATTTGGACATCTGCCCGCCGGTGTTGGAATAGACTTCGGTGTCGAGGACAAGGATGTTGATGTTCGCTCCGGTGGAGAGGACGTGATCCACGCCGCCGTAGCCGATGTCGTAGGCCCATCCGTCGCCGCCCACGATCCAGGTGCTCTTGCGCACGAGGAAGTCAGCGATGTCAGAGAGGCGTCGCGCATCGAGTGCGTTGATCCCCGCGAGCCGGTCACGCAGCGCCTTGACGCGTTCACGCTGGGCGGCGATGGCCGCTTCGTCGCGTCCGCCACCGGCCAGAAGGTCGGCAACGAGCGTGTCGCCGATCTGCGGAGCGAGCTTGGTGAGGAGTTCCCGCGCCATGCCGTTCTGCTTGTCGATGGCGAACCGGAAGCCGAGGCCGTATTCGGCGTTGTCTTCAAAGAGGGAGTTGGACCATGCCGGGCCGCGTCCGTTTTTGTCGGTGGTGTAAGGGGTGGTCGGCAGGTTGCCGCCGTAGATGGAGGAGCACCCGGTGGCATTGGCGATGACCAGGCGGTCGCCGAACATCTGGGTGAGCAGCTTGAGGTAAGGGGTCTCGCCGCAACCGGTGCAGGCTCCCGAGTATTCGAAGAGCGGCTGGGCAAACTGGCTGCTCTTGACCTCCGGTTTGAGGAGGGTGCGGTCGGGGTTCGGCAGGTCGAGGAAGTAGGCATACTGCGCGGCTTCCTTGGCACGCTCGGGGATGACGGTCATCGTGAGCGCCTTGTGGCTCGGGTCGGTCTTGCTCTTGGCCGGGCAAACGGAGGCGCAGAGGGTGCAGCCGGTGCAATCCTCGGGCGCCACCTGGATGGTGAAGCTCTGGCCTTCCTGCGCGCGCATCTTGACGGAGTTGAACCCTTCCGGCGCATTGGCGAGCAGTTCGCTCGGGTAGAATTTGGAGCGGATGGCGGCGTGCGGACAGACAAACGCGCATTTGTTGCACTGGATACAGATGCTCGAATCCCAGACGGGGAGCTTGTCAGCAATGTTGCGTTTTTCCCACTGGGTGGTGGCGACGGGCCAGGTGCCGTCGGCGGTGAACGCGCTCACGGGGAGCAGGTCCCCCTTGTTTTCGAGGATGACGCTGGTGACGCGCTTGACGAAATCGGGCGCGCAGTCGGGAACCGGGGGCAGCATGGCATGGCCGTTGCAGCAGTTTGCGGGAACCTTGACTTGATGGAGCCCGGCGAGCGCCTGATCCACAGCGGCGAAGTTTTGCGCCACGACGGCGTCGCCCTTGCGTCCGTAGGTTTTCTTGATGGCTTTCTTGATCTGCGCGATGGCTTCCTCACGCGGCAGCACGCCGGAGATGGCGAAGAAGCAGGTCTGCATGATCGTGTTGGTGCGGCCACCGGCCCCGGCGGCGTGGGCCACGGAGGCGGCGTCGATCACGTAAAATTGAAGCTCTTTTTCGACGATCTGCTGCTGCACTTCGCGCGGGAGGTGATCCCAGATCACGTCCGCCCCGAACGGGGTGTTGAGCAGGAAGACGCCCTTGGGCACGGCGTAGCCGAGCACGTCGAACTTCTCCATGAAGGTGGCCTGGTGGCAGGCGACGAAGTTGGCGCGCTTGATGAGGTAATGGGCGGAGATTGGGCGCGGCCCGAACCGGAGATGCGAGATGGTCATCGCGCCGGATTTCTTCGAGTCGTAAACGAAGTAGCCTTGGGCGAAGTTGGAGGTTTCTTCGCCGATGATCTTGATGGAGTTCTTGTTCGCACCCACGGTGCCGTCGGCGCCAAGACCGAAGAAGACGGCGCGCACAACATCGCTGCCTTCGAGGTCGAACTCGGCGTCGTAGTCGAGCGAGGTGCCGCTGACGTCGTCGTTGATGCCGATGGTGAAATGGTTCTTGGGACGCTCGCGCAGGAGTTCGTCAAAGATGGCCTTGGCCATGGCGGGGTCGAACTCCTTGGAGCCGAGTCCATAACGGCCGCCAATGACCACCGGCTCACAGGCAAACCGGCTCAAGCCGCTGGAGCGGGCTTCGGCCAGCGCGGTGACGACGTCGAGATAAAGCGGTTCGCCCACGGAGCCGGGCTCCTTGGTGCGGTCGAGGACGGCGATGCTCTTGACGCTTGCGGGCATCGCGGCGATGAAGGCTTCGACATTGAACGGACGGTAGAGGCGGACTTTGAGGACGCCCACTTTCTGCCCCTGCGCGTTGAGCCAGACGGCGGCTTCCTCGGCGGTCTCCGCGCCGGAGCCGATGGCGATGATGACGCGGTCGGCTTCAGGATGCCCGACGTAGTCAAACAAATGATACTGGCGACCGGTGAGCTTGGCAAAGCGATCCATCAAGCCCTGCACGGCTTTCGGCACGCTGGCGTAGTAAGGATTGCAGGCTTCGCGGGCTTGGAAATAGACGTCCGGGTTCTGCGCGGTGCCGCGAATGGAGGGCTTGTCCGGGGTGAGGGCGCGCGAACGGAAGGTGCGAATGGCTTCTTCGTTGACCAGGGAGCGGAGCACCTCGTCATCGAGAAGGTCAATCTTGGAGACTTCATGCGAGGTGCGGAAGCCGTCGAAGAAGTGCATGAACGGCACGCGGGTCTCAAAGGTGGCGGCGTGGGAGATGCACGCCATGTCCTGGGCTTCCTGGACGGAGTTGGAAGCGAGCATGACGAAGCCGGTCTGGCGGCAGGCCATCACGTCCGAGTGGTCGCCGAAGATGGAAAGCGCATGGGTGGCCAGCGCGCGGGCGGTGACGTGGAAGCAGAAAGGCAGGAGTTCCCCGGCGATCTTGTACATGTTGGGGATCATCAGCAGCAATCCCTGGGATGCCGTGAAGGTGGTGGTCAGCGCGCCCGAGTTGAGCATGCCGTGGACGGCTCCCGCCACACCGGCTTCGGATTGCATTTCCACGAGGCTTGGGACGCTGCCCCAGAGATTGGGACGGCTCTTGGCCGACCATTCGTCACACGATTCCGCCATGGGCGAAGAGGGGGTGATCGGGTAAATCGCTATGGTCTCGCTGAGCCGGTAGGCTACGGAAGCCACGGCTTCGTTTGCATCGAGGGTTGCTGCTTTGGGGGATCGCACTGCCGTGCTCGGCTCTTGGTTGGCACTCATGTGCCTACTCAAGCGCAAAGCGGACGAGGGGGCTGCCCTCGAATTGGCATTCGCTGCCCATGGGTTGCCAGCCGTCCGATCCACTGGGCAAAAAAGCCGGCGACAGAATAAAACCTGTCGCCGGCTTTGAAAAAAAAACACCCCCTTACCAGGAAAAGATGCCGGCCTGCGGAACAAAAATCTGATCGCCGGGCAGCACTTTCACATCCTTCGAGGGATCTTTGATAAACTTCGTGGCATCGATCTCCTGAACTTTTCCGTTCCGCGTAAGCTTCACCCGCTTTTTGTCGGCAAAATCATTGAACCCGCCCGCACCGCCAATGGCGTTCATCACGGTCATATCCGCCGTATAGGAGAGGCGGCCTGAGGATTTCACTTCCCCCGTCACGTTCACAAGCCGGGTGCCGCTCTGCGGGGTGACCGTCACGGTGGGGTTGGTGTAGATTTTGTCCTCCTTGAGCTTGGACTCGATCATCTGCTGCACGACGGAGCAATCCATCCCGATGACCTTGATTTTGCCGATGTAGGAAAGGTTGATCATCCCTCCATCATCAATGGCCTGGGTGGTGGAAAAAACGCCGATCTCCTCGGCAGGCACTCCCGAAAGGCGGATCTCCACAGTATCCCCAGCCCGGAGAACCGCTTGGGCAAAGCAAAGCCGGGGAGAGAAGAACGCTGCGAGGAGCAGGAGAAATGAGAGCAAGGCAATGGGACGTTTCATCTTAGTAATCTCCGGGTTGGACAGGAGCCTGGGCTGCCGTCTGGCCACGCGGAACCTGGGTGATGGTCTTGCGCTTTCTGCGCTCGGCATCCGGCGTGTAGTAATCGTAATATTGCGTGTAATACTGGTAGCCTGAGTCGTGCTTGGTTTCGACGTTGTTCAGAACGATACCCAAGAGATGGCCGCCCACATTTTCCACAGCGCCCTTGACGCGCTGCAACATCGCGCGGGGGAAACGGCGGTATTGAACCACCATGACGGCGATATCCACTTCACTGGCCAGAATGGATGCGTCACTGACGCCCAAGATCGGCGGCGAATCAAAGAAAACCAGATCATAGCGGGCGCGAACCTCCTTGACCAAGTCGAGCATACTCTGGGAATCGAGAATGCCGACGGCGTCATCAGGCAGGGTGCCGCTGGGAATGAAGGAGAGGTTTCGGATCGCGGTCTTCAGGATGCACTCGTCCAGTTTGCGCTGGCCGGTGAGGATGTCCGACAGCCCCACGGAGTTATCCACTTCGAAGAAAGTGTGCTGGGAAGGACGGCGCAAGTCGGCGTCCACAACCAGAACATTATAACCACCCTTGGCGCACGTGACGGCCAGGTTGTTGAGGGTGGTGGATTTCCCTTCGCCGGGCCCCCCGGAAACCAGGGTCATGGTTTTGGCGTTGGGGTTCTTGCTGGTGAACTCAATGTTGGTTTTTAATATCCGGTAGGCCTCTGCATCGGGCGCGTCCCCCTGGAGTTTGTAGAGGGAGGTGATGCCCTTGGGAATAACGGCGAGAACTGGCGCCTGGAGGTAGCGTTCAACGTCTTCCAGGGTTTTGACGCTGGTGTCCAAGTATTCAATAAAGAAGGCCAGCATGATCCCGAACATCAACCCGATAAACAGGGCTCCGCCCATGATCTGAATGACGGAAGGCTTTGCGGGGTACATGGAGGGTTCCGCTTTTTCCCAGATTTTGGCGACGTTGACCGTCATCTTCAACTCCACATTCTGGGTGGAAAGGCGCTTTTCAGCCTCTCCCAACAACCCCTTGGCTTTGATGTAGTCGTTTTTGATGTTGACGTAATCCTGATACTGGGAACTCAACTTGGTGAAGCCTTGTTTTGTCTCCACCATTTTTTTGGTGAACTCCTCCAGGTTGGATTCAAATATCTGTAGCCGGATGGAGAGAGAGTTGCGCACTGAGGCGATGGCCTCGTTGAGTTGCCTTGCAAAAACCTCCTTTTGCGCGCGCAGCGACTTGATCCGGGGATGATTCTCCCCAAGCCCCCCGTGGAGCAGACGGGCCTCTTCGGAGTTCGTCTCTTGATACTGAGGCAAAATTTTGGAAATCGTCGGGTCTTGAATGTTCAGCGTGGTCAACGCCGTCATCAACTCTTCCGGCTTGAGTTTTGCGGTCTGCTCCAGTTGAATATGCAACTCCCCAATCCGGGTTTTGAGTTCATTTTTCTGCCGCTCATCCTCAGGCACAATGCTGGAGGCGGCAAGCTGTGTAACATCCACCGTTTCGGGGTTGGGATCGTAAATGCCTTCCCTGAGCCGGATTTTCTGCATCTCCACTTGGGTCGCCTCGACGTTTTTCCGCTGGCTGGCCACTTCTTCGCGCAACTGCGCAAGGGCGGAGTCGCGGAGCTGCATCTGGTCATCCCGGCGCACCTTCTGGTAGACCACCGCGACCATGTTGGCGATGTTGGCCGCCTCCACACGATCCGTGGAATAGGCGCCGATCTCGATCATATCGGTGCCGCGGATTGTGTTGAGCACCAAGCGGTTGAGCAAGGTGGCATAAACCTCTTCCTTGGGCAGGATGTTCCCCCCCTCTTGCGCGCTCCAGACTTCGACCAGCTTGAGATTGTCGATGACGGGATAGAGAATCTCCTTGCTCTGGATAATCTGGAACTGGGTGGGTTGCAGCGTAGGGTCGCGTTGAGCCCGGAAAGGCGTGCCGCTGTCGAAAACCTTGAGGGAGGTATCGTCCGGTTTCACCTCCATCATCACCCTGGAATAGTATTGCCGGGGAAGGAAAAAGCAGGTCACCCCCGCAGTCACCATCACCAGCAAGAAGGTGATCACTAGAATCGCCCAGCGAACGCGGATGACCCTCCAATAGTCAAGGAAATGCAATTTTACTTCACTGGTATCGTTCATGGCGTGGTGAATGGGGCTGGGGGAATGTTTGCGTGGTGCGAGAGATTACTTCGTGAAAAAGGATCTGCAAGTGACTCTTTTTCACCCAAATCCCTCCACCGGGAGCGCGGCTCAAATGGCGGCGCGATTAATACCTGTAGGTCAGCCCCAAAGAATAGAGATTTTTGGTCATTTCCTGAAGCACATCCGAGGAGGTTCGCCGTGTGTGCGTGACATTCGAGGAAAGAGAGAGGCTTTGGGAGATGTTATAGGTCGCGCCCGCTGAAATATCGAGGGCATTCTGATCTGCCGTAAAAACCCCGACGCTGGATGTGGAAGCGCCAGCATGGCTATAGTTCACACTGAGCACACCGTTCAGCTTGGAGGTGAAGACCTGGGTAAGAGCAACCCCCGAGCGGAAGCTCTTGCCGGCCTGGCTGTTACTGCCGTCATCATAACCATACCTCGTATCCAAGTTGACCGTGGTGAATGGGGTCGGACGGTAGTTCAGCGTCGACTCCGCATAGGGCGAAGAGCTGCTGGCCTGCCCCTTCGCACTATAGCTCTGGGTTGCGTCACCCACCCGGAACGAGCAGTTAAAGAGGCGCGACAAAACGATATCAACCCCCGTCAACACAAAATAGGTCTGCGTATCCCGCGAGAGGCTCCCTGCGGGATTATTGCTAAAGACGCGGTCTGCATAACGCCCTTCCAACACACCCTTCATGGGAGCGGAGAAGGAATACCGCAGCGCCTCCCCAACGGTTTGGGTGATGTAGTCGCTCGATTGGATCGCCGACCCCTCCTGGCGTGATCCATTGATCGAATAGGATGTGTCCGTGGAAAACCGCGGATCCCATTTGTAAAGCAAGTCAAACTTGCTGTTGCCGATAAAGTTCCCCTTGCCGTTGGACTGCGTCACGCCGTTGATGACGGACTGGGTGGGCTGGTTGGTGTAAATGCCGTTGACAACCCCAGACAACTGCGCGCGGGGCGTCAACTTATACCCGAAAATGAGGTTCAACGCGCCCGTGGGAATGAGTTGGTTCTGGTCACGGCTCCAGTAATACTGGCCGCCCAGGTTCGCGTCCAGAGACAGCCCGACGCGCGATTGCGCAATCAGGAGGCTCATCGCTTGCGTGGCATTGGTCAACATGCTGCCCTTGATCGGCGTGGACGACTTGCTCGATGCGGAGTTGATATTGTCGTCATAGCCCATCTGGACTGCCGATGAAAACGTCAGCGGTTTGCGATTAAAAATACCCTGGCCGGGGGTAAAGTCCAACGGGGCAAAGCCCATGCCTCCCGGCACCGCAAAACCTTCACCCTGTGCAGAGTCGGCGGCAGCGGGTTTCTTTTCCCCGTCAACCCCTGGAGTGGTCGACGCGGATGGCGTGACCGCAGAGGGCGCGGGCGTTGTCATTTCCGAAGAAGGAACAATCGAAGAACCAGCCGCAGGGCTGGTGGCCGGCGATTGACCTGCAGGATTGACCGTCGGCGCCGATGCCTCCTGAGCGAAGGCTACTGGCACGCAAAGAATCAGCGCAGCACAAACATGAGAGCGGTGGAACTTGAACATAAAATTTTGGCTTGGGGTGAATGGAACCGCGAATCCTAAAACTAATACTAACTTTCCAATTACTCAAGTTTTCTTCCTTGATCAAACATTTCTTTATCAAAAGGCGCTCCCCCTCGCTTTTTTTCACAGGCCCTTTATTCTTGTTCCCCGTCGCGGTTTCAGGCTGGCGCACGCGAGAGAAAGAGGTATAGTGCGCACGCATGACCGAGTCTCTCTCCGTTCTGACCGCTGCGGTGCGCAACGTTCCTGACTTCCCCAAACCGGGGATTTTGTTCAAGGACATCACGCCCATTCTCGCTGACGGACGGCTTTTCCGGCTGGCGGTCGACTGCTTTGTGCAGGCCAATGCGGGTCGGCAAATATCCAAAGTCGTGGGAATCGACGCGCGGGGCTTCCTCTTTGGAGCCGCTGCGGCTTACCAGCTTGGCGTCGGTTTTGTGCCGGTGCGCAAGAAGGGGAAGCTCCCCTTCCAAACGGAATCAGCCTCCTACACCCTGGAATACGGGGAGTCGGTGGTGGAAATGCACGTGGACGCCATTGCGCGGGGAGAAAGGATCGTCCTCATCGACGACCTGCTTGCCACGGGCGGCACTGCGGCAGCGGCCTCCTGCCTGATCGCGAAAATGGGCGGCGTGCTGGTGGAAGCGCAGTTTCTTATCGAACTGGAATTTCTTGCCGGCCGGCGAGCCCTCTCCCACATCCCTGTGCGCTCGTTCTTGAAATTTTAACCCTCTGTCCCCCAACCAAAAACAAAGACATGCCCCCTTCAGAAACAACTCCCGGCTTTTTCAAGCGCACGCGCACCTGGTTGCTTGAAAAAAAGGGCTTGCGAGCCAAACTCCTGTGCTGTCTGGCTGGCACCATCGCGGGGATTGTGCTTGCAGCGACGCTCCTCCTGCTGGCCTTGCTGCACGCGTTTCAAGAAACCAACGGGAGCGGCGCGGGGATTTCGAGAATTCTCGGGTTGGCGGCCTATGCGCTGGCGGCCCTGGCCGCCTTGGGCGCCTTGGTCGCCGCCACCTGGTATACCTTCCGCATTTACCGCCAGCACATCCGCAAAGTGGAGCAGGCGGAAGACCATGTGCGTTTTATTGTAGAGGCCTGCCCGGACGCGATCCTGGTGGTGGACAGCCAGGGAATGCTCGAATCCTCCAACCAAGCCGCCGAGGCCATCTTCGGCTACACACGCAGCGAACTGGTGGGGCAGAAGGTTTCCAAGCTCATCCCGCAACGCCATTTTCTACACGATGTCGCCACCATGGGCCGAAAAGGCTTCATTGCGTATGCCGAGCGCCGCAATGCGGTGCGTTTCCCGGTGGAGATCGCCGTTTCAGAAGCGGAACACGAGGGGCGGCGGCGTTTCATCATCCTGGTTCACGATGCCTCCGAGCGGCGTTATTCCGACGAAAACGTGCACCACATCTCCCTAAGCGTCTCCTCCTCGATCGAGGTGGAATACGTCCGCACACTGGTTCTGCAACTCTCCCAAGCGCTGCAAAATGACTACGCCTTCATTGCGGAAATCGGCGACGAACAGAATCCAACCGTCTGTTCCCTGACCCTGTCGGAACATGGCCGTTTGAGCAGCAAAAACAACTATAGCCTGGCAGGAACCGCCTTTGGAGAGGCGCTCCAAAACGGTTTCACCGCCATCGCGCAGGGCGTCCGGCAACAATACCCCGGCGACACTCTTTTGGGGACGCTAAAGGCGGAATCGTTCATCGCCACGCCTCTGGTGGATCACAAGGAGCGGACTATCGGCCTCATCGGCGTCATCCACTGCACGATGGCCACTCAAATCGGTGTCGCCCGGCAAACCTTGCAAATCTTTGCGGCCCGCGCTGCGGCTGAAATCGAGCGCAAGCAGGAAGTCGAAGGGCTGGCCTCGGAAAAAGACCGGCTCGCCGGGGACATGAACATCATCCGCGAGACGGCCGAGCGCGACCGCACGCGGTATGAGGACGAGATCGCCGCCGAGCAGGAACTTCTGGCCGTCACGCTGCGCTCCATCCGTGAAGGGTGCATCACCACAGACAACGACGGGCGGGTTGTCACACTCAATCCCGTCGCAGAAAACCTCACGGGGTGGACGCAGCAGGAAGCCGCCGACCGCCTTTTGAGCGAAGTCCTTCAGCTCACAAGCATTCGGGGCAATCGCCCTCTGGACGTCTCTCAACTCTCGAAAAGAGTGCGCGAGGGGGATTCCCAGTCCATCGTGGTGGCCCGTGACGGAACCCAGCGGCGCGTGGAAATGAGCAGCGCACCCATCCGCGCACGCCAGGACATGAATCTGGGCATTGTGCTCATCCTGCGGGATGTCACCGAAAAACAACTCCTGGAGGAGGAGCGCTACAAGGCGGAAAAACTCGAGTCCCTGAGCGTAGCCGCCGGGGGCATCGCGCATGATTTCAACAACCTGCTCACCGCCGTCATTGGCAACCTCACCCTCTCCCTCATGGGGGCGGAAGAGCACATGCGCGACCGCATCGAGTCCTCAAAAAACGCCGCAGTACGCGCGCAGGATCTTGCCCGCCAACTGCTCACCTTCGCCAAGGGAGGCGCCCCTGTAAAGCAGGTCTCCTCGGTGCGCCAGATCGTGCTCGATACCATTGATTTTTCACTCACCGGCACCAATATTCGCACCGCGCTCAACCTGCCCGAGGATCTCTGGCCGGGGGATGTCGATGCGGGCCAGATCAGCCAGGTCATCAGCAACCTGGCCGTCAACGCCATGCAAGCCATGGAGCACGGCGGCGCACTGCACGTCAGCGGCGAGAATCTGGTGTTCACCTCAGAAAACGTCCCGCCCACCCTGGAACCGGGCCGTTATGTGCGGATCACCGTCCGCGATGAAGGGCCGGGCATTCCCCAGGAAATCCAGAAGAAAATTTTCGACCCCTACTTCACCACCAAACCGACGGGCAGCGGACTGGGGCTGGCCACCTCCTACTCCATCGTCAAGAACCACAATGGTTACATCTGCGTGGAATCCCAGCCGGGCAATGGAGCCACTTTCCACATCTACCTCCCCGCTTCAGAAGGCGAGATTGAACCCGAGATCAAACGCACCGTTTCCCGGGGGGCGCAGCACGGAAAAATCCTGGTGATCGACGACGAAGAGGTCATTTGCGAATTGATCAACTACACCCTCTCCGCCCTGGGCTACACCGTCCTCGAAAGCCGCGATGGCAAAACCGCGATACAGCTTTACCAGGAGGCGTTCGACGCCGGACACCCCTTCGACCTCGTCATCATGGATCTCACCATCCCCGGCGGCATGGGCGGGCGGGGCGCCATGCAGGAACTCAAAAAAATCAACCCGCAAGTGAAGGCCATCGTCTCCAGCGGCTATACCCTGGATCCGGTCATGTGCCATTTCGAGGAATACGGCTTTTGCGGCTCCATCGCCAAGCCCTTCGACCTTGTCCACCTTGAGCAGGCAGTTCAAGAGGCGTTGTCGGTTTGAGGCGCGCTACTTTTCCGCCTCTTCGGTGGAGATAGCCCCCTCGCTCACCCCCGCGTCCGCTTCGTCGAGCGCTTGCTCAAAGGCCCGCCAGGCGAGCATGGCGCACTTGACGCGCTGCGGAAACTTGCGCACGCCGCCAAGCACATTCAGGTCGCCCAGTTCACGCGGGCCTGGCCCGCTTTCCGCTTCGGGAGAAGCGGCCACCTGGTCGTGAAAGAGGTGCATGAGGCGGCGGGCTTCCTTCCGCTCCTTGCCTTTCAGCTTGAGCGTCATCAGCGAGGCGGAGGTCATGCAAATGGTGCAGCCGTGGCCGGTGAACTTGATGTTCTCCACCTTCTCCGGGCTCAGTTGGACGTGCAAATCCAGCGTATCGCCGCACGACGGGTTGTCGCCATGCACATGCACCGTTCCCTCTCCCGCCAATTCCCCCAAGTTGCGGGGCCGGGTGGCATGGTCGGTGACGACGGCTTCGTAAAGCTCGCCCAACGGGAGCGAGAACGTGGCGCTGGCGTGGCGCTGGCCTTCGGCGAGGACTTCGACAAGGCGATCCACCTCCGCCTGCGTGTTGTAGAAATAAAAACTCGCGCGGGCGGAGGATTCCAGCCCGAGCTTGCGCATGAGCGGCTGCGTGCAATGGTGGCCGCCGCGCAGGGCAATGCCGGCTTGATCCGCCAGCGTCACCACGTCATGCGCATGGGCGTGCTCCATCACAAAGCTCACCAATCCGCCGCGGGCTGCACCCAGGGGCGGCCCGAGCACCCGCAGGCCGGGGATTTCGCCCAGCCGTTTCTGCGCGTATTGGGCAAGGGCGCAGTCGTGCTCGAAAATGGCTGCGCGCCCGATGGACTCGATGTAATCCACCGCCGCGCCGAGCGCGATGGCTCCGGCGATGTTCGGTGTCCCGGCCTCAAACCGGTAGGGAGCTGGCTTCCAGGTGCTCTTTTCGTAAGTCACCGTGAGGATCATCTCGCCGCCGCCGTGCCACGGGGGCATCGTGTCCAACACGGCTTTTTTGCCATACAACGCGCCGATCCCGGTGGGCCCGCACATTTTGTGGCCGGAGAGGACGAGAAAATCGCACCCGATCTCCTGCACATCCACCGGCATGTGGCCCGCGCTCTGGGCGGCGTCCACGAGCGTCGTCGCGCCCACTTTGCGGGCGGCGGCGCAGAGTGCCGCCGCCGGGTTGATGGTGCCCAGCGAGTTCGAGATGTGGACGAAGGAAAAGAGTTTCACTTCGGGCGTGAGAAATTCGTCCAGCCGCTCCAGCGCCAGTTCGTGCCGCTCATTGATGGGCAGGAAACGGAGCTTCGCGCCGGTGCGCTCGGCCAGCAGTTGCCACGGGACGAGGTTGCTGTGGTGCTCCATCTCGGTAAGCAGGATCACGTCCCCCTCGCGGATAAACTTGGCTCCCCACGTCTGCGCCACGAGGTTGATGCTCTCGGTGGCTCCGCGCGTGAAGATGATTTCCTCGTGGCTCGCGGCGTTGAGGTAGCGGGCGAGCTTCTCCCGCGCCGCCTCATACGCGTCGGTGGCCCGCATGCTCAAGGCGTGCATCCCGCGATGCACGTTGCTGTTGTCGCGCTCGTAGTAGTGGCGCAGCACGTCGAGCATGGCGCGCGGTTTCTGGCTCGTCGCGGCGTTGTCGAAATAGACGAGCGGCTGCCCGTTGACCTGCTGGTCGAGGATCGGGAAATCGGCGCGGATGCGTTCCCAGGAAATGTTCGGTTGGTTCATGGCGTAAGATAAGTTTCCAGCGAATCGGCTGCGGAGCCAAGCCCTTCTTTTTTGTGCTACGATTTTCTCCGTCTGTCCACCGGGCAGTCGCACCCGCCGCCGCACGCCTTCTTTTTGCGGAAAACAAAGAACGCCAGCGCAGAGAGAACAAGCGCGCCGACCAGCAGTTGATCAAGGATCGGGTTCATAAAATCATTCTAAATCCAACAGAATATCTCGCGAAATGAAATAGCTGAGGTTCATTGAAAGCCCAGGATGTGCCCGCCTTGGAAGACCACAAAAGAGCCCACCCAGGCAAGGACGGTGTAGAGGGCGACCATGAAGAGCGGCCAACTCCAGGAGTTGGTCTCCCGGCGCACCACCGCCAACGTGCTGATGCATTGCATGGCCAGCACGTAAAAGACCATCAGGCCCACGCAAACCAGCGGCGTGAACATGGGCGCGCCATCGGCGCGCCGTTCGGCCCGCATGGTGTCGCGCAGGCTCGTTGTCCCCTCTTTCATGTCGCCTTCGACGTTGTAGACAATCGCCATCGTCCCCACAAACACCTCGCGCGCGGCAAACGAGCTGATGAGCCCGATGCCGATCTTCCAATCGTAGCCGAGCGGGCGGATGGCCGGTTCCAATGCGCGGCCCATCTGCCCGGCAAAGCTCTGCGCAATCGCTTCGCCGCGTGTGGCGTCCGGGTTCGCCGGTTTGGGATACGTCGCCAACGCCCAAAGCAGCACCGAGAGCGCGAGAATGACCGTGCCCGCGCGCGTCGCAAAAAGGCTTGCGCGCTCCTTCATGCAAAGGGCCACGGAACGCAGCGACGGCTTGCGGTAGGGCGGCAGTTCCAGCAGCAGCATGGAGGTCTCGCTCTTGAGCAGCGTCTTCTTGAAAATCCACGCCAGCACAAACGCCATCACGATGCCCAGCAGGTAGAGCCCGAGCATCATCCCGGCCTTGGCCAACGCCGAAGTAGTCGGGAGCAGCACGGCAATCATGAGGGTGTAAACCGGGATGCGCGCCGAACAACTCATCAGCGGGGCGATGAGGATGGTGGCGATGCGATCCTGCCGGTTTTCCACCGTGCGCGCGGCCATGATTCCCGGGATCGCGCAAGCGAACGAACTGAGCAGCGGGATGAACGATTTGCCGTGGAGCCCCACGCTCGACATCACCCGGTCCATCAGGAACGCGGCGCGCGCCATGTAGCCACTATCCTCCAACAACCCGAGGAAGAAATAGAGGATCATGATTTGCGGCAAAAACATGAGCACGCCGCCCACGCCGGGAATCGCACCATCGACGATGAGGTCGCGCAGTTGGCTCTCCGGCAGTTGCCCCGCGAGCCAGCCCCCCAGCGCATGCACGCCGGAGTCGATCCAGCCCATCGGGATCTGCGCCAGCGTGAAGATGCTCAAAAACATCAGCGTCATGGCCCCAAGGAACACCACCCAGCCCCAAACGCGGTGGGTCAGGAAGTGATCCATCCGGTCGGACACCGACAGTCCGGGGCCCGCATCCGGCTTATGCACCGTCCGCTCGCAAACTTGGTTGATCCATTCGTAGCGGGCTTCCACCAAGGCAGAGAGCGGGTCGAGCCCGGCAGCGCGCAGGCGTTCCTGGGCGGCGAGCGTCGCCTGGACAATCTCCGCGTTGTGCTCGGCCAGATCGTCGAGCGTCTGGTCGTGCAACGTGAGCAAAAGCAGCGCCTCGGGAAACGCCACGGCGTTATCCACCGGCAGTTGCTCTGCCAGCGCGCGCACTTCGGCTTCAATCGCCTCCGGCATGGGCGGACGCTTTGCGGGCAGCGCGAGCGACTGGCGTGAAAGCGTCTGCTTCAGCTCCACTAATCCCCTCCCCTGCGTCGCGACGACCGGGATCACCGGCACGCCGAGTTCCTCCGCAAGCGCGGGGACGTCGATCCGAATCCCAACCCGCTCGGCCATGTCCACCATGTTGAGCGCGACGACCGTCGGCAGGTGCAGATCGAGAATTTGCGCCACGAGATAGAGATTGCGCTCCAGGTTCGAGGCGTCCACCACCACCACGACTGCATCGGGCTGCGGCGTGCCCGGTTCCCGCCCTAAGAGCACGTCGCGCGACACCGCTTCATCGGGCGCGCGGACTTGCAGACTGTAGCTGCCGGGCAAGTCGAGGAGGTTCATCGGCTCGCCGTGACTGCCATAAAAACGCCCTTCCTTGCGCTCCACCGTGACGCCAGGGTAGTTGCCCACCTTTTGGCGCAGGCCGGTCAACGCATTAAAAATCGTGCTCTTGCCGCAGTTCGGGTTCCCCGCGATGGCGACATGCCGGACGGATGGGGCGGACATGACAGCGCTCATATGCAAGCCACCCGGATACCCGCCGCCTCCCGTTTGCGCAGAGAGAGTCGGTAGCCGCGCACCTCGATTTCCACGGGATCGCCCAGCGGCGCAAAGCGAATAAGCTGGATTTGCGCCCCGGTCGTCAGCCCCATCTCCAAGAGGCGGGCGCGGCGATCAGGCGGAAGATCAAACCCGGTGATGCGGGCAATCTGGCGGGCGGCCAAGGCCACCAGCGAAACGCTGTTTTCAGGCAGAGCGGAAGCGGAACAACTCATGACGGCTACATGATATTGAGAATCAGTCTCAAAAGCAAGAAGTCTCTTGGAATTTTGTTGCGCAAAAACGGGTTTTTATCCCGAAGGCGTCACGGAGGCCCACCGGAAAGCTTTCTTTTTGCGTTGCCAGCGCCGCCAGCAGGCGGGGTCTGACAGGGCCTCGTCCAGCGCGGAGCCCAGTTCGTAGATGGTGGCGTCGAACCCGAGGTATTCATACACTGCGGCGTGCATGCCCATGGCTTCGGTCAGCTCATGGAACAACTCCGCGTGGTGTGCGCCGGGCAAGGTCAAATCCTCCGGGTGCGCATAGGTCGCCTCACAGGCGGCGAGATTCTGCGAATGGTGCCGCCGACAGGTGTGCGGGCGCACGGCATACACGCTGCACCAGCCGTCGCGGGAAAGCGGGCACGGCACATTGCGCGTGGCGTGTTCCATCACCGTCAGCCCCCTCACCAACTCCGCGTGCGCGGCCAGTCGCTCCCGCAAGGCCGCCAGTTCCGGCGGCGGGAGTTCCTTGCGCAAGGTGTCGGCGATCAGGAACACCTCCGGCGCATACGCATCCACCCGCAGCCAGCAACAGAGCGCGCACCCGGCCCGGCAGACCAGCCTGGCACCGGTTTGCTCCGCCCGCGTTGTGTTGAGTTGGTCATACGCGCCCAAAGCCTGCCGCAACGCCGCATGAAAATCCTCCGCCGACTGCGCGCGGGAAAGCGCTTCGGCAAGCTGGGTGATGGACGAGGTATTCACGAATGAAAGGAGAGAAGAGAATCTGGAACTCAGGAACTCAAGAATTTTCTTTTCCTGATTTCCTGAGTTCCTGATTGATCACCTCCTGATTCCTGATTCATTTTCCTGCATTCCATGTCTGCCCTCGCTGAAATCCTCCTCGACGAAATCGCCCGCAACGGCCCGATCCCCTTCCGGCGCTTCATGGAACGCGCGCTCTACGATCCCGCCCACGGCTACTACGCCAGCGGGCGGGCGGCCATTGGGCGGCACGGGGATTTCCTAACCAGCGTGAGCGTCGGCCCGTTGTTCGGACGGCTGCTGGCGGTTCAGTTTGAAGAAATGTGGGAGCGCCTGGAGCGGCCCGCCCGGTTTGCGATTGTGGAACAAGGGGCCAACACCGGCGACTTCGCCCACGACGTCTTGAGCGCGGCGCAAGCCCGTCCCGAGTTTTTCGCGGCGCTGCATTACGCCATCGTCGAGCCCTTCGCTGCCAACGCCGCACGGCAGCGCGAACGCCTGACCCCGTTCGTCGGAAAAGTGACCTGGCATGCCTCGCTCGAAGCCCTCCCGGCCTTCACCGGCGTCCATTTCTCCAACGAACTCCTGGACGCCCTGCCCGTGCACCGCGTGGTGTTCCGCAACGGCGCCTGGCGGGAGCAATACGTGGCGGCACAGGCGGACTCCGACAGCCTTTGCTGGAGCGACGGCCCGCTCTCCACCCCCGCGTTGTCGGCCCCGCTGGCGCATCTTCCGCAGATCGAGGGCTACGCGACCGAGATCAACCTGGAAGCGCCCGCGTGGCTGGAATCCGTGGCCCGGCCGCTCGAACGCGGCTACGTGCTCGTGGCCGACTACGGCCATGCGCGCACAGAGTATTACCTCCCCGAACGCACCGAAGGAACCCTCACCGGCTACCGGCAGCACCGCCGTTGCGAAAATCCCCTCGCCGATCCCGGCGAGCAGGATCTCACCGCCCACGTCGAATTCACCACGCTTGCGGAATGCGCGCAGCAAGCCGGAATGACCCTGGCGGGCTTCACCGACCAGCACCATTTCCTGGCAGCTTTGGGACGGCCCGTTTTCCCGGACATCACCGATCCCGCCCAGCTCACCCCGGAACGCAGCAAAGCAATGCGCGCCTTCGCCACACTCGTGCATCCAACATTGATGGGCCGCGGCTTCCAGTTCCTGGCCCTCGCAAAAAACGCGCCCGCGCAGTTGCTTGGCTACGCCCTTGCGGCAGATGCGGAAAAGGCGTTGAGGTAGATCTTGAAAACTGGTGGAGGTAAGGGGATTCGAACCCCTGGCCTCTTCATTGCGAACGAAGCGCTCTACCAACTGAGCTATACCCCCAATTTTTCCTGCCGCGCAGCCGCCGAAAAGCGGATTGTGGCAGGTCGGTTAACCTAACGCGAATTGCGCGCGTGGCAAGCGAAAAACGCGCGCGAAAGACCGTCCGCGCGGCTGTTTTCACTCGTCCTTTTTGCGCTGGCGCTTCTGGATTTTCGGGTGGCTGAGGTTATCCGTGCGCACGGTAATAGTGTAGGCACCGTTGTTGTCCACGGCTTCGACAATCAGTGTTTGGTCATCCTGCCATGTCATCGAAGTTACCCCCGGTCGCCAGAGATGGTGCCCGTCCCAATTGGCATCAAATGCTTCACCGATCGATTTCATGGGATCAAACTCGGTCGTCTTCCATTTCTTCTCACCCCACTGATCTTTGACGGAAAGTGTTACGAGCCAGAAGAACACATTGCCATTGTCCGGGGCGTTCATGATGGCACAACGATTGGAACTCCCATTCCAAACGGCCAGCGTGTACCGAGGGAATGTCACGAGAGAAAAGACGGGGTCGCCGCGTGGAACCGCAACAACTGCGATACTGCGCATCTCTATGAACTGTTCGCCTGGGTTGGTATCCACCCAAAACGCCACCATCATTTTGTCCGGTGAATAACAGGCTTCCGTAGGTGCAACCTTCGCCGGTGACCAGCCCGCAGCAAAAGCCATTTGCGATCCCAAAAAGCAAAACACGAGTATTGCAGCCCATTTGCGCATACGGAAAATAATCTCACACGAAGGCACGAAGCTCACGAACAAAAAAAACCCGGCCAAGTTGCCTTGGCCGGGTTTGTCGATCGCTTTGGGAAGCGCTCGGTTATTTGTTGCGGTCGCCGGGACGGTACTCTTCCTCCGCAGCCATGAAGGCTTGCTCGAGGCCGACGAGGTCTTCGCCGGGACGGATGCTGTCGAAGGCTTCCGTTTCCTTGCGCAGATCCTCTTCCGAGTAGCTGGCGGCTTTGACGGAGAGGCCGATGCGACGTTCGGTCTTGTCGACCTTGATGACGCGGGCTTCAACTTCCTGGCCGACCTTGAGGACGTCCTTGACTTTCTCCACGCGGTCTTCGCTGAGCTGCGAGATGTGCACGAGGCCGTCGATGTCGTCGGCAAGCTGCACAAACGCGCCAAAGCTGGCGAGCTTGGTGACTTTGCCGGTGACGAGGTCGCCGATCTTGTAGCGCGTGTCGATGACTTTCCACGGGTCTTCGTCGAGCTGCTTGACGCCGAGGCTGATGCGCTGGGCGTTCTTGTCGATGTCGATGACCACGGCTTCGATCTCGTCGCCCTTCTTGAGCATTTCGCTCGGGTGGTTGATCTTGCGGGTCCAGCTCATGTCGGAGACGTGGATCATGCCGTCGATGCCTTCTTCGAGTTCGACGAAGGCGCCGTAGGCGGTCATGTTGCGCACAACACCCTTGACCTGTTTGCCAATCGGGTATTTGTGTTCGATCTCGTCCCAAGGATTCGGTTCGAGCTGACGCACGCCGAGGCTGATCTTCTGCTCTTCCTTGTTGACGCCAAGCACGACGGCTTCGACTTCCTGACCGATGGTGAGGACGTCGGAAGGACGCGTGATGCGCTTGGTCCAGGAGAGTTCGGAGACGTGGATGAGGCCTTCGACGCCTTCTTCGATCTCCACGAACGCGCCGTAGGGAACGAGGTTGGTGATTTTGCCTTTGACCTTGGTGCCGATGGGGAAGCGGCCTTCGGTCTCTTCCCACGGGTTCTTCTGGGTCTGCTTGAGGCCGAGGGAGACGCGCTCCTTCTCCTTGTTGATGTCGAGCACGACGACTTCGATCTCCTGGCCAACCTTGAGCAGTTCGTTCGGGTGCGTGAGGCGGCCCCAGCTCATGTCGGTGATGTGGAGCAGACCGTCCATGCCGTCGAGGTCGATGAACGCGCCGAAGTCCGTGAGGTTCTTGACGGTGCCGCGCACGGTGCCGCCGATCTTGACGGTTTCCATGAACGCAGCGCGCTTGTCGCTACGTTCCTGTTCGATGAGTTCGCGGCGGCTCAGGACGACGTTCTTGCGGTCGTCGTTGATCTTGACGATCTTGAAATCGTAGGTATTGCCGACAAATTGTTGGAGATCCTTGGGCGGGATGATGTCGATCTGCGAGCCGGGAAGGAACGCTTCGACGCCGATGTTGACGGTGAGCCCGCCTTTGACGACGGCCTTGACCTTGCCCTTGATGAGCCCGCCACCCTGGAACACCTTGACGATTTTTTCCCAGTTCTGTTTGTAGGCGGCCTTTTCCTTGGAGAGGATGACCATGCCTTCGTCGTTCTCAAGACGAACGAGGAGCACTTCCACTTCGTCGCCGACCTGGAGGTCTTCCATGTCGTCGAATTCGCCGATGGGGATAACGCCTTCGCTCTTGTAGCCGATGTCTACGAGCACTTCACGGGGGCGGATTTCGAGGACGCGTCCCTTGACGATGCTGCCCTCTTTGTAGTCGCGAAAGCTCTTCGCGAGCAGTTCTTGCATCTGATTCATTGCAGTAATTCTAACTCAAGCCACGGTTGCCACATTGTTTCTTGCCCGGGCACGCCACTACGACGCGCCTATAACGGGAAAAGAGGGGATACGCTAGCCGCTTTTCAGAGAAAGGCAAGCGGGAAGGACGGGAAACAACACTATCAGACGCATAAGACCGATAGGACAGCATCGCTTACTCTTCCACCCGTGAGTGGACTTCCCCGTCCGCCACCTGCGTGCGCAGAGGGGTTCCCGGGGGCGCTTGCGCCACGGTGCGGACGATCTCGCCCGCCGCCGTCCGTGTGATGCTGTAACCGCGCGCGAGTGTGGATTGCGGCCCGAGCACGCGCAACAGGTTACCCGCCTGCTCCAGCCGCCCGCGCAGGGCGTCGAGCGCTTGATCCCCTCCCCGCAGCAGCCGTTCCCGCAGCCCGCCGAGTTCCTGCCGCCGCATCCGCACCACTTGATCCGGGCGGTGCTCCCGCAGGCTGGAGCGCGCGGCTTCCAGCCGGCGGCGCTGCTCCGCCAGGTGATCCGCCACCAACCGCGTGAGCTGTTCGGCGGTGTCGTCGATCTGCTGTGCCAGTTCCCGCACGCGGGCTTGCGGCTCGCGAAAGAGAGGGCTGCGTTGGAGATGGGCCAGCCGGGTTTCTCCCTCGCGCACGGCCTCGCGTGTGCAACGCTCCATGGCCGCCCGAAGCTGCTCAAAGCGCCGGGCAAGGGCGACGGAATCCGGCGCGACGAGTTCCGCTGCCGCGCTCGGCGTGGGAGCGCGCAGATCGGCCACGAAGTCGGCGATGGTGAAGTCGATCTCATGCCCCACGGCGGAAACAACGGGCACCTCCGAGGCGAAGATCGCCCGCGCCACCCGCTCGTCGTTGAACTCCCATAAATCCTCGGTGCTGCCGCCGCCTCGCGCGACGATGATCACATCCACCGGGGGGAGCGCGCCGCTGTTAAACTCCTCAATGGCTGCCGCGATTTCCGCCCCCGCTCCGGCTCCCTGGACGCGCACGGGGTTGATCAAAATTTGGATCCACGGCGCGCGCCGGTGCAGGATGTTGAGCATGTCGGCGATGGCCGCGCCAGTGGGGGAGGTGACCATGCCGATAGCCTTGGGAAACCGGGGAATGGGCCGTTTGCGGGCGGCGTCGAAGAGTCCCTCGGCAGCGAGCTTGCGCTTGAGCGCCTCGAACTTCGCGGCGAGCAGCCCGGCTCCCGCCGACTGCACGAGCTGGACGTTGAGCTGGTATTGGCCGCGCGCTTCATACACCGTCAGCATGCCGCGCACGTGGACAAGCATCCCTTCGGCAAGCGGAACCGTGGTATGGCGCAGGCCGGGCCGGTAAAACAGGACGCAGGGAAGCTGGCAGCGGTCGTCCTTGAGGGTGAAATACTGGTGTCCCGAGGCCTGTTTGCGCAGGTTGCTGACCTCCCCCTCCACCCAGACTTCGCCGATGGCTCCCTCGACCAGTTCGCGCACCGTCCGCGTCAACTCCGTGACGGAGAGGATATGCGGCGCGTTGGGCTGGCTGGGGGAATCGGGCATGAGGCCAAGTCTCGCACTTTCACCCCCGTAATGCCAAGCACGCCGGAGGGGATTTTAGAGCATTTTACAAAAAAATGTGGCCAGTGGCTTGGGAGCGCCGAAGGCTGGTGCAAGGCGGCTTGGCCCGCAGCGGCTGTGTTTGTAAACACAGCCCAAGGGACAAACGGTTTGCAACGGCCTTCGCCGCCCCAAGACGCGGCTATAGTTTTTGGTAAATTGCTCTAGGGTAGGGACGGCACTCCGTGCCGTCCAATGGGCGGGGGTTGGAAAACAGCGGTGTCCGGTTGGACGCGAAGGCACGTCTGGGCGGCACGGAGTGCCGCCCCTACCATCCGTCCCGCGTCGTCCTCTACTCCGCGTCGTCCTCGTGAACCTCGTTGGAATCGTCTTCGAGGTCTTCCGTGTCGTGTTCAGCCAGAGAGAAACGGCGTTTGCGCTTGTTGGCAGGCAAAGGCGAGAGCGTCATGTTGATGCTCTTGCCCACCTGCTTGGCGGCCATCTCCACCACGGCCATGCCCGCAAGGTCGTCTCTTACTCGGCGCATCACGGCTTCACCCAGATCTTTGTGCGCCATTTCGCGCCCGCGGAACTGAAGCTGGATCTTGAGTTTGTTGCCTTTGTCGAGGAACTGCTCGCCCCGGCGAATTTTGGTCAGGTAGTCGTGTTCGGCACAGTTGACGCGAAACTTGAGCTCCTTGAGTTTGCTGGTGCTCTGTTTCTTTTCCTTTTCGTGCTTCGCCACTTCGTAGCGGAACTTGCCGAAGTCAACGATGCGACAGACGGGAGGTTGTGCGTTGGGGGCGACCTCCACAAGGTCGAGGCCCAAGCTTTGCGCCCGGCGAATAGCGTCTTGCAGCTTCATCACGCCAAGCTGCTCTTGTGTGGATGCAATAATCACGCGCACTTCTTTTGCGCGGATGCGTCCATTAACTCGAATCTGCTGAATTTGAATAACCTGTATCTCCTTGGGGCGCCTCCCTCGAAGCCAAAAAAGGAACCCGTTTTGTTTTTTTTACCGCTTGATGCACGCAAGTTTCCCTCCGCACACCGCTTCTTTGTGCACCGGGCTCGCGGCTGGGCCCGGCGTTTTGGCATGCGAGGGGTCGCGCGTGCCAACCAGTGCATGTAGGCGACTTTTCTCTTGGGAGCAAGGCCAAACTGCTGGCAAATCTATCAGAAGCAAAAAAGAGGCGGTTCCACAGATGCGGAACCGCCCCTCAAAGGGTTTTACCTTAGCAGCCGAGCCTTACTTTCCGAGGAAAGCGCGCAGGGAGGCAAGCTGTCCGGCGCTGCCGAGCTTGACGTTCTTGGCGGCGATGAACTTGGCATACTCGTCCATGAACACCTTGCCCGGAGGACGGAAGTCGAACTGGCCGGGGTTGTCGCGGAAGAATTCGCGGTGGACGCGGGTCCAAACCAGGCGGCCGTCGGTGTCGATGTTGATCTTGGTGACGCCGAGCTTGGCGGCGGGCAGGTATTCGTCTTCGTTGACGCCACAGGAATCGGCAATTTTGCCCCCGGCGGCGTTGATGCGGCGGACTTCCTCCTGAGGCACGCTGCTGCTGCCGTGCATGACGATCGGGATCGGCTGCATGCCAGCGGCGGCAAGGTTCTTCTCGATGGCTTCAATCACCTCAAAGTGGAGGCTCTGCTGGCCCTTGAACTTGAATGCGCCGTGGCTGGTGCCAATGGCAGCGGCCAGGGCGTCGCACCCGGTGCGCTGGATGAATTCCACCGCTTCGTCGGGGTTGGTGAGGCAGGCATTGCCTTCTTCCACCACCACGTCTTCCTCCACGCCGCCGAGCTGGCCGAGTTCGGCTTCGACGGTGAGGCCCTTGGCGTGCGCGCGATCCACGACGCGCTTGGTGATGGCGATGTTTTCTTCAAACGGAGAGTGGGAGGCGTCGATCATGACCGAGCTGTAGAACCCGGAGTCGATGCAGTCGTAGCAGGTGGCCTCGTCACCGTGGTCGAGATGCACGGCGTAGATCGCCTCGGGGAAAATCTCGTCGGCGGCGCGGATGACGGCTTCGATCATGCGCTTGTCCGAGTATTGGCGGGCGCCCTTGGAGAGCTGGATGATGAAGGGAGCCTGGCTGTCGATGCAGCCCCGGAAGAGGCCCATCGTTTGCTCGATGTTGTTGATGTTGTACGCGCCGACGGCATATTTTCCGTAGGCATGTTTGGAGAGTTGAGCGGTGGTGACGATCATAGGAAAGCTGGGGAGTATCTAGGGATGCGAGGGGTGGGACAAGGCGAAATTTGTCGGCATTTTAGCTTCTCGTTCGCAAGCTGGAGCTTGGGAACGAGGGGAAGAACGAGGAAACAAAGACATTTCGTCTCCTCCCTTCGTGTTCTTCGTGCCTTCGTGTGAGAATATTTTCCTCTCTTCGCGCCTTTGCGGCTTTGCGTGAGAATAAAAACTCAGCGCACCCTACTCCGCCGCCGCAATCATCCCGCTCTGGCGGGCGTAGTTGAAGAGCCCCCCGGCATCGATCACCGGACGCACATCCCCCAACGGCTTGAGCACGTAGGTTTGGCCGTTGACGGTGAGGGTGTCGTTGTCGAAGTCGAGGGTGGCTTCGTCGCCGGTCTTCACGATGTCGCACAGGCGCAGGCCGGAGTCGAAGGGATACAGTTCCCCGGTCGCCACGCAGTTACGGAAGAAGATGCGCGCGAAGGATTCCGCCACGATGGCTTCCACGCCCGCCGCGCCCAAGGCAATGGGAGCGTGTTCGCGGGAGGAGCCGCAGCCGAAGTTGCGACCTGCAATGACGATTTGATACGGGGTCTTGATGGTTCCTTCCGGCACGAATTTGACCGGATACTGGTCATCGGGAAGCCCGATCAAGGCGTAGCTGCCGAGCTTCTCGTATTCCTCGGCGATGGTCGGCACGAGGGCGAGGTATTGCGCGGGGATGATCTGGTCGGTGTCGATGTTGTCGCGAACGACGAAAACTTTGCTGGTGATGGTCTTGGCCATGGGATGAGTTGAGAGTTTAGGGTTGAGAGTTGAGAGAAGGAAGCCGGAAATGTCTCTCAACACTCAACTTCCTTCTCTCTCAACTTTTATCAGCCGATGAACTCGCGCGGGTCGGTGATTTTGCCGGTGAGGGCGCTTGCAGCCACGGTGTAAGGGCTCGCCAGGAAGACCTGCGATTCCTTGTGGCCCATGCGTCCGGGGAAGTTGCGGTTGGTGGCGCTGATGCACTTCAGCGGCGCATTCATGCGGCCGAAGGTATCGACGGGCCCGCCCAAGCAGGCGGCGCAGCCGGGGTTCTCCGTCAGGCGCACTCCGGCGCTGGCCAGGATGTTCCAGACGGATTGGCCGTCCCACTTCGTCGCCTTCAACTCGTCCATCACCTCAGTGGTGGAGGGTACGCCGAAGGTGTCGATTTTGACGGTTTTGCCGCGCACGATTTCCGCAAAGGCGAGGAAATCAGACGTTTTGCCGCCGGTGCAGGAGCCGATGTAGGCGCGGTCGAGCGCAATGTGGCCCAGCTCCTTGGCGAGCTTGCGCACACCGGGGTCGGGGTGACAGGCCACGGTCGGTTCGAGTGCGCTCAAGTCGAAGGTTTTGTCGTAAACGAAGCTTTGGTCGGCATCGATTTCGGCGGGCTCGAAGGTGCTCTTGGTGCCGTTTGCGGCGGTTCGGGCGTTGACGTAGTCGAGCGTCTTCCGGTCGCACGGGAAGATGCCGTTCTTGCCGCCCGCTTCGATGGCCATGTTGGTGATGCTCATCCGGTCGTCCATGGAGAGCGAGGCGACGCCGGGGCCTTCAAACTGCATGGCGCGGTAGGTGGCGCCGTCGAAGCCGATCTCGCCGATCAAGTGCAGGATCACGTCCTTGCCCATCACCCCCTTGGGGAGCGCCCCTTCAAAGAGGAAGCGCATCGTCTCAGGGACTTTGATGAGCAGTTTGCCGGTGCCCAGAATGAACCCGGCGTCAGTGTTGCCAATGCCGGTGGCGAACTGGTTGAACGCGCCGGACTGACAGGTGTGGGAGTCGGTGCCGAAAAGGATTTCGCCGGGGCGGTTGTGGCCCTTCTGGGCGAGCGAGGAATGGCAGACACCGCTGTAGCGGTTGCCGAACTGCCGCTGGCCGTTGCCCTTGGCGGCATCAAAACGCCAGTGCCCTTTGGGGTCGTCGATCACGTCGTAGAAATACTCGATCTGCTGCTCGTTGGCAAAATCGCGCAGGATGTCCACATTGCGGTTGGACATGGCGTCGGCGGTGAAAATGTAGTGGTCCGGGATGATGACGACCTTCTTGCGATCCCAAATTTTGGCGTTGGCGCCAAATTCGCGTTTGAAAACGCCAATGGTGCCCGGGCCGCAAACGTCGTGAGTCATGAGGACATCGACGTTGACCCATACATTGTCTCCGGGGCGCACGTGCGTCTTTCCGCTGGCGCGGGCAAGAATCTTTTCGGTCAAAGTCATAGGGGATAAGCCTATGACATGCGACTTTGGGAGGCAATGGGATTTTAGAGCATCTCTCAAAAAGAATTTCCGTTATTCGATGGGAGCGCCGTGGGTTGGCGCGCAAGGCGCAAGCGAAGCGGCTGTATTTTCCATACTGCCCGAGCTTGCAACGCAGCGCGACGGCCCACGCCGCCCCGGCGAATAGGAAATTCTTTTTGAGAAACGCTCTAACCCAACTTTTCGTGGTCGATGGTTGTCAGCCGCCGCTGGCGCTGGCCCAGCTTCGGGATGCACTCGATCAGGGCGCGCGTGTAGGGGTGCTGCGGATGTTTGAGCACCTCCTGCGCCGGGCCGTATTCCACGATCTCCCCCCGGAACATCACCGCCACGCGGTCGGCGATGCCGCCGATGATGCCGAAGTTGTGCGTAATGAGGATGATGCTCATCTTGAGCTGCGCCTTAAGCTCGCGCAGGAGGTCGATGATCTGCGCCTGGATGGTCACGTCGAGCGCGGTGGTCGGCTCGTCCGCGACAAGGATGTCTGGCTGGCAGGAGAGCGCCATGGCGATCATCGCCCGCTGCTGCATGCCGCCGCTGAGCTGGTGCGGGTAATCCCACATCCGCTTGGCCGGATCGACAATGCCGACCAGCCCCAGCCATTTGGCCACTTCCGCATCCAGATCCGTCACGTCGGGCCGGTGCAACCGGATGGCCTCGGCGATTTGGTAGTGGATGGTGAAGACCGGGTTGAGCGAGGTGGAGGGCTCCTGGAAAATGTAGGCGATGCGTTTGCCGCGAATCGCGCGCAGTTCGCCGGGGGACATCTTCAACACATCGCGGCCCTCCAGCAGGATTTCGCCGCTTTTGTAAAGAGCGGGGGGCTCGGGGAGCAGCCGGGTGAGCGCCAGGGCGGAGACGCTTTTGCCCGAGCCGCTTTCCCCCACGACCGCCAGCGTTTCGCCCGCTTCCAGCGTAAACGAAGCGTTCTTCACGGCGTCCACCGTGGCTTCCTCGGTGGCGAACTGGATGGAGAGGTTGCGGACTTCGAGCAGCGGCGCGTTCATGATGATTTCAGACACCCCAGAGTTTGGCTGCAAACCGCCAGGTGTCAAACCGGATTAGGCGCGCACGGAGAACGCAGAACGACCTATAGGTATTTCTCTATGGGAGATTTCTTCATTTTTTGCGTTACGGATTTGCATTTTTAATCCAAGGAGGGCATCATCCGCCCCCATGTCTCGCAAACTGCCCCAACTCGTTCTGGATCAACTTTCCGGTGCCCGCAACAAACTGGCCAAAGCCAAGGTGCTTGTCGGGCTTGACGGATTTGTGGATACCATCCTCCACGTTGTCGCCCAGCGCACCTCCGCAACAGAGTATTCCCGGATGGGGGCGATGGGGGAATTTGGCAAGCGCGTGGGCGCGGCGGCAGGGCTGAGCGCGAACTTCGAGTTTGTGACCCAGATGGTGAAGCTCGGCGGCAATGGCCCCATCATGGCCCACGCCTTGGGCAGCTATGGAGCACCGATCACCTACGTCGGCAACCTCGGCCACCCGGCGGTTCACCCGGTGTTTGCCGATTTCGCCAAGCACGCCCGCGTCATTTCCATCGCCGAGCCGGGCTACACGGATGCCATCGAGTTTGAAGACGGCAAGCTGATGTGCGGCAAGCACGGCAGCCTGAAAGAGATCAACTGGGCAAACCTCCTCAAGCATATCCCCGAGGAGCAACTCATCGCGCTCTTTGAGGAATCCTCGCTCATCGCCTTGGTGAACTGGACCATGATCCCGGCCATGAGCGCCATCTGGCAGAAAATCCAGAGCCGCGTGGCTCCCCAACTGACCGGGGAGAAGCGCTGGCTGTTCATTGATCTCGCCGACCCGGCCAAGCGCACACGGGAAGATCTCGCTGCGGCCGTAAAATTGATTTCCAAATTCCAGAAACATTTCCGCGTCGTCCTGGGGCTCAATCTCCAGGAAGGCCGCCAGGTGGGCGAAGTGCTGGGCATCCCCTCGCCCGACGAGTCCATGGATGCGGTGACTGCGCACGCCGCGCGTATCCTGGAGCAGATCAAAATTGACACCCTCGTCATTCATGCCACGGCTTTCGCGGCGGCGGCGAATGCCACCGGAGCCACCCACGTGACCGGCCCCTTCACCTCCAAGCCCAAGATCACCACCGGAGCGGGCGACCACTTCAATGCCGGCTTCTGCATCGGATGCCTGCTTGGCTTGGATCTTGCCTCCTGCCTGCAAGTCGCAGTGGCCACCTCAGGCTACTACGTGCGCCAGGCCAAGAGCCCGCGCGTGGAGGATTTGAAAAAGTTTCTCCAAACATTGTAGAAGATTTATCGCGCAGCCCCAAAATCCGGATTGCTTTCGGGCTGCGAACCCTCTTTAATCACTTCTGTTTATGAAGTCCCTCCTCACGATTCTTCTTGCCGTCGCATTTGGCGCCGCCGCCTATGCGGATATTCAATCCCCGCCCATGACGGATATGGGACCCACACGAAAACTTGGGCGTGGTCTCTCCAACATGCTTTTTGGGTTTTCCGAACTGCCTTACACCATGGCCACGGTCAACGACAACCAAGGCAACAACGCCGCTTTTGGCTATGGCGTGGTGAAGGGGCTTGGACGCAGCTTTTTCCGCTTCGGTGTGGGCTGGTACGAGATGATCACCTTCGCCGCTCCCTGCTACAAGAGCTCCTACCGCCCCCCGTATTCCTCAAACGTCCCTTGGACTCAGGGCGGCTATCAAGAATTCCCGCCGGAACTCGGCTTTGAATCCCGGTACGACTATAGCAATTAGCCGCCGTCTATTTTTAGAACCGGCCTTTGGTAACATTTAGGAAGAGGCTTCCGTTCTTTGAGCGGGAGCCTCTTCTGTTTTTTCACCCTTATCTCATGCAAATCACCATTCACGACATCGCCTTTGGCGGAAAAGGCGTGGGCCGCGCCGAAGGCCTTGTGGTCTTCGTCCCCTACACCCTTCCCGGGGAAACCGTCTCCGTTGAGCTTACCCGCAAAAAGAAGAATTACGCCGAAGCCACGCTGGTGGCCGTGGAGCAACCCTCGCCGGATCGCGTGAAACCGGAGTGCCCCTACTTTGAGCGCTGCGGCGGGTGTTCCTACCAGCACATCGCCTACCCGGCCCAACTTGCCATCAAGGCCGGGCAGGTGGAGCAGACCTTGCGGCGCGTTGGCAAACTTGCCGAGGTGCCCATGCTCCCCGTCGTCCCCTCGCCAAAGCCCTACGGCTACCGGAACCGCATTCGCGTCCACGTGGCCGAAGGGGTGGTCGGGTTTTACGCCGCCGACGGCTATTCGCTCATCGACATCGAGCGCTGCCCCATCGCCTCGGACGAAGTCAACGAACGCCTCACCGGGCTGCGCGCCCGCCGGATGGACGATGGCGACTACACGCTTTCCGAAGCGCGCAAAAAAGGCTTCTTTGAGCAAACCAACAACGCCGTCGCCCAGGCGATGCTTGACCTGGTGGAACGCCTCATCACCCCCGGCGGCTCGCTGGTGGACGCCTACTGCGGCGCGGGCTTTTTCGCCCAGCACCTGCGGGATCGCTTCGAGCAGGTCGTCGGCATTGAGGAGAACGAGTTTGCCGTCGCCCATGCCCGCACCCATGCCGAACCCCACGAGCGGTATCTGGCCGGGGATGTCGCTGAGACCCTCGCCGAAGTGTTCGCCGAAACCGGTGACACCTCCCTCATCCTCGACCCTCCCGCCGCAGGCATCAGCGCGCGCGTGATCGACAGCATTCTGGCCGCCGCGCCCCGCGAAATCCTCTACGTCTCGTGCAATCCCGGCACGCTGGCGCGCGACCTCGCGCAGCTTTGCCCCACCTACCGCCTGGAAAGCGTCACCCCGCTCGACATGTTCCCGCAAACCGCGGAAATCGAAGTGGTGACGCATTTGAAGCGGAGGTAATCGCGAATCATTCCCCCAAAGGCGCAAAGAAGAATAGTCTTTCCTCTTTCTTTGCGGCTTTGCGGCTTTGCGTGAGACCAAAAACAATTCCCCTCTTGGCGGACTTGGCCGGATCGCTTAATCTGACCCAAGTTTCTTTTTCCCTTCTATGAAATACCGTCGCTTTGGCCGCACTGAACTTCAGATGCCTGTCTTCTCCTGCGGAGGCATGCGCTACCAGCACACCTGGGGCGATGAGCAGATGGACGCCATCCCAAAGGACAACCAGGAAAACCTGGAGCGCACCATCCTTCGCGCGCTGGAACTCGGCATCAACCACATCGAAACTGCGCGCGGCTACGGCACTTCGGAGATCCAGTTGGGCCAAATCCTGCCGAAGCTCCCTCGCGATAAAATGATCGTCCAGACCAAGGTCTCTCCCGAGCCGACCCAGGAGGCCTTTTTGGCGAACTTCGAGAAGTCGATGCGCTACCTCGGCTTGGATCACGTCGATCTTTTCGCCCTGCACGGGATCAACAACGAGGAAGTCTTTAACCAAGCCTTCCGCAAAGGCGGCTGCATGGAGGCGGCGCGCGAACTGCAACGCCAGGGACGGGTGCGCCACATCGGCTTCGCCACCCATGGGCCTTGCGACCTCATCGTGCGGGCCATTGAGACCGGCGAGTTTGATTACGTGAACCTGCACTGGTATTTCGTCAACGAGTTCAACCAGGCCGCCATCGACGCTGCGACCGCCCGGGATATGGGGGTCTTCATCATCAGCCCCAACGACAAGGGCGGAAAACTGTATGCTCCCACGCCACAACTCGTCGAAGGCTGCCGCCCGCTCTCGCCGATGCAGTTCAACGCCCTCTACTGTCTGGCGCGGCCCGAGATTCACACCTTGAGCATCGGCGCGGCCCGGCCCGGCGATTTTGACGAGCACATCGCCGCCCTGGAACACTATGAGCAGGCCGCCGAGATCACCGCCCCCATCGCCGAGCGTCTGCGCGCGGAAATGCGCCGCGTGCTCGGCGCCGACTGGGTGCAGGGTTGGTGGCAGGGCATTCCGCCGTGGCAGAGCCTTCCCGGCGATGTGAACGTTCATGAAATCCTGCGTCTCTGGACCTACGCCAAGGGGCTCGGCATGGTGGAGTTCGGCAAAATGCGCTACAACCTCATGGGCAACGCCGGGCATTGGTTTCCCGGGATAAACGCCGCCAGCTTCGATGACGAAGCCATGCGCTGCGCGCTCTCGGCAAGCCCGTTTGCCGACCGCATCCCCGCCGTCCTGCACGAAGCCCACGAACTCCTCTACGACGCCCCCGTCAAACGCCTGAGCCAGAGCGATTAGAGCGTTTTCCATGAAGGTGTTTACAATAGGCCGTGAGCGCCGAGGGGTGG
>JBAXQF010000011.1:0-38520 GCA_037131875.1 Verrucomicrobiota bacterium
GGGGTTCCCCGTTCAATTTCCCCCTTGCCCCTCAATCCTGTTTTGGACAAGAGTGCCGTCGCATCAATATCCAGCATCGGCTGTTTTATCAGGTTTATATGGCGGAAAAAACCGTCAAGGTGATCCGAATGTGGACGCATTACGAGTAGGAGTCTTGACTTGACCCTCTCTCCTCTCTCAACTTTCCGCCACCGTGACCGAATTTCTCCAACAGCTTCTCAACGGCCTTTCGCTTGGCTCGATCTACGCTTTGATCGCGCTGGGCTACACGATGGTCTATGGCGTGCTGCGGTTCATCAATTTCGCCCACGGGGATGTGTATATGGTGGGGGCGTTCGCGGGGTATTACCTTGCGCCGTGGGTTTGGAAGGTGATCCCGGCGGGGCAGGATGCGTCGCGCTTTAGCTGGCAGACTTCGGCGGGGGCGTTTGCGGTGTTGCTTCTCTCCATGGCGATCTGCGCGGCGCTCGGCATTCTGATTGAGAAGTTGGTGTACAAGCCGTTGCGGAAGCGGCCCAAGCTGACGGTGCTCATTACGGCCATCGGCGTTTCGATTTTTCTGGAAAACTTCGGGCAGTATCTTTTTGGGGCGGATCCGAAGTCGTTCCCGGAGATTCTGCCGGATCGGGCGATTGAAGGCTTGGGCGATCTTACGGTGATGGTGAATCAAGCGGTGGTGCTGGTGGTGACGCTGATTTTGCTGGTCGTGCTCCGGTTCATCGTGATGAAGACGAAGATGGGGACGGCGATGCGGGCGCTCTCCTTTAATCCGACGGCGGCTTCGCTCATGGGAATCAATAACGACGTGATCATCTCGTTCACGTTTGGGCTCGGTTCAGCGCTGGCGGCGGCGGCGGGGATTCTCAACGCGATCAACTACCCGAGCATCGACCCGCTGATGGGGATTCTGCCGGGGATCAAGGCGTTTGTGGCGGCGGTGCTGGGGGGAATTGGGAACCTCGGCGGCGCGGTGCTTGGGGGGGTCATCCTTGGGGTGCTGGAGACGCTGGTGGTGGGGTATGTCTCGCCGATGTACCGGGACGCGATTGCGTTTGCGGTGCTGATCTTGATTTTGCTTTTCAAACCCAATGGCCTGCTGGGGCGGGCACAGAAGGAGAAGGTCTGAGGAAAAACATGCAATCTGGAACTCAGGAACTCAGAAGAAGCAATCTATCAGGAACTCAGGAAATCAGGAAAAGGGTTTCTTGGGGTTTTTCTTCGTGCTTTCGTGTCTTCGTGCCTTCGTGTGAGATTTTTAAATCTTCCGGCCTCATGCCCAATCTCCTGATTGGGAATGAGAGTGTCTTGGAAACTCTGTTTCCTCGGCATGCTATGCCATCGACGCTTTGCATAATGCAACGCGCCAGTTCCCTCTCCGCGCGCTGCGAAGCGGGAGCTTCGGGGACAAATGCTTTCCCAATCAGGAGATTGGGAACGAGGAGAACTCAAGGACTCAGGAAATAATCCATGAATCGCCCCAAAACATTTCTAGCGTTCTTTACCCTGCTGGCCGGGGTGTGCGCTTGTTTTCAGGGGGCGATCAACCCGTATTATTTCGACATCCTGATGATGATCGGGATCAACATCGTTCTGGGCGTGAGCCTGAATCTTGTCAATGGCTACACGGGACAGTTTTCGCTGGGGCACGCCGGGTTCATGGCGGTGGGGGCGTATGTGAGCGCGGCGGTGACGGTGCTTTTGGGCTGGGGTTTTGTGGCGGCACTGGTGCTGGGGGGATTGGGCGCGGCTTTGGCAGGGCTTGCGGTGGGGGTGCCTTCGCTGCGGCTCAAGGGGGATTATTTGGCGATTGTGACGCTCGGGTTTGGAGAGATCATCCGGGTGGTTCTGCAGAACACCGAGGCGGTGGGCGGTTCGCGCGGGTTTTCCATCCCGATCCGTGCGACGGGGCTTTTCGGAACCTACATGGCAGCGGCGCTGACGGTTTATGTGGTAGTGCTGCTGGTGCATTCCACCTATGGGCGCGGGTTTCTGGCGGTGCGGGATGACGAGATCGCGGCGGAGGCGATGGGGATCAACACCACGAAATACAAAGTGATCGCGTTTGTGGTGGCGGCGTTTTTCGCCGGGGTTGCGGGCGGGCTGTACGCGCATTTCAAGCAGTTCATTCACCCGGAGGGGTTTGGATTTCTGCGCTCGGTGGATATTGTGGTGATTGTGATTTTGGGAGGGATGGGCAACACGCCGGGGGTGATCCTGGCGGCGATTTTGTTGACGATTCTGCCGGAAGGCTTGCGGGCGCTGGCGGGCTGGGAAGTGCTTCCGGCAGGGGTGCGCGGGCTCATCCAGAACCGAATGATTCTCTATTCACTGCTCTTGATTGGGCTGATGTTGACCCGTCCTCAGGGGCTTTTTGCCGGGGGTGGAAAATTCGCCAGGTGGCTGAAGAGGAGGGTATCCGCATGAAGCCGTTGCTGGAGGTGGAGCGTTGCACGGTGCAGTTTGGGGGGCTGAAGGCGGTCTCGGAGCTGAATTTGTCGATCCGTCAAGGGGAGATTGTGGGGTTGATCGGCCCCAACGGCGCGGGGAAGACGACGGTGTTTAATTTGATCACCGGGGTTTATCAACCGACCGAGGGGGACATCCGGTTCGAGGGCCACCCGGTGGTGGGGCGGCGACCTTACCAGATCACCGCGCGCGGGATCGCCCGCACGTTCCAGAACATCCGGCTTTTCGGTTCGCTCACGGTTTTTGATAATGTGCGCACGGCCTGCAATATGCACCTGCGGCACGGCATTTCGCATGCGCTCTGGCGTGGCTCGGCCTTTGCGCGCGAGGAGCAGGAGGTGGAGGAGAGGGCGGAGGAATTGCTGGCCATTTTTCACCTCGACCACCTGCGCGACGTGGAATGCACGAGCCTGCCTTACGGCGATCAGCGACGGTTGGAGATTGTCCGTGCGCTGGCGACACAGCCCAAGCTGCTGCTGCTTGACGAGCCCGCAGCGGGGATGAACCCGACGGAAAAGGTGGAGCTGATGCGGCTGATCCAGTTCACGCAGGAGAAATTCAAGCTGGCCGTGCTGCTGGTGGAGCACGATATGCGGGTGGTGATGAGTATCTGCGAGCGGATTGTAGTGCTCGACTACGGGGTGAAAATTGCCGAGGGAACCCCGGAGGAGATCCGCAACGACCGACGGGTGATTGAGGCGTATTTGGGGGAATGAAAATGCAAACTGGAACTCAGGAACTCAGGAAAAGAGGAGATGAAAGAGTGTCCTCTCTTTCCTGCCTCGTTCCCAATCTCCTGATTGGGACTGCCCTGCCGCATCGCGGCTTAGTTCACGCGAAGCGCACTTTGCAGAGCCCTGCAAGGGATCACGCGAATGTCTTGGAAACTCTGTTTCCACAGCGTGTCATGCCATCGGTGCTTTGTATAACGCAGCGCGCAAACTTCCTCTCCGCGCGTTGCGAAGCTGGAGCTTCGGGGACAAGTGCGTTCCCAATCAGGAGATTGGGAACGAGGATCAAAGGAGCGGGTGACGCATCGCTCTCATCCTTTCCTCTTTGCGCCTTTGCGTCTTTGCGTGAGACTTCAGAATAGCTATGCTTCAAATCCGCGATCTTTACGTCAACTACGGGGCCATATCGGCGCTGCACGGGCTGAATATTGATGTGCCGCAGGGGCATATTGTTACGTTGATCGGGGCCAATGGCGCGGGGAAATCGACGACGTTGCGCGCGGTATCGGCGATTGTCCGGGCGGGGAAGGGGAGCATCCGGTTTGATGGGGAGGAAATTTCGCAGTTGCCGCCGCACCGGATTGTGGAGCGCGGGCTCTGCCAGGTGCCGGAAGGGCGGATGGTTTTTGCGAATCTGACGGTGATGGAAAACTTGCTGCTGGGGGCTTACCGGCGGCACGACAAGCACACCTTTGCCAAGGATTTGGACTACATTTTTGGTATTTTTCCCCGGCTTGCGGAGCGCGAAAAGCAGAGCGCCGGGACGCTTTCGGGCGGGGAGCAGCAGATGCTCGCCATTGGGCGGGCCCTGATGAGCAAGCCGCGCTGCCTGATGCTGGATGAGCCGTCGCTGGGAATCGCCCCGCTGCTGGTGAAGACGATTTTTGAGAAAATCGTGGAAGTGAACCGCGAACTGGGCATCACGATCCTGCTTGTGGAGCAGAATGCGAATCTTGCGTTGGAAATCTCGCACTATGGATACGTGCTGGAAACGGGCCGGATTATCTTGGCGGATGCGTCCGCAAAGCTGCGGGAAGACCCGAAGGTGAAGGAGTGCTATTTGGGGGGGTAGGGGCGGGCCTTTGCAGGAAGTGTGCAAAATCGGCCTACGAACCTGTTGACAATGGCGGGGGAGCCGCTAGAGTTTCCGCTCTTTTTCCAATCGAATTTCCAGGCTTATGAAACGCACCTACCAACCTTCCAAACGCACCCGCAAGCAGCAGTTCGGGTTCCGCGCCCGCATGGCAACCAAGAACGGCCGCGCCATCCTTTCCCGCCGCCGGCAACGGGGCCGCAAGCGCTTGCTGCCAAAGGGCGTGGAGATTCACTTCGCGCGCCACACTCAGGCTTAATTTCGGATTCACCCGCGAGGCGCTCTCGTGGAGCGGTTCGCGGGTTCTTTAAGGTCGCTTCTTTGTGCCGCTGACCTTTCCCAAGTCTGTCCGGTTCCAATATAGCTCGGAGTTTCTCCGGGTGAAGACGGAGGGCCGTGCCTACAGCGGTCGCTTCATGACGGTGGGGGTGCTCCGGGAATGCGATTCCACCCGGGTGGGCTTGATTACTTCCAAACGGGTTGGCGGTGCGGTGGAGCGAAACCGCGTGCGCCGTCGGCTGCGCGAGTTGATGCGGCTGACACGTCCTCAATGGACGCAAGGGGTGTGGGTGGTTGCGATTGCGCGCCATGCCGCGGTGGGCGCTTCCTTTGCAGAGTTGCAAAGCGAGTGGCTGCGGTTGGCGGAACGCGCCGGGGTTTTGCCCAAGGGATTTTCCAAACAGACGGCTTCAACCATTGAAGGAGGAGGCCTGTGATGGAGAAGGTGTTGAAGTGGGTTGTGTTGAAGCTCATTCGCGTGTACCAAGTGGGGGTGTCGCCGGTGTTAACGGCGATTTCCGGCCCCGGCGGGGGGTGCCGGTTTGAGCCTTCCTGTTCGCGCTATTTTGCGGAGGCTGTGGAACGGTTTGGGGTTTGGCGCGGCGGCTGGCTTGGGCTCAAAAGAATAGCCCGCTGCCATCCGTGGGGAGGGCAAGGGTTTGATCCCGTGCCGCCGAAAGATTCAGATTAAATTTTATGGACCGAAAAAGCAAAGTGGACTCAATGAGCATCATTGCGATTGCGCTGGCAGTCGTGGTGTTTGTCTGGGCGAATAATCAATCCCGGAAGGAGCAAAGTCTGCATCCCATGCCGACGCCACCCGCTGCGGAGGCGACCGCGTCGCCTGCTGCCTCGCCCGCTCCAACGGTTTCAACGGCAGAGAAAGCGGAGCCGCTTCCCCTTTCGACTGTTGCTGCGAAACCGGCCGTGACGATCCCGGAAGAGAAAAAGACGGTGGGAACGCCGTTCGTTGACTATGCGTTCACCAATCTTGGTGGCGGGATTTCTTCGCTCACGCTTTTGAAACACCAGGGTGGGCAGCCGGGTGAAAAGATGGTTTTGAATTCCGCGGCAACGCATCCCATTGGCGCGCTGTTATTGAAACCCGATGCGCTCGACGCGGATGGCTATGCGGTCACAGTGGAGGGGGATCGGGTGATTTGTGAGAAGACCGTGCCGCCTGGGGTTCAGGTGCGCAAGACGTACACGTTGGGCAGCAAAAAAGGGGAGGAGTATCGTGTTGCGCTGGAGGTGGCGTTCACCAATCGCACGGAGGCTCCGGTGGAGCATCCCGGTTATTACTTGTTTGTGGGTGCGGCGGCGCCGATCCATTCGGCGGATCTGCCCATTTATATTGGCTTTGACTGGTATGACGGGAAGTCGAATGCGTTCATTATGCCCAATTGGTTTACCCCTTCCAAAATACCGTTGGTGGGGGTCGAGACCGCTCCGGGGAAATCGGCTTACGTGGAAAGCCCTGGCAATGTGGTTTGGGCCGGTGTGCGGGATCAGTATTTTACGACGATGCTTTTGCCGGTGGGCGGGGTCGCCAAAGGCGTTTGGGCCCGTCCGTTGGAGGTGAAAATGGATTCCAAGGAACTCAAGGGGATGGAGGGGTTCCTGGAGATGCCCGGTTTCAAACTGAACGCAGGGGAAAGTGTCACCAAGCGGTTCACGATTTATGCGGGCCCGGCGGAATACCGGCAGTTGGGGGCTTTGGGATCCGGCGCGGTGGAGATGATGAATCTCGACCGGTGGTGGATCACCCGGAACGTGGGGGCGATTCTTTTGCGCTCCATGAACTGGCTGCAAGGGTTTTTCCACAGCTACGCGCTGGCGATTGTGGTGCTGACGTTCATTGTGCGTGGCGCGCTCTGGCCGATCCAAGGGCGGGCGAACCAGTCGATGAAGAAGATGCAGCTTCTCCAGCCGAAGATGAAGGAGTTGCAGGAGAAGTACAAGGACGACCCTGCGAAGATGAACCAAGAGGTGATGCAGCTTTACAAGGATTATGGAGCCAATCCGCTGAGCGGCTGTCTGCCGATGTTGATTCAGATTCCGATTTTCATTGGATTCTACTCCATGCTTGGCACGGCGGTGGAACTGCGCAACCAGGGCTTTTGGTGGGTGCATGATCTCTCCCGCCCGGACACGCTCTTCCATTTTGCCGGGGTACCGGTGAACATCCTGCCGCTGGCGATGGCGGGCACCATGATCTGGCAGATGCAATTGACGCCCAAAGCGGGTGATCCAGCGCAGCAGAAGATGATGATGTTCATGCCGCTCATTTTCGTCTTCGTCACTTACAACTTTGCCTCTGCGCTGGCGCTTTACTATACGGTGCAGAACATCCTCTCGATCATCCAACTCTACGCCACGCGCAATCAGCCGATGCCGGAGTTGGTGAAGGTGGGGGTTGCGAACAAGAAAAACCGCCGCTAGTTCACGCCCATGAAACAAACCCCCAAGGAGATTCTCGATACGATGCTCGGTTGCCTGGGCTTCGTGTGTGAAATCAAGGAAGTCGAGGCCGAGAAGGGGCTGACGCTCCAGGTTTACACGTCGGAGAAGGAGTCTCTGATCGGCCACAATGGGCAGACTATTGATGATTTGCAGTATCTGGTGAACCGGGTGTTGCAGGCGCAGGATGCCACGAGCCCGAGGGTTCAGGTGGATGTGGAGCACTACCGGGAGATGCGCAATGATTCGCTGGTGACCCGGGTGCGCAAGCTGGCGGAAACGGTGCGCACGACGGGGATGCCTGTGCATCTGGAGCCGATGAATTCGTATGACCGGCGGCTGATCCACCACGCATTCCAGGACGACCCGCAGGTGCAGACGTGGAGTCCTCCTGACGAAGCCCGCATGAAGCGGATTGTTTTGAAAAAACGATGAAAAACGCGGAAAGCATCGGGCGGGATCTAAGCGCGGTTCGTGAAAAGGCTCCGCTGGTTCACAATATCACCAACTTTGTGGTCATGAACGTGACCGCCAACGCGCTGCTGGCCCTTGGGGCGTCGCCGATCATGGCGCATGCTGCAGAGGAACTGGATGAACTGCTGGGGATTGTCTCGGCGCTGGTGCTCAATATCGGCACGCTGGATTCCTGCTGGATCGAGAGCATGGGGCAAGCGGCTGCCGCTGCGGGCAAACGCGGGGTGCCGATTGTGCTCGACCCGGTGGGTGCGGGGGCGTCG
Organism: Verrucomicrobiota bacterium; assembly: GCA_037131875.1. GTDB lineage: Bacteria > Verrucomicrobiota > Verrucomicrobiia > Chthoniobacterales > Chthoniobacteraceae > UBA695. The sequence continues at coordinate 7,767 of JBAXQF010000011.1, forward strand.
CGGCTGCGTACGGAGACGGCGTTGGCTTTGATCCAGACGCAGCGTCCGGCGATTTTGCGCGCCAATCCCTCGGAGATCATGGCGCTGGCGGGAGCGGCGGGAGCCACCAAGGGCGTGGACAGCACGCACCGGCCCGATGAGGCCGCAGAGGCCGCGCGTAGCTTGGCGAAGTCGCTGGGCTGTGTGGTGGTGGCGAGCGGGGCGACGGATTTTCTGACGGACGGCGCTTCCGATGTGCGCATTTCCGGCGGTACGCCGCTCATGCCGCGCATCACCGGCATGGGCTGCACCTCCAGCGCATTGGTGGGGGCGTTCGCGGCGGTGGCGGCTTCCCCATTGGATGCCGCCACGGCGGGGATGGCGGTGATGAAGGTGGCCGCCGAGATGGCCGCGGAAAAGGCTTCCGGCCCCGGCACACTGCAAGTCCACTTTTTGGATGCCCTGCACAACCTTTCGCAGGACGATCTTGTGCGCCGATTGAAGATCGCCTGCGAATAGAGTGATTTCATTTGACAAACCGGGGCTGCACTTTTAGTTTTTCACTCCTTTTTTCCATAATATATGACCACCTCTCTTCTTGATGAAGCCATGAAAGTGATTCCGAACCAGCAGGTTCTGATCAACGTTGTCTCGAAGCGCGTGCGTCAGCTCAGCCAGGGGCATCGCCCGATGGTTGAGGTGGGGGTGCGCCTTGATTACGCCGACACGGCGCTGCGCGAAATCATCGAAGGTAAAATCAGTTACGAATTCCTCACGGCTGAGGAAATCGCGGCTGCCTAGGCCGTTTTGGCCGCTTTGGCGCATGCTGGGGCGGCGCTCCAGTTTGCATGTCTGCCGAAATTTCAGTCAATCGCCGGGCGCTTCACGATTACCACATCCTCGAACGGTTTGAGGCGGGGATCGAATTGAAGGGGACCGAGGTGAAGTCCATCCGGGGCGGGTTTGCCAATCTCAACCAGGCGTTCGCCCGGGTGGAGAACGGGCAGGTGTTTTTGTACGACTCGGATATCCAGCCTTACGTGCGGGCGAGTTTTGAGCAGCACGTGGCCAAGCGTCCGCGCAAGCTGCTGTTGCACAAGGCGGAGATCAACAAGCTTTTTGAGGCGTCCAATGTGGCGGGTCACACGCTGGTGGGCCTGCGGATGTATTGGAAAGAGGGGAAGGTGAAGGTGGAGATCGGGATCGCCAAGGGCAAGGAGGCGCGGGACAAGCGCGCGAGCTTGAAAGATCACGCGGAGAAGCGGGAGATGGATCGGGAAAAGGCGAATTTTAACCGCAAGCACGGGTGAGGTGAGTGAGTCTGCCACCCCTGCGGGGTGAAAAGCTCATTGCGCTATTCCGGGGTGTCGCTTCGCTCAACCCCCCGGCTATTTTCTATAAACCCTGCGGGTTAAAGAATCGTTCTTCTTTGCCTTCTTTGCCTTCTTTGCGCGAGATTTTCCGCTGAGCTTGGACTCACTCCTGGCGCACTTCAAGGCGGGTGGGAGCGCGGCCTTGGCCTTTCTCATCCACACGTTGGACATCCATGGATTTGAGGATGTAGCCGCCAGTAGAGACATGCTGAACGCTGCGCACGGAGAAGCGGCGGATGAGTTTGCCGCCGCTATAGCATTCCGCTTGGAGGAGGCCGCCGGTAGACTCAATCCAAAGGCGCACCATGTCGTATTGCGACTCGCCTTTGGAGGAGGGGACGGCGCGGACAATCCAGCAGGAGCGCATCATGAGGTCGTGTTTCTCGGGCTCGACAACGGCGTTGTTCCAGTAGAGGAATTTCAGGGCGAGGTCTTCGTAGCTGATGTCGGTGCCGCGCACGGGGTCGTCCAGTTTGGCGCCGGTTATTTTTTCGGTTTTCCCGCTGCCGAAGACGTGTTCAAGGCGGGAGGTTTTTTCCCCGAAATGCAGGACAAGGGCTTCGGGTTTGTCGGTGAATTGGTAGGTGATGGTGTCGCCGCGCAGGTAGAGGCGGAAGGGGATGATGATTTTTTCTTCGCTGCTGTACGGGCGGAGTTTGCCTTCGAGGTTGCGTTCCTGGGAGGCTTGGTTGGCGCGCACGAGAGCGAGGAGTTCGCGGGCGGTGGGGGGGGGCTCGGAAGCGAGGGAAGCGGCCGCCAGCGGGAGGAGAAGCAGGAGGGCGGCGATTCGTGACTTTACTTGTTTTGGAGAGGCCATAATGTAGCCAGTCTCTTCTTTACCGGGCATGGATCAAACCCTTTTTTCATTTGTTAATGCGGCGTGGACGAGCCCCGGGCTCGACCGGTTGATGGCGACGCTTTCCAGCTTCGACGCATGGTGTCCGTTGTTGCTCCTTGCTATCGTGGGGATTGCGGTGGCTGGATGTTTCAAATCGCGCGCGATGCTGCTGGTGCTCTTGCTGGTGGTGGGGGTGACGGACGGGGTGGTGGGAAATGGGCTCAAACACTGGGTGAACCGCCCCAGGCCCAATCAGGTGGAAGCGGCGCGCGTGGTGGATTTGAAGAAGATGCAGCCGCGCTTTTTGGCGGTTTTGCAGCCGCCGATGGTGCGGATTTCGCAGCCCGAGGCGGGGGTGATTGCGGGACGTTCGTTCCCTTCGAATCATACATTGGATAATTTTGCTGCGGCTGCGGTGTTGGCTTTGTTTTATCGGCGCTGGGGCTGGCTTTATTTTCTGGTGGCGGCAGGTGTCGGGTATTCGCGGATTTATACGGGTTCGCACTGGCCGAGTGATGTGCTGGCTTCGGTGTTTTTGGGGACGGGGCTGGGCGTGCTGGGAGTTGCGGCGGCGGAGGGGGCTTGGCGGCGTTGGGGTGGGAGTGTCGCGCCTGCGTTATCCAAGCGGCACCCGAGCTTGCTTGTGAAGGGGGCGGTGCAAACGGCAGAAGGCGTGGCATGAACCGCTGGTTGCTTGCTTTTTTGCTGGTGCTGACGGGCACGCGCCTTTTTCTGGCGGGGCATGTGGAGCTTTCGCCGGACGAGGCGTATTATTACCAGTGGTCGCAGCGGTTGGACTGGGCGTATGCCTCGGAGGGGCCGGGGGTGGCGCTGGCGATCCGCGCCGGGACGGCGCTTTTGGGGCCAACGGAGATGGGGGTGCGCTTGCTGGCCCCGTTTCTGGCGCTGGGGACGAGCTTGATTCTGTTTGGCCTGGCGCGGCGGCTGTATGGGGAATCTGTGGCGATGTGGACGGTGCTGCTGCTGAATTTCACGCCGATTTTCAATGCGGGTGCGCTGCTGATGACGCCGGATGCGCTTTCGATTTTCTTTTGGGCTGCGGCGCTCTGGGCGTTCTGGCTGGCGCTGGAGCGGTCGCCGAAGTTTTCGGGTTACTGGCCGCTGGCGGGGCTGTGCTTGGGATTCGGTTTTTTGTCGAAATACACGAACGCGATGGAGTTGCTCTCGATGGGGGTGGTGCTGTTGGTGACGGCCCGATACCGGAGGGAGTTTGTGCGCCCGGGGTTCTGGGTGATGCTGGGGGTGTTTGCGCTGGCGCTGATTCCGCCGGTGTTATGGAATGTGCAGCACGACTGGATCACGATGGACCATTTAAGCAGTCGGGGCGGGCCGCACTTCAAACCGCAGGACTTGCTGTTGTTTCTGGGGCTGCATTTCGGGGTTTATTCGCCGCTGATTTTTGGCGGAATGCTGTGGGCGTTTTGGCGGGGATGTCGCGGGGATTGGGCGGATTTTCGCTACAAATTTCTCGCGCTTTTTGCGCTGCCGCTGCTGGGGGTGTATTGCGTGCTTTCGCTCAAGCAATGTGGCGGGGTGAATGGGACGGCTCCGGCGTTCGTGAGCCTGGGGATTTGGACGGTGGCGTTCTGGCATGGTCTGGCGCAACGGAACGTGGCGGCGCGGCGTTTTGCGCTGGCGGCGTTGGGGGTGGGGTTGGCGATGAGCTTGGTGTTGGTGAACACGGACGCGGTGCGGCGGCTCGGGGTGCGCTGGCCTTATAAATACGATCCCAGCGGGCAACTGCGGGGATGGCAGACGACGGCGATTGCGGTGGACGATCTGCGGCGCAAGATGGAGCGGGAGACGGGCAAGCCGTTGTTTTTGATTGCGAACCGGTGCCAGACGGTTTCGATCCTGGCGTTTTACCTGCCGGAGAAACGGGTGGAGGGGCCGGGGCATCCGCCCGTTTATTTCCCGGAGTCGCAGGCGATTGAGAATCAGTATTCGTTCTGGGGCCGCTATGACGAAATGACGGAGCCGCCGGAAATTGCGCGCGCCCTGCTGCCGAAGGTGGCGGATGCGGTGAAGCGCGAGGCGCTGGAGGCGGCGTTGAAGGAGTTGGATGCTCCGGGTTCGGCCAAGCCGGAGGGTGGGCAGATGGCGGAACGGCGGCGAGGTTTGATCCGCGCGATGCTGGCGATTGATCCCACGCTGCCGATGGACGAATACGCGAGCGAGGATTGGGGGATCAGCCTGTTTCAAGGGCGCGACGCGCTGTTTATTTCGGATCAACAAGGCCGGCTGCCGACGGCGATCAAGAAAGGATTTGAGCGGGTGGAACCGGTGGCGACGTGGCAGGAAGAACGGCGCGGAACGCCATTGCGCTTGATTTGGGTCTTCGCCTGCCATAATTACCGGAGTTTGCCGCTATGAACCAGACCACAACGCCTACCGTTTCGGTAGTGATCCCGCTTTTCAACGAACAGGACAATATGGAGACGCTCCAGAGGGAGCTGCATGCCGCGCTGGAGGGACTCAACTACGAGATTGTGTTTGTGGACGACGGTTCCAAGGACGCGACGGTGAGCCGGGTGGAGACGCGGCCCGAGGTGCGCTTGCTGGCGTTTGAAAAGAACGCGGGGCAGAGCGCAGCGATGTACGCGGGGATTCACGCGGCCCGCGGCGAGGTGATTGCACTGCTGGACGGGGATTTACAGAACGATCCGGCGGACATCAAGATGCTGCTCGGCGAGATTGAAAAAGGGGCTGATCTGGTGTGCGGCTACCGCGCCAAACGCAAGGACACGGTGGTGAAGCAGATCACCAGCCGCGTGGCGAATTTTGTGCGGAGCCGGTTTACCAAGGACGGCGTGCGCGACACCGGTTGCACGCTCAAGGCGATGCGCCGCGAATGTCGTGACGCGCTGGTGCTATTTTACGGGATGCACCGGTTCATTCCGGCGCTGGTAAAGGGGGCGGGGCATCGGATCGTGGAGGTGGCGGTGAACCACCGGCCCCGGACAGCGGGGGTGAGCAAGTATGGGCTGGGCAACCGGGCCATCAAGGCGACGGTGGATATGTTCGGGGTGCGGTGGCTGCTTTCAAGGCAGGTAAAGTATAGGGTGAGGTAGGATCAGTGAATCGATCTGCCACCCCGTTGGGGTGAAATGCTGGGATTGCAAACCGGGGGTGTCGCTTCGCTCAACCCCCGGCTATTGTCTGTAAACCCTTCGGGTTAAGGAATTCTCCGTTCTGAAAAATCTGTGTAAATCTGCGAAATCTGTGGATGCCTTTCTCTCTTCTTCATTCATCTTTGATTCAGGAATTTGACGCGCCTTGCGCTGCCTGCGCTTGCGGTTTTTGCGGGCGGTGGCGAATGGTGGCGTGAATGGAACCCGAACTGGCCCCAGAGGCCGTGGAATCAATGCAGGCCGCACCCGTCGCGGGTGCGGGAAGTGAGAAGGAACGCGAGAAATCGGAGCTTCTCGAACGCATGGCGGAAAACGAGGAGATTGGTGAGGTGCTTGTGGTGGAGGAGGAGCCAGTGGCTGAAACGCCGACACTGGAAAGCGACCCAGCGGCAGATGAGGCGGCTGAGGTCGCAGAACGCAAGCAGGCGCATGAGTCGGTGGCACGGGAGTTCCCGGATGCGCTGACGGAGGGGACGGAGCTTTTCGAGGCGTGCCAGGAGGAGATGGCTTATTTGCTGGATGCGAACAGCCCGCTGGCGAGCGATCCGCAGGCGGAACTCAAGATTGCACGACGCATGGCGCGCGTGCTGGGTTATGCCAAACGCGCGGCGGTTGCGCAAGCGACGCCTGCTCCCGCCAAGCCTGCGACGCCGCCGCCGCGCCGGAGTGTCAGGCCGATGCCGACGGGTGGCGCGCCGGTGGAATCGCCGGTGACGACGCTGGAACGGCGGGTGTCGGGGGCGAAATCGACGGGGGAGATGCTGGAGTTGATGCGGGAGATTGGGACGCCGTTTGAGGCTTTGCTGAAGCGGTAGAGGACGAGTTTTTTACGATCTGCGCCGGTTTGGTGATCGACGCGGACGAATCTGGAGATTCGAAGACAAGTGCGTTCCCAATCAGGAGATTGGGAACGAGGAGCGGAGAAGATCGCGCTCGCAGAATTTTTTAACCAACGCCGGGCGTTCGTCCGGTGCATGAACAACCAAAGAAAGACAAAGGATACATGCCTACTAGAAATCATATCACGGCGACCGGGTTGGAAACTTACCGGGCGGTTGCTGCAAGCAATGTCGGTCAGCTTTTTTCTCGCTTCATCGACTTGGCTGTGGAGGAGGAAGACCTCTTCTCGCTGCTGGAAGGGGACGAAAACTCGGATCGCCCGGTCTGGATCAAGACCGATCTCTCCAAGGGCGGCGGGGATAAGGTATTTTTCAATACTATTGCGTCCCTCGGTGGCGACGGCGTCCACGGCGACGAGGTGCTGGAGGGGAACGAGGAGGCGCTCACGATCGGGAGTTACTCGTGCCAGGTGGACTTCATCCGCCACGCGGTGGGGCTCACGAAGAAGGACATCGAGTTTTTGGCCGCGGGCCGGAGCATCGAGGCCGCTGCCGCGCCGCTTGTGGCGAAGTGGCTGGGCCGCAAACGCCAGCGCGATTTGCTGATGAAATTCATTACGTCGGGCGTGGGGCTGAACACCATCCGCCCCAACAACAAGGCGACCCGCGACGATTTGACGGCGGACGACGCGCTTTCCACGGGCCTCATCGCGCAGTCCAACGCGATTGCCACGTCCATCGGCGCGCGCCCGGTCAACATCATGGCGACGGGTTATTCCAAGGTGTTCGAGTATCTGTTCCTGGCCACCGAGGATTCGCTCGCGCCGCTGGCGAACAGCTCAAGCTGGCTCCAGGCGCAGCAGAGCGCCGGGACGCGCGGGGATGAGAACGTGCTCTTCCGCGGCGGTTATACCCGCTGGAACGGCTCGACGATCCTGCATCACAAGGTGGTCGATGCGGATACTCCAGGGCCGATCGGGAGTCCGCTCCTGCCGAAGGCGCTGCTTGGCGATGCCATCGCGGCGGGCACAACGGCGATTGCCGTGACCGGCGGCGGACGCGCTTCCTCTGGCACCGCGAACAAGTATTTCGAGTGCTTCAGCGGCGCGCCTTATCGTTATCTCGAAACCGACAGCGTGACGAGCAGCGACGCAAACACTTACTACTTTGTGGTGGTGAATGTGAGCGGCGCGGACAAGGGCAAGTGGGGCTTCTACAGCTACACGGGTTCGGCGAACGACGGCAACAAGATCACGGTGAGCAACCGCCTTGGCTCCGCTGCTTCCGGCGCTCGCGTGACGACGCTGGGCGGCGTGACGTGGAATGCCGCGAAGAACACGGACGTTCACCCGACCGGCTCGGTGGTGCTCCAGGCGAACAAGAACGGCGTGCCGATTGGCTACAGCGTGTGCATGGGCGCGGGCGCCGGGTTGCGCGCTTACGGTTCGCTGCGCCACGAGTTGGTGCAGAACACGTCGGATTACGGCCACCGGATGGGCTGGGCTTACCAGTCGATTTACGGCCAGCAAGTGCGGCGCGATTCGGGGATCACGGGGAGCAATCAGCCGCGTGGTTATGTGTTGGTGGAGCATGCGGTGAGCGTGGCTAACGCGCCCATGCTGGCCTGAGGCCAGTTGCGGTTCGCGCTACCGCGCGATGCGGCGGCTTCGCGCGCCGCTCACGTGGCACGGTTTGTTTGAGGTGAGGAGTGGCCAATGCGGGGTGGGGAAGGGATCTCCCCTCCCCGCAACGGCTGTTTCTTCCGATGATCCATTTCACTTTGGCAATTCTCACTTTTCTTTATGTTTTTTTGTCTCGAAATTTTGGGCGAAAGCGCCTTTCACAAGTATCTCGTCCAGTCCGGTTGGAGCGGGCGCTCTTACGTTTTTCGCTACAACCGGCCCACCCGTTCCCATGTGCGCGCGTACCGCTGTATTGAGGATTATCTCGCGGAGCGGGTGGATGTTCACAAGGCGGCCAACATCTGGCCGTTGCTGGGCAACCTGCTCGCGGAGGAACAAGTGGAGCCGCATGTGTTTGCGGAGTCGCTCACGCACAAGGAGGCCGCGCCGGAGCCGGTGAAGCGGCGGGGACGCGGTTCACATTCAACGGAGCTTTGATTTATTTATGAGTTTAACGGTTCATCAACTGGCTTTGCGCCTGGCCAAACATATCGGCGTGACGGCGTTTGACCCCGGTGACGTTTCCAACACCAGCCCGCTGTTGCAGGCGGGGGCGCGCGGGGGCGATCTGGACGACGTGGTGGCGTGCATCAACGGGGCGTTGCAGGAGTTGTGGGGGCTTGCGCCGCGTGGAGTGCGGGCGTTGTACCCGGAGAGCTGCCCTGTGGTGACGGCGGCGGATGTGGGGGCGGTGAGCGATCCCGGCGTGGCGCTGTTGCTGCCGAGCGGGTGGGAGGAATCCGTGCTGCTGCCGCTGGCGCTGCGCCGGTTTTCGACGCACCCGAGTTTTCAGCCACCGTCGGCCAAGCCGGAGATCGAGCGGCAGGCGGCGTGTGCGCTGCGGATTTTGATGGGGCTGGCGGGTGAGTGTCCGGCGGCAATGATGGAAACGGGGTTTAGATGAATTTGCATCCGCCGCCCCGGCGGCAAGCCGTTGAAACGGCTTGGTTGCACTACGTCAACTCTCACCGGGCTGAAGCCCGGTGTTAATGAGAAATCCAATCTTGCGAGCGGGTTCCTTCTTTCAACTCTCAACTTATTCTCTCTCAACTTTTTCCCATGGCTTCTCAATATCTTCCGTTTCGTTTTCCCACCCAGGATGCCTGCGATTTTGAATTGGTGGAGGAAGTGCCTGTTCGCGCCGGAGTGGCGGTGAGCGGGGTCTCCGAAGTGGAGGCGGCGTATGGTTCGCCGCATCCCAAAGCGCCTGAACACCGCCTGGTCTGGCAGGAGCCGGTGATGGGGCGCGACGGGGCGCTGAGTATGCGCCGCACTTACCGCAAGCTGCCGGGGTTGGCGCTCCTGGGCGAGGCCGTGCGCTCGACCACCTGGGGCGCGGCGGCGACGACCACGACGCAGGATGTCGCTACGGGGACGCCCGCGGATTCCGGCCTCGATGTGCTGGAAAGCGTGGTGGAACCCAAGGATGCGCAGACGGCGCGCAAGCGAACCACCTCAGTGCAATGGCCGGTTCTGACCGGGAAATCGCTGGAGCCGGAGACGCGCACACCCATTACCTCCACGCGGCGGATGGTGGCTGCCGATGCGCCGTTGCCCGCGGATGGCCCGCTGGTTTTGGATCGCAAGCACAACGTGGTCAACAAGTGGCGGAGCATTCAGATCGTGACCAGCCTGGATGCGCTTCCGGCAGCTTATGTGGAGCACAAACAGCACGCATTCCGGTTTCCCGGGCTCTTCTACGGCTTTGATCCCGTGGGGGACGGCGGGGTGACCAAGCGGGAGGCTTTCAGCCGCACGGTGGCGGCGCGGGTGGAGGTGAGCTTTGGGTATGAGGAGGTGGAACCGGAGTTGATGGAGATTGTGCCGGTCTCGTGGAGTTACCCGCTCGGATTCACCGTGAGCGAGGTGCTGACCAATGGCGAGCATTTTGCTTACACTGCGAGCAGTGCATCTGTTTCCGTCACGGTGCCGCAGAGCACGCCCAGCCGCACGGCTTACGAGGCGTTGATCGGTAATTACGCCACCGTTGCCGGATCCTCGGTGCGCTGGAAGGGCGGGGTTTGGCGCACGGAACTCTGGAAGGTGAAGCTCTTGTAGCGATGTTTTGGTTTGAGACGGCGCATCCCGAGACCGGGGAGGCGCTGGAGGTGGAGGCGGTCTATTTTCCTCCCTGGCGCGGGCTGCGGGATGCGTTCGGCGCGCCGACCGAGCCGGACGACGCAGAGGCCCTTCACATCTGCTCTGTGCGCAACCGGGAGGGGGAGGCGGTGGAGTTCGAGGCGTTTGAAGGGGCTTTGGAGGAGGAGGGATTCGCCTTCGCACGCGAAAAAAGGTGAAACTTTTGTGAGAAAGCCCTTGTCAAGAGAGGCAAGGCATGGCACTTTCCCCACCTTTCTTTTGGAGACGACTATGGCTTACGCAATTATCAAAACCGGCGGCAAACAGTATAAGGTCGCCACGGGCGATGTGATCGAAGTTGAGAAACTCGAGGTCCAACCGGGCACCGAGACCAGCTTCGCGGACGTTCTTTTCTACGCCAATGGCGAGGAGATCAAGTCTGACGCAGCCGCCCTCAAGGGCGCTACGGTGTCCGCAGAAGTGATCGCCCAGACCAAGGGCGACAAGGTGATCGCTTTCAAGTATCGCCGCCGCAAGGGCTACCACCGCACGGTTGGCCACCGTCAGAAACTGACGAAGGTCAAAATCACCGCAATCAACGCTTAATTTTTTAGACATTTTATGGCTCATAAGAAAGGTCAAGGCAGTGTAAAGAACGGACGCGATAGCGTTAGCAAACGCTTGGGCGTCAAGAAATTCGGCAGCCAGACGGTTGTCGCGGGCAACATCATCATCCGCCAGCGCGGGACGAAGTTTCTGCCAGGCCGCGGAGTCGGCATTGGCCGGGATTACACGATCTTTGCAATGATCGACGGCACCGTCCGTTTCGACCGCGAAGGCCGCCGCGTGAACGTGGACCCGGTGGCAGTTGCCGCTTAGTCCCCCACGGAGTAACGAACAAATTTGAGGCGCTCTGGTGAACCCGGAGCGCCTTTTTTAATGGTGCTGTGCGCAAGGGGGGAGCCTTGTCGATGGGCAGAGGGGGTCAAACGCGGTCGTGGATTCCCACCACTCCGGCATGGGAGGCGCAGTGGGCGCAACAGTAGACCTCCTTCCCGGCCTGGACGCCGTGGCCAATCACTTTGCACCCGCAATGAGCGCACTCGGGAGCAAGCGCATGAATGGCGCACTCGAAGCTGTCATAGTGGTGGACGTCGCCCTCCACGATAACTTCAATGGCCTTGTCGTAATCATTCCCGCAGACTTCGCATTTCATACCCACACTACGGGCGGGCGGTCGCAATCGGGCGCATGCTTGAACCTGTAGGTGTTTGCCGGAGAAGCAGGGTTCAACGCTGAACCAGATTCCAGAAATCCATCACGGCGCGATATTTGCGCACCCGCTTTTTGCGTTTTCTCGGGTTCATCCAGAGAATGAGCAAGACTGCGCCGAGGTTCAAGAGGAACCCGATCCAGAACCAGTGAAAGGAGTTTCGGGCGGTGTTCTGAGCCCAAAGCGCACAAAACGCGCCAAATAAAAACAGCACCCCGAGAACCATGGCCACATTGCGGTTGCGTTGACTTGTTGCCGTGCTGATGTGTTCGATGTAAACCAATTGCTCCGCATTTTCCTGCTCTTCCGAATGGGATGGCGCCTCGTATTTCAGAAGGGTTTCATCCGGCAGGCTCTGAGTAGCGCACAGGCCCGTGGAAAAAGGGGAAGCCAGAAGCACCGCCACAAGCGCGCTTGGGATTCTCGCAAAAAAATACGATAAATGGCTCATCTTCGCTCTTTATAGTGTATTTTTGAGAATTCCGGCCCTTCGGCAAGGCGCCGCACGCTGAAAAAGGGGGCGCGGTCGCATGTCAAAGATTCGGAATGCTTATTCTTATAAAATACAAAAAATTTATCAATCCAAATCGACGTGAGAAGGAATTCGTCCTCGCAACGGAATAGATTTGAACCAAGGGAGCCGGGCAGTCATGAATAAGCCCCTACCCATGAACTCCTTTAAACAGGCCGCCGCTCTTGTCCATGATGCGCTTACCGGATTCAGCGAAACCGCCGCTCCTGTCGCGCGTGCATCCCGGGCCTCGTTGGAACGCCTCATTTCCGCAAAAGCCGCCCCTTCCCAACCGGAAAGCCCGTCATCAGCCGTTGTTGCTGCGGGTTCCGGTTCCAAAGCTGAACGGCTGGAAGTGTTGCGCCAGCGTGTTCTTCCGTGTACCAAATGCCCGCATCTCCTTGCCCGTCGCTCCCACGTTGTTTTTGGAGTGGGCAATCCCGAAGCCGCGCTGATGTTTGTGGGGGAAGCGCCTGGGGAGGACGAGGATTTGCAGGGCGAACCGTTTGTGGGCAAAGCAGGCCAGTTGCTCACAAAAATCATTGAAGCGATGGGGCTGACCCGCAACGATGTTTACATCGCCAACGTCCTTAAATGCCGCCCGGATATGCCCCCGGGCGAAAGCGGCAACCGCAAGCCGCGTCCCGAGGAAATGGCGACCTGTCTGCCGCATCTCATGGAGCAGATCGAGATTATCGCGCCCAAATGCCTTGTTGCCCTGGGCGCCACCGCCATGGAAGGGCTGCTTGGCCACCCGGTGGTAATGCGCGATGTCCGGGGCCGCTGGCATTCCTTCAAAGGCACCCCGCTCATGGCCACCTATCATCCCGCCTACCTGCTGCGCAACCAGTCCCTGAGCGAAAAACGGAAGGTGTGGGAGGACATGCTGCAAGTGCTGGAAAAGCTGGGGCACCCCATCTCGGCAAAACAGCGGGGCTATTTTTTGGCGAAATAGAGGGAAGAGTGATCCGCAGATTTACCCTCGTTCCCAATCTCCTGATTGGGAACGCAAGTGCCTACGAAACTCTGTTTCGAAAAGGCTACGAATGCGACATAGCCCCGCAAAGAGGAAACAGAGTTTCCAAGACAAGCTCATTCCCAATCAGGAGATTGGGAACGAGGAGCGTCTTGCAACGCTCCTCCTCATTTGATCCTTCCTTTTCAGAACGGGTTGAGCGTCAGGCGCATCGCGCCGGGAACCTTGTGGCTCGCGGAGGTTGACGTGAGTTCCTCCATTTGCCGGGCCCAGTCCTGAATGGCCCGGCGGCTGTGCGCGTTGGCAGAGTAATCCCGGAAGGAGAGCAGCGACATTTTATCTTTCTGGCTGTCCGCATATTCCGCAAGCAGCTCGCCCGTCTGGCCGTTGCGCAGCTTGGCCTCGAAGGCAATCCCGCCGTGTGTGAACTGCGAGCCGATGAGATTCGCCCCCGGCACCACCGCCCCGGCTCCGGTGCTAAGCACGTTTCCAGCCACATTCGTCGGCTTCAACTGAACCAGCGCCAGTTCGATTTTGAGCGTTTTGGGCCCGGACTGCCCCACCACGTGATATTTGCCTCCGCGTGCGAACTCGCTTTGGAACTGTTCGCGCATATAGGCCGCCATTTTGGCCGCATCCGCCCGCTGCTCGGGCGTTGCCTTCAAGTAAGAGGTATTGACTGGAAGGATGACCACGCGGTCGAAGCCCTTTACGCTTTCCCAGGAGCGGGTGGAGGGATTCACCCAGTTTTTGTCAAAGGGAGCGCGTGCTGGGTCGGCTCGCATGGCTCGCGGATGTTCCAGAAAAGGAGTGGCCGGCTCTGGATTTGCCTTGAACACCCCGGCTTGTGCTGTGAGGGAGAGCGTCGCCAGAACAAGGGGCAAACGGATGAAAGAAATGAGCTTCATATAAACCAAGGTTCGCAGATGGGCTTCTTTCCGTTCTTGAGTTCTTGCGCCGGGCAGGCCATTTTGTGCGCTTGCAACCGACACTGACACCCGCCGACCGCCGCCGCCTCAAAGGCAAGGCGCAACTTCTTGAACCCGTCCTCAAAGTGGGGCACAACGGCGTGGGCGACGCTTTTCTTGCCAGCGTCGAGCGCGAACTGGCCTTGCACGAACTGATCAAAATCAAGTTCGCCGATTTCAAAGAGGAACGCCGCGAGCTTTCCGAACGCATCGCCGAGTCCACCGGCAGCGCGCTGTTGCAGGTTGTCGGCCATGTGGCCGTGTTTTACCGTCCGCGCCCAAAGACGGAAGGGTAGGGACGCCACGGAGTGCCGTCCCTACCAATACCGGGTCATGAGCTTTGCGAAACGGATGCCGTCGCGCAGCGGATGGATTTTACTCGTTTCGCTGCCGTAAACGGTGCTGACCGGCACGTTGCCAATGCGGTGCCCGTCGCGTGAGGCAATGAAGAGCATTTCCGTCTCGTAGTCATAGGCGTTGCTCTCGCAGTAAAGACTTGGAATCACGTTTCGGTGAATCATTCGGAAGCCGCATTGCGTGTCTGGGATGGGCTGTCGGCACAGCCAACTGATCAGGCACGACATAAAGCGGTTGGTGAGCAGGCGCACCAGCGGCATCCCGTCGGTTTTGTGCATCCGGTTCCCCACAAACAGGCCACACGGCGTTGCGGTGGCGGCGGATAGGAAGTGCTGGATCTCCTCGGGAAGATGCTGGCCGTCGCCGTCCAGGATGAGCACGTAATCAAAACCCCGTTCCAGCAGCGCCTTGAATCCGGTCTTGATCGCCGCTCCCTTGCCCGCGTTTTGGGCGTGCACAATCACCTCGGCCCCGGCTTGGCGGGCCAGTTCCGCTGTGTTGTCAGGAGAGCCGTCGTCGACCACCAGGACGTTCTCCAGTTGCGCGCGCACGCGCTGCACGACTTCGCGAATGTGCGCGGCTTCGCGGTAGGCGGGGATCAAGGCCGCGACCTTTGCCGGGGAGAACGTGTTTTGCTCGGTTTCTGGTGTCATTGCGCTGTGGGGTCAAATTCCGCCGCGTGGTAGGAGCTGCGCACCAAGGGGCCGCTGGCAACATGCTGGAAGCCTTTCTCCAAGCCGATTTTTTTGTATTCCGCGAATTTGTCCGGGTGGATATACGCGACCACGGGGAGATGTTCCGGTGTGGGGCGCAGGTATTGGCCGAGCGTCAGGACTTGCACGCCCGCTGCGCGGAGATCGTCCATGGCGGCGAGAATCTCTTCTTCCTGCTCGCCCAGGCCGAGCATGAGGCCGCTCTTGGTGGTGATGTTGGGGGCGATGCCCTTGAAATCCCGGAGCACCTGGAGTGAGAGCCGGTATTTGGCCCGGGAACGCACGAGCGGGGTGAGCCGCTCCACGGTTTCAATGTTGTGGTTAAAGACGTTGGGCCGCGCATCGGCCACGGTTTGCAGCGACTCGGCGCGCCCGTTGAAGTCCGGTGTGAGCACTTCAATAATGAGCGCGGGATCCAACGCGCGAATGCCCCGGATGGTTTGCGCGAAATGCTCTGCCGCCCCATCCTCCAAGTCGTCCCGGCACACGGAAGTGAGCACCACATGGCGGAGTTTGAGCCGCCCGATGGCCTCGGCCACGCGGCGCGGTTCGTCGGGATCAAGCGGAAAGGGCTTGGCGGTATCCACTGCGCAGAAACCGCAGGCTCGCGTGCACCGCTCTCCGGCAATCATGAACGTGGCGGTTCCGCTGCTCCAGCATTCCCCACGGTTTGGGCAGTGGGCCTCTTCACAAACCGTCGTCAGGTGCAGATCGGAGATCAGCGACTTGGTGGACTGATACATCGGGTTGGCGGGAAAGCGGACTCGCAGCCAGTCCGGCTTCTTCGATTGGTGGAGCGAAGGGTCGATTTTCACAATAGGTGTTCGTTTCAGCCCCCCCTTGGGGAACTGAGCCATAAAGGCTACGCCATTCAACCCCTGCACGCCAAGGATTCATTCACCCCCATTCTTTTCAGGGGTTCTTACGCTTGCACGCGGCGGCGTTATCCGCTTATCTATTTGCTTTATGAAGGTTCCCCAGCCCCAGTTTGTCGTCTGTGTCAGTGTCTTTCTGGCATCCGCCGTTTTGATCCTGGCCGACACCGTGACGTTGAAATCCGGAGAAGCCCTTGAAGGAAAGGTTCTTAGCGAAACCGATCAAGAAATCGTCATGGACGTGACGGTTGCCTCGGGAATCACCGACCAGAAGACCATCGCCAAAAAAGAGGTGCAGACCGTATCGAAAACTCCGGCGGATGAAATCGCCTACCAGACAATCAAGGGCTGCCAGCTTGAGTCTCACTCGCTTCCGAAGAGCAGTTATGTGGCGATTGTGAAATCCTTGGAAGGTTTTTTGAAGACCTACCCGCAGAGTCCCCGCACTGGGGCGGTGCAAGACAAACTAAAGGCTTTCAAGGGAGAACAGGAGCGCGTGAAAGCCAAAGACGTCAAATGGGACAACTGCTGGTATACGCATGAGGAATTCGTAAAAAACAAATACCAACTCCATGCACAGATGCAGTTGGAGACAATGCGGGATCAGGTTTCCCGCCGCGATTTCGTTGCGGCGTTGAACACCTTTGATCAAATCGAAAAAACCTATCCCGGCGCCACCGCTTTGCCCGACGCCGTCGAGCTGGCCAAAAGCACCGTCAAGTTGCTTGCCGTTGAGATGGAGCGCGCCAATGCCGCCGCCAGGCAGCAGGAAAGCCAGTTTAACAGCGGGATCGTCCTTGTGCCGGAGCCGCAGAAGAGCCAGATGATCGCCGCCCGCCAGGCGCAGATTGCCGCCGTCGAAGCCGCAATGGCAGCCGCCGAGCGCGCCGGGGTCAAATGGAAACCGTTTGCCCCCATAGCGAGCAAGAGTTTTGATGTGACCAAGACCACCCTTCAAGCTGAAACGCAGAGGATTGAGGCGCTGCCCGTAGCCAAGATGCGCGCGAGCATTACAAGCCTCAAGGTTGCCCAAGCGGCATTGAAAGAGGCGAACGCGTCGGGGGCAGAGGTGAAGATTCAGGATGCGGAGACCCTTTGGCCACAAAACGCCCAGATTCCCGAGGTCAAGGAAGCAGTGGAAGCATTCAAAAAGAAGCCCACCCCCACACCCACCCCGAAACCTACCGCAACGCCAACGCCCACCCCGACGCCCACTCCTACCCCAACCCCCACGCCTACTCCGACCCCCACGCCCAAGAGTTGGTTCTCTTTCTAAGCAAACCCATTGCACTTTCCTTATGAGCCGGAACGCCACCATCGAACGCAACACCGCCGAAACCCGCATTTCCGTCCAACTCACCGTGGACGGCAGTGGCGCGAGCAAAATCGCGACGAAGATTCCCTTCTTCGACCACATGCTCACGCTTTTTGCGCGGCACAGCCTGGTGAACCTTGAGGTGGTTGCTGATGGGGACATCGAAGTCGATTTTCACCACACGGTCGAAGACGTTGGCATCAGCCTGGGCAAAGCCTTCGCCCAAGCCTTGGGCGACAAGCGCGGCATCCGTCGCTACGGCTGGGCCTACCTGCCGATGGACGAGACCCTCGCGCGCGTCGTGGTTGATTTCAGCGGGCGTCCGTTCCTGGAATACCGCGCGCCGCAGGCGGTCGATCCCATTGGCAAATTTCCCTTCCAACTGGTGGAAGAATTCCTGCGCGGCTTTGCGGTGCATGCCGGGATGAACCTCCACGCCGAGGTGCTCTACGGGCGCGACGCCCACCACATGGCCGAGGCGATCTTCAAAGCCCTCGCCAAGGCGGTGGACCAAGCCTGCCAGATCGACCCGCGCGTCACCGGCATTCCCAGCACCAAAGGCGTCCTCTAAACTTCCAGCCTCCCCCCGGAGCGCCTGACTTATGATCGCTCTTATCGACTACGGCAGCGGCAATATCCGCAGCGTCTTCAAAGCCCTCCAGCATGAAGGCGCCGACGTGCAACTCATCGGCGACCCGGAGGGGCTGAAAGCAGCCGATGCCGTCGTGTTGCCCGGCGTCGGCGCGTTCGCGGACTGTGTGCAGGGCATCCAGTCACGCGGAATGTGGGAACCGCTCCACGCCTGGCTGGAGAGCGGACGCCCTTTCCTGGGCATCTGCGTCGGCTACCAACTCCTCTTCGATGAGAGCGAGGAAGCGCAGGATGGCACGCGCGGCTTCGGCTTTTTCGCCGGGAAAGTGCGCCGCTTCACCACGCCCGGCATCAAAGTGCCGCAGATCGGCTGGAACAGCCTCGACCTCAGCGACCACCCGCTCTGGCGCGGGCTTCCCGCAAACCCGCACGTCTTCTTCGTCCACTCCTACTACCCCGTGCCGGAGAACCCGGAGGAAACCATCGCCACCAGCACCTACGGCGAACCTTTCGCCGCCGCCGCCGCGCGCGGAAACGTCGCGGGCACGCAATTCCACCCGGAGAAAAGCCAGAGCGTGGGCCTGCGGATTTTGCGGAATTTTGTGGAGAGGGTGGAGGAGAAGGAACGGTTGCCGGTTCATTGATTTTTCTCCTCCTTGCCAAATCGCACTTTGGAGCGAGAAAACGCAGGCGCGATTTTCCAAAGCACATCGAGCGGAGCGAGCTGATTTTGTTTGCGACGCCCACTCCCGGCATCGCCCGCGGAGCGGCCGATCCACCCACTACCCGCAGACCTCCGCAATCCCCAGCCGGATCGCCTCCACGCTCTGCGCGATCTGCGCTTCGCTGATGCAGTAGGGGGGCATCAATACAATCGTGTTGCCTGTCACCGGGCGCGTGAGCAGGCCATGCTTGCGGGCCGCCACGCAAATGCGCGCGCCGATTTGGCTGGCGGCCTCAAAGGGCGCGCCCGAGGTCTGCACTACGTCGATCCCGGCCATGAATCCACACTGCCGGACGGCGCCGACGTTGGGGTGCTCTTTGAGCGTGGCCAGAGCGCGCGCCAGCGTTTCGATCTTGCCCGCGAGTTGCTCCAACACCCGCTCCTCGCGGAAGATGGAGAGGCTTGCCAGCGCGGCGGCGCACCCGAGCTGATTCCCGGTGAAACTGTGGCCGTAAAAGAAGCTCTTCATCTCTGTATACTCGCCCAGAAACGCCTCATACACCGCCTCGGTGGTGAGCGTCGCGGCGAGCGGCACATAGCCGCCGCTCAAGCCCTTCGCGCACGCGACGAAATCCGGCACCACCCCCTCATGCTCACAAGCAAACATCTTCCCGGTGCGCCCGAACCCGGTCATCACTTCGTCGGCGATGAGGAAGACGCCGTGGCGGTCGCACCACGCGCGGAGTTGCGCGAGCATCCCGGCGGGCCAGAGCCGCATCCCCGCCGCGCCCTGCATCAGCGGCTCGATCACCACCCCGGCGATCTCATCGAGTGCGATCGGTTCAGCGGAGTCCGATTCCGTGCGCGCGAGGAGTTCCTCCATCGACGCCACATGCGTCGCGGGGAAATGGAACGCCGAGAACCGCCCGTGAAAAACATTGATGCCGCCCAGACTCGACGCCCCCATCGTGTCGCCGTGGTAGGCGTTGGTAAACGCGAGGAAGCGGTTGCGCTGCGGCTGCCCCCGGTGCTGCCAGCATTGCACCGCCATCTTCACGGCGCACTCGATGGCCGTGCTGCCGTCATCGGAGAAAAAGACGCGGGTGAGGGGATTCGCCGTGTCCTGTGGCCAAAGCGCCACCAGTTCCTCCGCGAGCCGGATCGCCTGCGGATTGGTGAACCCGAGGAATGAAGTGTGCGCCACGCGCTCCAACTGCTCGCGGATCGCGGCATTGATCTTCGGGTGCCGATGCCCGTGGATATTGGTCCAGATGGAGGAATTGCCGTCGATGTACTCGCGCCCCTCGCTGTCGCGCAGCAGGACGCCCTCGCCCTCCACCAACACCAGCGGCTCGTGCTCCGGCGCGCACCAGTCGCGCATTTGCGTGAACGGATGCCAGCAATGGCGTTTGTCGGAGGCGATGAGGGAGGTGGTCATAAAGCAAGGAGGCGACAAGGCGGTCAAGCCTTATCGCGGATCTTATGACGCTCACCGTAAACGAAACCGGGCGACAACAACAAGCGCGTTTGCCGTGGCAGGCCGGCTACTGGGCCGGTTGGGTGGCCGGTTTGGATGCGGCTCCCATCTCCGCCTTCATCAGGGCTTGGATCTTGGGCATCATGTCCATCATCAGCTTTTGCTGCATGACCATGCTTTTTTGCATGATGACGGGTTGTTTATCCAGAAACGCCTGACCTGCGGGGCTCTTGTAAAATGCGGTGATGCCTTTGACCTCCTCGGGAGTCAGGGATTCGGCATAGACCTGAGCGATCATCGGCTTGAATTTTGCCCAGTTCATCTCTTCCTGGATGAGGGCCATGACTTTTTCCTGGCTCGCCTTGGCTTTTTCCAGTGCATCCGCAGGCATATCCGTCATTTTTCCGAACGTGTTGGCCGTCATCTGTGGAACCATTTTTTTCACCTGTTCCATGGCGTTTTGCATGGTTTTTTCCATGCGCATGACGGTGAACAATTCCTCAATATCCGGGCGAATGGCGGACTCTTGGGCAAGGGCGAACAGGGGGGATGCGAAGGCGACAACAAGGGCGAGAAGGCACTTTTTCATAAAAGGAGAGAATCGGTTTCCGAACAGTTTTGGGTTGTGATCCTTGGAGATGCCGAGGCTAGGCAGCGCAAGGTGCGCGGGCAAGGAAAATCCCCGTCCGTCCGGTGGCTCCGGGGGAAGCGAAAGGATTGCGATGGAGCAGGAGGGAACGCCATGAACAGGGCCCGTCCGATGATCGCCTATTTCTCGATGGAAGTGGGCATCGAATCCCGCGTGCCCACTTACAGCGGCGGCCTGGGGATTCTGGCGGGCGACACCATCCGCGCCGCGGCGGATATGAAGGTGCCGATGGTTGCCGTGTCGTTGCTGCACCGCAAAGGCTATTTTTACCAGCGGCTGGATGCCCAAGGCTGGCAGAGCGAGGAACCGGTGGCATGGGTGCCCGAGGATTTCCTGATGGAGATGCCGGGTCGCGCCACGGTGCAGGTCGAGGGGCGGCCCGTGCAAATCCGCGCGTGGGTTTCTGAAGTGACCGGGGCGGGCGGATTCCTGGTGCTGGTCTATTTTCTGGACACCGATCTGCCGGAAAACTCGGAGTGGGATCGACGGCTTACGGACTCCCTCTACGGCGGCGACGCCCGCTACCGGCTTTGTCAGGAGGTGGTGCTCGGCGTTGGCGGCGTGCGGATGCTCCGGGCGCTTGGCTACCGCAACATTGCCCGCTACCACATGAACGAGGGGCACGCGGCGTTGCTTGCCTTGGAACTTCTGGACGAGGAGGCGCACAGGGCGGGGCGCGCAGCCTTCAATCGCGACGACGTGGAGGCCGTAAAGCGGCTCTGCGTTTTCACGACGCACACGCCGGTTCCTGCGGGCCATGACCAGTTTCCCCTGGAACTCATGGATGGCGTGCTGGGTCGCAGTGAGATGCGGGAGATGAAGGAACTCTTTTGCTGCGAGGGGATGGTGAACATGACCTACCTTGCGCTCAACCTGAGCCATTATGTGAACGGCGTGGCCAAGAAACATGGCGAGGTGGCGCGGCAAATGTTTGCAAGGTATGAGATCGACGCCATCACCAACGGCGTGCACGGCGCGACGTGGGCTTCGGATGCGTTCGCCGCACTCTTCGACCGCACCATCCCGGGCTGGCGACAGGACAACTTCAGCTTGCGCAGCGCTTTGAGCATCCCTCGGGAACAAATCTGGCAGGCGCACCATGCGGGCAAACGTGAACTGTTGCGCTATGTGAACCGCGAGTCGAATGCCGGGATGGATTGCGATGTGTTCACGATTGGCTTCGCGCGGCGCGCCACGGCGTATAAGCGCCCTGAGTTGCTTTTCGCTGACGTGGAGCGGCTCAAGCAGATCGCCGCTGGAGCGGGGCGCATCCAGATTGTCTTCGCCGGGAAAGCGCATCCGAACGACCAGGAGGGCAAGGAGATCATCCACCGCATTTGCGAGTTTGCGCGGGCGTTACACCGGGAGATTCCCGTGGCGTTTCTGGCGCATTACGACATGGAGATCGCGCGGCTCATGGTGGGCGGGGTGGATGTCTGGCTGAACACGCCGCAGCCCCCGATGGAGGCCTCCGGCACCAGCGGAATGAAGGCGGCGCTCAACGGTGTGCCGAGTCTGAGCGTGCTGGATGGGTGGTGGATTGAGGGGTGCATCGAAGGTGTCACCGGATGGGCCATCGGCGCGTTGCCGCGCGACGGGGATGGCCAGCGCCAAAACGATGCCGCGCTGCTCTACGAGCGGCTGGAGGACGACATCCTGCCGCTCTACTATGGCGACCGGGATCGCTACATCGACATCATGCGCCACTGCATCGCGCTCAACGGCTCGTTCTTCAACACCCACCGGATGATCCAGCAATACGTGCTGAAGGCTTATTTTGAGTAGGCCCGCAATGTGGCGTCGTAAACAGCGCGCAGCGGTTGGCCGCTCCGTTCGCTTGCCGCGCGGCAGGACTCGAATTCCGGCGCGATTTGCACAACTTCCCCGCCCCGCAGCCCGAGCTTGACGGTAATCTCGCCGAAGGGCGTCGCGACGGTTTCAAACCGGCGATCCAGCTTCCAACGCTCCACGCGATCCATCCGAATGCCGAAGGCGGTGGTCTCGGCGAAAAGGAGCGCGGCGATTTTTTCCAGCGCCGCCTCTTCGCAGAGGACGGTGAGCTGCACGCCGGGGCGGTTCTTTTTCATCTGGATGGGCAACAACGCGGCGTCCAGTGCGCCCGCGTCCATGAGCCGGTTCAAGACCGCTCCGGTGATCTCCGGCGAGAGATCGTCGAGGTTGGTTTCCACCCGCACGACGGTGTCGGTGAGGTAGGGTGCGGCGGACGGCGCATCGGCTTCTCCAAGAACGGCGCGCAGGACGTTGGGGCGGTTCGGTAACACCCGGGTGCCGATGCCGTAGCCGATTTTTTCCACGCGCAGCATCGGCATCACGCCGAAGGAGCGCCCGAACTCCGCGACGATGGCCGCGCCGGTGGGGGTGATAAACTCGTAGGGTTCGTCGATCTGGCTCACGGGAATCCCGGCCAGAATCTCCAGCGTGGCGGGGCAGGGGAGCGGGAACTGCCCGTGCGCGCACTGCACCCAGCCGCGCCCGTCAAAGAGCGGCGAGACGCGCACTGCGTCGATGCCCAGTTGTTCGATCCCCACGCAGGCGCAGATGATGTCTGCAATGGAATCGAGCGCGCCGACTTCGTGAAAAGCGACCTGCTCCGGCGGCTGGCCGTGGATTTTTCCCTCGGCGACGGCCACGCGCTGAAAAATGGAAAGCGCGTGTTTTTTGACGAAAGGGCTCAGGTCGCTGGCTTCAATGAGCGCGCGGATTTCCGCATGGGTGCGCCCGTGCGCATGATCCGCCTCATGCGTGTGCCCGTGACCGTGATGATGATGTCCGTGTTCGTGGGAATGTCCGTGCTCGTGCTCTTCGTGGTGATGATTTCCGTGTCCGCCGCAGGCACACGGCGCGTCCTGTTCGTGGCGATGGGTTGCCCCTTCGTGGATGCCAAACTTGACGCCCGCTATCGCCTGCCGTTGCTGGCGGTCGAAGTGCATGTGGAAAGCCCCAATCTCCAGCTTGGAGAGTTCCCATTCAAAGGTGGAAGGTTTGACGCCAAGATCGCACAGCGCGCCGACAGTCATGTCGCCGCTGATGCCGGAGATGCAGTCGAGAAAGAGAACGCGCATAAACAGAATGTAATCCTAAATTTTACAGAAGGTCTCGCGCAAAGAGCGCAAAGGACGCGAAGGAATGCCTCTTTCTTTGCGTTCTTGGCGGCCTTTGCGCGAAATATTAATGCTTCCGCAGTTCCTTGACCAGCGCGGGGAGGTCGATTTTTTGGTCGTAGAGAGCCTTGCCGATGATGGTGCCGTAAAGCCCTTTCATCTGGTTGAGGCGCACCACGTCTTGGGCGCAGGAGACGCCGCCGCTGGCGATGAGCTGGCATTTCAACACGCCAAGCAGGTGCTCCATCTCGGCGAAGTTCGGGCCTTCGAGCATCCCGTCAGTGGCGATGTCGGTGTAGATGATCGTCCCGGCTCCGGCGGCTTCCACCTTCTTGGCGAGATCGACGGCCTTTACGCCGGACGCCTCCGTCCAGCCTTTCACAGAGACCTCGCCGTTGCGGGCGTCGATCCCCACGGCGATTCGCTCCCCGCCGAACTTCGCGGCCATCGCGGCGACGAAATCCACCGATTCCGCGGCGCGGGTGCCGATGACCACGCGGGCCACCCCGGCGTCGAATGCGCGCGCGATGGCTTCCTCCGTGCGCATGCCGCCGCCCAACTCGCACGGGACGCCCGCTGCGGCGGTGATGGCGCGGACGGCTTCGAGATTCGCTGAGACGCCGGTGAAGGCCGCGTCGAGATCGACGATGTGGAGGAAGTCGCCCCCTTCATCCACCCACTTCTTGGCGAATGCGGCGGGGTCGTTGGAATAGACGGTTTTCTCGGCGGCTTTGCCCTGGCGGAGGCGGACGACTTGGCCGCCCATGAGGTCGATGGCTGGTAGAAGGATCATGGATGGGGGGAATTGAATCTGGAACTCAGGAAATCAGGAAGAAGAAAATCAGAGAAGAGAATCAGGGAGCCTGCTTTTCGCGCTTTGCGTGGGGCGGTTTCGCCGCTAGGCTGGCGCAACTTCCATGAACATTTTTTTCAATACTGAAGAAGCGGGCGGCGGACGGATTCCGACGCGGGACGAGGTGCAGGTGGCCGACACGTGGGATCTCACGGTGCTCTACCCGGGCGATGCGGACTGGCAGGCGGATTTCGCCGAGCTGCAATCGCGTTGGCCCGCCATTGCCGGATTCAAGGGGCGCGTGGCCGAGTCGGCGCAGACGCTTCTGGAGGTGTTGGAGTTTGAGAAGGCGCTGAATCTCAAGATCGAGCGGCTCTCCCATTACGCCATGCTGCGCATTTCCGAGGACGCCTCCAGCGCCGAGAATCTCACCCGCGAGGGGCTGCTGCAAAATCAGCTCACGCTGATTGGCGAGGCCTTCGCGTTTGTGCTGCCGGAGATCCAGGCGCTCGACGACGCGACGTTTGAACGGTATTGGGCCGACCCGCTGCTGGCTCCGTGGCAGATTGCGCTGCGCAAGCTGCGCCGGATGAAGCCGCACACGTTGAGCGGCGCGGAGGAGCGGCTTCTGGCCCTGGGCTCGGCGGCCTTGCACGGGCACCGCGACACGTTCGAGCAGCTGACGAATGTGGATATGAAATTCGGCACGCTGCGCAACGAGCGGGGCGAGGAGCGGGAACTGAGCCAGAGCGCGTTTTCCTCGTTCCTGGTGCAGCGCGATCCCGCAGTGCGCAAGGCGGCGTTCCACCAGTTTTACCGGGAGTTCTCGGATCACGAATACACCCTTGCGTCCACGCTGGCGAATTCCATCCGGGCGGATGTTTTTGCCGCACGGGCTCGCAATCACTCCTCGGCGCTGGAGGCCGCGCTTTTCCGCGACGATGTGCCGGTGAGCGTCTACGACAACCTGATTTCCAGCGTGCGCGGGCATCTTGAACCGCTTGCGCGCTACTACGAACTGCGCCGCAAGGTGCTCAAGCTCGACGAGATTCACCACTACGACACCTACGTGCCGATGGTGGCGGATATTGACACGCACGTGAGCTACGACGAGGCCATCACCAAGGTGATCGCCGCGCTTGCGCCGCTGGGGGGCGAGTATTGCAGCGTGCTCGAAGACGGCTTGCGCAACCGCCGTTGGAGCGACCGCTACGAGAGCAAGGGGAAGCGCTCCGGGGCGTTCTCCTCCAGCAGCTACGGGAATCCGCCGTTCATCCTCATGAACTACAAGGCGGATGTCTTTTCCGATGTCTACACGCTGGCGCATGAGGCGGGGCATTCCATGCATACTTGGTATTCGCAGAAGAACCAGGCGTTCCAGGATTACGATTACCCGATCTTCCTGGCGGAAGTCGCCTCCACCTTCAACGAGGAGCTGCTCACGCATTATTTGCTGGAGAACACGAGCGATCCCAAGATGCGGGCCTACCTCATCAACCGGCAGATCGACGACATTCGCGGCACGGTGTACCGGCAGACGATGTTTGCGGAATTCGAGAAACGCACCCACGCGATGGAAGAGGCGGGCGAGGCGCTCACGCTGGAGGCGTTTAAAGCGGTCTATCACGAACTGCTGGAAACGTATTTCGGGCCGGGGTTCGCGCTCGATCCGCAACTCGACATCGAGTGCCTGCGCATCCCGCATTTCTACAGTGCCTTCTACGTTTACAAATACGCCACCGGCATTTCGGCGGCGGTGAGCCTTTCCCAACAGGTGCTCGCCTCGGGCAATACGGAGCCCTACCTCGGCTTCCTCAAGAGCGGCGGCTCGCGCTTCCCGCTGCCCACGCTTGCGGCGGCAGGTGTGGATATGTCCACGCCGACGCCCATCGAAAAAACCCTCGCGCTTTTTGCCCGCCGGGTGGAGGAACTCGAAGGGTTGCTGGGATGATCCTGACGGACGCAAAGCGCGCGCGGATCGAAACGCTTTTTCGGGAGAACTTCGAGCGGCGGGGGGAACTCGGCGCGTCGCTTTCGCTTTGGGAAAACGGGCGCGAGGTGCTTTCGCTGGCGGGCGGTTTTGTGGATCGCCCAAAGACGCGCCCGTGGACGGCGCAGACCCCCGTGCTCGTCTGGTCTTGCACCAAGGCGGCGGCGGCGGCGTGCGTGCTCCACGCACTTGAGCGGGAGGCGGTTCCGCTCTCCACGCCGGTGTGCGACGTCTGGCCGGAGTTCAAGCAGGGCGGCAAGGAGCATGTGACCATTGCGCAGGCGCTCTCGCACCAAGCCGGGCTTGCCGCGCTGGATCGCATTGCGCCCGCACTGGAGCACGAGGCGGTGGCGGCGGCGCTTGCGGCGCAGACTCCCAATTGGCCCTTGGGACGCGCGCACGGCTACCATCCCCGCACGTTCGGGGCGCTGTTGGACGAGATTTTGCGGCGCGTGGTGGGCAGCCCCGGCATGACGCTGGGCAAGTATTGGCAAACGTATTTTGCCGTGCCGCTCGGGCTCGATTTCTGGATAGGCTTGCCGCCGGAAAAGCTGGATGTGGTCTCGCCGATCTACCCTCCGCATAAGGATTCCCCAACGCGCAGCCCCCTTTTCTACAAAGCGATGCACACCAAGGGGACGCTTACCGCTCGCGCGTTCGCTTCACCGCATGGATTGTTGGGGGTTGCGGGCATGAATACCCCGGAAGTGCGCCAGGCCTCGCTCCCGGCGTTTGGAGGGATCGGCACGGCCCACGCGCTGGGGAAATTCTACGCCATGCTGGCCAACGGCGGCGTGTTGGAAGGGGTGCGCTATTTTGAATCCATCGCGCCGATGACCACGACGCTCGTCGATGGCCCGGATGAGGTGCTGCTGCGCCCCACCGCGTTTGCCGCCGGGTTCATGCATGATCCGCTGGATGAATCAGGCCGCAAGCTGCGCCAGCTTTTCGGCCCCTCGCCGATGGCCTTCGGCCAGCCCGGAGCAGGCGGCAGCCACGCCTTCGCCGACCCGCAAAACAACCTCGCCTTCGCCTACGTGATGAACCAGATGCAACCGGGCGTACTGCCCAATGAGAAGGCGCTGGGGATGGTGGAGGCGATTTATGGGTGAGGGGTATGGGCGACAAGTTCGGCACACACCCACAACAGTCTGAAAAGGAGCACGCCTGCGCCACCCAATAACCACAGCCATGCTGTCGGAACAAAAATGCGCCAGAAAGTGCCGCACATTCCAAGGCCCTGAAGCCGCGCGGCATCGAGTGTTTCGCGTTCCACTTTGCGGAAACCGAGAATCCCGCAAAGATAAAGTATTGGCAGCAGGATGGCAGCTTCACCATAGACGATATTCATGTATGTCCCGTGGATAAAAAAGGCGGGAACAAGCAGGGGCGAGAAAAACAGTATGTCTAGCACCTGGCGCAAACCTTTGGGTGCAGAAAAACGAATGCGGGCGGCACCAGCGGCAACAAACGTCAAGAGAACCGTTGAGACAACGCAGGAAATGATCAGGTGAATCCAAGGCGGTTGCATAAATTTGAGAGCGCCACTCTAGGGCGAAGCCGCCCAGAGCGTCCAGCCCGAAGGCGAGGGCTCTCTATCACTGGTGTGATTCAAAGTGGTGCAAACCGATGGCTGCATTTCCTGAGCGCCAAAGGCGCAGCCCCATAACAGCCTGGGGCAACGCCCCAGGATAGCCAGCAAACAAGCGATCAGGGCTGAAAGCCCGTACCATACATATCTCTGAGGGGATAGCGCGGGCTTTCAGCCCTGATCCCGTTTCTCCAGGTACATGGGGCTGCGCCCCATGCCGTTATAGTGTCGCGCCTTCGGCGCTGAGTGTGCTGTTTCCGTATTTGTAACACTTTGAATCACGCCCTTGCCCCCGCGATTTGCAAGAAAACGCTTGCCATTTTTCCCCGGCTCCCTATTTTGCCCAACCCATGCCTAAGTCAATCGCACGTCGTAAGACGAAGAAGGCCGTGGCCAAGAGGTTCAAAATTACGGGAACGGGTAAAATCCTTCGCTCTCAAGCCGGTAAACGGCATTTGCTGCAAAGCAAGAGCGCGAAGACCAAGCGTCAGCTTGCAAAATCCGCCCTCGTGGACAAAACCGACATGGCCCGGATTAAAGAGAACTTGCCGTTCGCGTAACCCCGCGAGCAGCAGCGTCCGCCCTCCTGACCCCTTGATTGGGTCTCATCAGCGAGCGAGGTCGGGCAGACGCAACCAACCCATAAACAGCACGCTGAAAGAAAGGAAATAACATGCCAAGAGCAACCAACGCACCCGCCAGCCGCGAACGCCGCAAGCGGGTGCTCGATAAGGCCAAGGGCTTCCGTGGCCGCCGCAGTAAACTCTTCCGCTACGCGAAAAACGCGATCATGAAGGCGGAATACTGGTCGTACCGCGACCGGAAAACCCGCAAACGCAATTTCCGGAAACTCTGGATTGCGCGTCTCAACGCCGCCTGCCGCGCCAACGGCATCACCTACAGCCGGTTCATCGAAGGGCTTGTCGCCAGCGGCAACCAACTCGACCGCAAGGTGCTCTCCGATATGGCCATTTCGGACGAACCCGCATTCCTTGCCATCCTCAAGAAAGCCGTTGCGGCCCTTGAGAGCAAGAAGGCTGCGGCAGTCAAAGCAGCGTAAACAGAGCCGCTTTTCCAAAGCACTCCACCATTTCCGGCCAGCGGTCGTCTCACCACGCCGCTGGCCGTTGTTTTTTGCCTCGTTCCCAAGCTCCAGCTTGGCAACGAGCAACAAAGACGAGGGGCAACTCGCGCGCCGCTGCTGATAATCCTCTATCTTCTCCCCCCTCTATCGTCTATCCTCTCTCCTCTTATGGCAGGCATCATCATCCGTCCCCGTTCCCGCATCCTTCACGGCCACGAGTGGGTCTATTTCTCTGAAGTGCTCAAAGCCTTCGGCACGCCGGAGGACGGCTCGGTCATCTCGATCAAGGATGGCAAGGATCGCTTGCTCGGCTCCGCTATTTACAATTCCAAGTCCCAGATCGTCGCCCGGCGTTTCTCGCGCCAGCGGCAGGATCTCGATGGCGATTTCTTCCTGCGCCGCATCCAGCAGGCCATTGAATACCGCGCGCGTCGCGGGGTGAACCCGCAACTGGGCCGCCTGGTCTGGAGTGAAAGCGACGGACTGCCGGGGGTGATCATCGACCGCTACGGCGACTGCCTCGTGCTTCAGACGCTCACGCTGGCGATGGACTTGCGCAAGCACTTGATCGTCGATGCCCTGCGCGCACTCTGCGCGCCTGCGGCAATCATTGAACGCAACGACGCGCCCATCCGCAAGGCCGAAGGGATGGAGCCGGTCGTGGGTGTGCTTTGGGGCGAGGTGCCGCCCACGGTGCCCATTGAAGTGCTTGGGCTGCGCTTCGAGGTTGATCTGTTGCACGGCCAGAAGACCGGGTTTTACCTCGACCAACTCGACAGCTACGCGGGCGTCGCTGCATGGGCCGCGGGCAAGCGCGTGCTGGACTGTTTTTCAAACCAGGGGGCGTTCGCGCTCGCCTGCGCCAAGGCCGGAGCCGCCAGCGTGCGCGCCGTGGAGATCAGCGCCGACTGCGTGGAGTTAATCCGCCAGAACGCCGAGCGCAACGGGCTCGCGGTGGAGGCCATCGCCGCCAACGTCTTCGACTACCTCAACGAGCAGGAGCGGGCCGGGGTGCAATACGACTTGATTGTGCTCGATCCCCCCTCGTTCACCAAATCCAAGGAAAAACTCCAGGACGCCCTGCGCGGCTACAAGGAGATCCACCTGCGCGCGCTCAAGCTGCTCGCGCCGGGCGGGCTGCTGGCGACGTTCTCCTGCTCTCACCATGTCAACGACGAGGTGTTCCGCGAAGTCATCGCCGACGCCGCTGTGGACGCGAAAAAGACCCTGCGCCAGCTTGTGCGGTTTGGGCAGGCTGCGGATCACCCGGTAATACTGAATCTTCCGGAGACCGAATACCTGCGCGGCTACCTCTTTGAACTCGCGCCGGGGAGGTAAGGGGTTTTCAAATACTCGTGGAGGGCTACAAAGACCCCCGCAGACCAGCCGAGCATGGGCGCGGCTTCGTATTCGCCTCCGGCAACGTCGCCGGTGACCGCGTCCGTTTTTTTCCCAAAGCTGGCCGGTTTTCTGGAACAGCCGAATGGTGGTGTCGACGAATTTCCCGGCAATGCGGCGTGCTTCGGCTTCATAGCCGTAGCGGCGAAGCCCTTCCACGGCCATGTAGGTGAGGGGAGGCCAGGCATTGGGATAGGCCCATTGGTAGCTTCTTTCGCAAGGGTGTTCGTTGGTGGCGGCGATGCCATGTTCCCGTTCGAGCAGCGGCAGGTTGGCGACAACGCGGGCTGCTTGCTCGGGTGACACAAGGCCCGTGGCCAGCGGCGTCAGTCCTGAGGCGGCGTAGACTTCACTGGGGCGGTTCGTCACGAAATCGAAGTCAAAGTACCCTCCTTTTTCTTCATTCCAGAGATAGAGCAATTTACCAAAAACTATAGCCGCGTCTTGGGGCGGCGAAGGCCGTTG
>JBAXQF010000012.1:0-38350 GCA_037131875.1 Verrucomicrobiota bacterium
CCCCTACGATGGCGGCTTCGCGATGTGTATACATGTCAGGGCTGAAGCCGGCTGGGGCGTTGGGTTGCCTGGGAACCACCAGCTGAAGCTGGTGGCAAAGCTAAAACGCCGGCTGAAGCCCGGCGCAGCAGACTTTTTCCCTCTCGTTCCCAAACTCCATTTGGGAATGCCATTGTCCCGGCAACTCTATCAAAGCGCGTTCCAAAATGAGATTGGGGAACGCGGCATTACGTATTGCTTGCGGTAGAGAATAAACGCTACGTCAGCCGCACCGGCACGCCTTGCTGGGCCAGGTATTCTTTGACCTGCCGCACCGTGTATTGGCCGAAGTGGAAGACGCTGGCGGCGAGCACCGCGTCGGCTTTGCCCTCGGCGAGCACTTCGCTCATGTGCTCCAGCTTGCCCGCGCCGCCGCTGGCGACCACCGGGACGGCGACGCTTTCGCTGATGCGCCGCGTGATGACCAAATCATACCCGGCCTTGGTGCCATCGGCATCAATCGAGTTGAGGACAATCTCCCCGGCGCCGAGCGCCACCGCTTTGCACGCCCACTCCACGGCATCCAACCCCGTTGCCTTGCGTCCGCCGTGGACGAAAACTTCCCAGCGGTCGGGCGTGACTTTTTTGGCATCGATGGAGACGACAATGCACTGGCTGCCGAAGCGCTCCGCTCCCGCCGAGATAAGCTCGGGCGTTGCGATGGCGGAGGAGTTGATGCTGATTTTGTCCGCCCCGGCCTTGAGCATGAGGCTCATGTCCTCCACAGCGCGGATGCCGCCGCCAACAGTGAGCGGCATAAAACACTGATCCGCAGCGCGTTCAATCACGTCGATCATCGACGCCCGCCCGTGGGCGCTGGCGGTGATGTCAAAAAAAACCATCTCGTCGGCCCCCTGTTCGTTATAGCGCAGGGCAAGCTCCACGGGATCGCCCACATTGCGCAGTTCCCCGGCTTCGGCTTTGCCGAACTGGACGCCGCGGGTGACCTTGCCGTCATGCACGTCGAGACAGGGGATGATGCGTTTAGTTAACATGATGGGGGCAAATGTAACGGAATGTGGACGGGGACGGCAAGGTTTGCCGAAATTTTTAGGGTGAACCCTGATTGTTTTGAATTTGATTGCGTTGTCCGCGCTTGACTTTAGCATCGCTTTCCGGGTCACCACCACGTCACCAAACACCGATCTTAATTACGACAACGGGCTATGGGAAAAATTGAAAAAGGGAAACCTGCAAAATCGGAGAAAAGGAAAAAGGGAGCATTCCAAATTTCCAAGGAACCAGTAGTTCATGGAAGGCCGGAAGAAAACGTCCACAAGTACGAAGCGACTCTGGAAGAGGCTTCCGTAGGCGGACAGGAAGTTCCTGCATTTGAAGACCTCGGCCCGCTTCCGGTGACCTACGGTTCCAAGGCTCTGTTTCTGGTGGCGCGTGACCCGCAATGGCTGTTTTGCTATTGGGATGTGGATTGGAGCGAATATCCGCCGTCGCGGATGCGCGGGGGCAAAGTCCTCCTGAAGGTTTACAACGCCGTGGACGGCGTGGAAGTCTATCGTGCGGAGGTAAGCCCGGAAGCCCGCAACTGGTATATCTCTGCGGGCCGTGGAAACGCCGCTTTTTATGCGGAGCTTGGCTTTGTGAACGAAGCAGGCGATTGGGAGACGATCACGCGTTCCAACGAAGCGACCACGCCCTCGGACGGGGTTTCCGAGGAGGTGGCAGACACCTTCGCCACGGTTCCCTACCACCTTGCTTTCCAGAAGATGCTCGACATGGTGGAACCGTCGCGCGCCGAAGGAGAATCCCTTTTGACGGCGCTCGCGCGCATTCAAGGCGAAGGCCGCAAGCTGGCGTTTGCGATGGGGCAAATGCCGGAATGGACCAATGAGCAGCGCCGCATTCTTGCCTCGCTTTTGGGCAACAATGTGGAGGAGATGCTCGCGCTGGAGCCGGCGGAGATCGACCGCCTGCTGCGGCAGCAGCTAAAGGAGAGGCTCTTTAGCGAGAGCGCCAGCGGGCTGTTGCCGGGGGCTGCGGGAATCGGCGGCGCAAGCCTCTTTAGCGGCATTGGGTTTGGCCTGAGTTCGTGGCTGGCCTCCTGGCGCGCGGCGATGGAAGCCGGGGAGATCAGTTCCTGGCTCTCCTCCTGGCTGGGCGGCGCGGAAGTGGGAGCGTTCGCCTCCTGGCTGGCCTCGTGGCCGGGCGCGGCGGAAAGTCGCGGGATCAGTTCCTGGCTGGCTTCATGGCCGGGGGCGGCGGCTCCCAGCAGCGCCTTAAGTTCCTGGCTGGCCTCCTGGCCCGGCGCCCAAAGCGCGGGGATGAGTTCCTGGCTCTCCTCATGGCCGGGTGCGGAACAGGGTGCCTTCTGGAGTTCGTGGCTCTCTTCCTGGACGATGGCTGCGGGCGCGTCCGAGACGTTGCAAAGCTCCTGGCTCAGTTCCTGGCAGTCAGCGGCGAAAGCGGAGGGTTTCTGGAGTTCCTGGCTCTCGTCGTGGCCTGGCGCTGTGGGCGCGGAATCGAGCTTCTGGAGTTCGTGGCTGAGTTCCTGGGCGGGCGGCCTCGGGGGAGCTTCCGGCGCGATGAGTTCCCACCTGGGAGCAAGCTGGAGCGCACAGCCGTTTGGCAAGCCGAGGGGTTTTTTCATGCACGTAAACGCCGAGGTCATTTTCTACGGCGGCACACATCCCGACGCAAAAGTCTGGATCGACGGCAAGCCCGTCAAACTCAACCCGGACGGCACATTCCGGCACCACTTTCTTTTTCCGGACGGCGCGTATGAAATCCCGATTGTCGCGGAATCTCCCGATGGCGTTGAACAACGCTCAGCCACGTTGCGTTTCGAGCGGGGAACCGGTCGCGTGGGCGTGGTGGGGGCGACGGCGCAACCGGCGTTTCTGGCAGAGCCGATGGGGAGAAAATAAGCCGCAAAAAAGCGCAAGCGGCGCAAACGGATAGAAAACGGACGGCAGGAGCGTTGTTCTACGGGCGAGTCTGCAAACAATCCCAAAAGGAACGCGTCTCTTTTGTTTTGCGCTTTTTGCGCATCTTTGCGGCCATCCTGTTTTACGTTGGGATAAGCCGCCAGAGAGCTACGACAAGGAGAGTCAGACGACCGTTGCTGCATTCCTGCCCTGGCGGGGTTGGCCTGCTCTCAATCCGTAGTCCCTGGCGACAGAAAGACTATCGTCGGATTCCAGCCCGTTGACAATTTTTTTGTGTCAATCGACTTGCATTCCCTAGGGAAGAGAGCTTAGAAGTATCCCGCTCAAGAAAGTGCGCCCCCAGCGCCTCCCCCATTTAATTAATATCTCAATATGCCCAGTTCCTCCCTTTTACCCAGACTTGTGCTTGGTGCGGCCATCCTCCTTACCGTGGCGGCCGGTGTGAAAAATTATATCAACAAGGATGCGCTGAGCACGGCGCGAGAGGAAGCCAAAGCCGCGCAGGGCAAGATTGCTGATGCGGATGCGCAGGCCAAAAAGGCAGCCGCAGCCGCGAAAGTCGCCAGCGAAAAACTGAAAGCCGCCGAGGAAGCCAAGGCCGCAGTGGAAGCCACGAGCGCCACCGCCGTGGCGGATGTGGACAAGCTGAAAAAGGACGCGGAAGAGGCTCAAGCGCAGGTGAAGGCCAAAGAGACGGAGATCGCCGACTTAAAGCAGAAACTGACCGACACGGGCAGCGCGCCGCAAGCAGCCCCCACGCCTGACCCCGCAATCGCCAAAGCCCTGGAGGACGCCAAGGCACAGGCACTGGAAAAGGAACAGCTTTTGAAGACCGTGCAAGCCAAGGCCGAAGAGGCCGACAAGAAAGCCGCCACCTTGGAAGCCGACAATGCGC
The DNA here is from genome assembly GCA_037131875.1 of Verrucomicrobiota bacterium. GTDB lineage: Bacteria > Verrucomicrobiota > Verrucomicrobiia > Chthoniobacterales > Chthoniobacteraceae > UBA695. The sequence continues at coordinate 3,838 of JBAXQF010000012.1, forward strand.
GCCGCCTCGCAGGTTTGGCCAAGCCCGGACTCGAAGGCAAGGTGCTCGCCGTCAATGGAAACTGGAACTTCGTGGTTCTGAGCATCGGCGACCGCCAAGGGGTGGTGAACGGCTCCTCGCTGATTGTAAAACGCGGCGGCAGCCTCGTTGCCAAATTGCGCGTGACTTCTGTTGAACCTTCCACCTCCATCGCCGACATCCAGCCGGGCAGCAGCGCCAAGGGCGTGACCGTGCAACCCGGGGATGTGGTGATTTTCCCCGGCTCCTAGTATGAAGAAGCGGTTGTGCTTATTGTTTCTCGTGGTTTGCTCCTCCCTGCTCCAGGGGGGGTGCACAACGGACACCCCGAAACCGACCGACCCGCCGCGCGTCAGCACGCTGCCGCTCAACCGGCCCGAGAGATGGGAAGGCCAGGGCATGCTGGGCGGCATGATGGGCACCCACTAGGGAGTGGGGAGCAGCGAGGTAATTTTCAAGGCGGCTGGTCATTCAGCCGCCTTTTGCTTGCGGCGATGGCATAAATTCATTTCCAAAAGCGAAAAAATTGGTGCGTTTCCTGCTATTAAAGAGGGGTGATGAAAGTAAAAATGCAGATGCAGCCCTTCGCGTTTTCGCTGGTGGAGACGATGATTGCCTTGGGGCTGGTTGGCATCACCGTCACGGCGCTTTACACCAGCTTTGTCAAAGTGAACGATTTTGCGGATGCAAACCGCCTACAGACATGCGCTTTTGAGATTGTCCAGGCACGCGTGGATAAAGCGCTCGCCGTCCGGCCTTTTACCCCGGTGAACGGGTCGGATCCCTTCGTGAGCAGCGGAATGAACCCGCTTCCTTCGAGCTTGATGCTTTGCGGCTCGAACACCGTGGCACTCGGTACGCCATGCCAGGAAACCGTCAACATCCTGATCAATTCTGATGCCTTGGCCACGAGTGGGTCGATTCAGGCCGTGGTAACCGGCACATTGACGACGCTGGTCAACAACGCCAGCATCGTAACAGGCGGCACGACATCCGCCTCGGGAACGGTGCAGTTGCGCTCCGTGAACATCCGGTTGAACTACCAGTATCGCGGGCGGCCCTACAATGTTCAGATGACCTGCTTGCGTGCTCCAGACGTATGAAAAACTTCCTGCCAAGAAGGCGACCCAAAGAGGGGTGGACGCTCATCGAGATGCTCATTGCCGTTCCCGTGGCGGCGCTCGCCATGTTGCTCATTTTTTCGGTGATTTGGGGTGGGACGCGCCTCGTCACGCGGAATTTCTCGGTGAACCTTGCCCACATGAACGTCGTCAGCCCGATGCAACAGCTTTCCAATGATGTCCACATGGCCATTGCCGCGCCGCAGTTGACGGGAACCCTTGCCGCTGGGGCACAGGGAACTGTGCCGGCGGGGTGTTCCGGGGGAACAAAATCGTGGACCAATGGAAAAATGACAAGCTGGAGCCTGCCAGTTGTCACCGGTTCCGGCCCTGCTCCGGGCATTCAATTGTATTTGATGGTCGGGTCGACCTATACGACAGGCAGCAATTACACGGATCCTTTTGGGGCCTACACGGCAACCAAAGCAGGATACCCGGTTGCCAACGGCTCCTATTCCGCAAATGCCTCCACAATCAGCATTGAACTTTTGACCGCTAGTGACCAGACGCTCTTTACGAGCGCAACAAATGGGATGCATCTTTGCATTCCGAGCGTGCCGGTTCTTATTTCCGGCTCAAATTATGCCATGGTGGATCGCAAAATAACCGCCGTGAGTTTCAGTGGTTCGCCAGGATCGAGCGGAACCACGAGCACCCTGGTGGCCACCTGCACCCTTTCGGGCACACTGGGGACTGCGTTCCAGACCTACGGCACACGCTCCAACAGCACGATGGCGGCGGTGCTGGCCTATTTGGTGGCGCCGGTCAATTACTTCGTCTGCGGCACGGATCTCATCCGGCTCAACTACGATGGAAACTGGACTGTCGCCATGCGTAACGTGCTGCCCACCAACAAAAACTGGTCCGTCGCCCAGCCTTTCTCCATGCCCTGGCCCTACGCCCAGTCGTTTCTTTCCAACAGTGCCGATGGCCAACGGGCCGTCAGCGTTCGCCTTGCTGGAAGCAACCCGGATTACACCACCAATGTCACCTTGAGCAGTGATGCAAACAACAAATACCGCGGCGTCAACTCCGATATGTTGCTCTATGACATCGTGCTCTGGAGCCGCATGCCGTTGTTCGACGAGGTGGCGCGTTAGCCCCCTGCCCTCCATGAAAACTCCACACATCTCCCAGAAAACCCAAGCCAGCACGCTGATTGTGACACTGGCGATGATCGTCATGCTCTTTACGCTGGCTTGGGCGGCGTTCGATTTTTCTTTCTTCACCGGGCGCAACTCCAAGCGGATCAACACACGGCAGCAGGCCATGGAGGTGGGGGATTCGGCGCTGGAACTGCTCTTCGCTCAATTCAAAGACGGTTTCAACAGCTATGGCGGAAGCTTAGGCAACCTGTGTCCCGACCGGGCCTATTTTCAAACCTATCTGAAGGGATCCACGCCGCTACGGGTTCCTACCGGGGCGGCGTTTCCTGAGCTGGCCCAATATTTTCCAAACGTGGCTAATTTCGCCAGCGCACGTCTGGATCAAGCTCCCACCCAGGTCTTTACCACCTATGCCATAGAACCCTTGGATACCACGGGCGCCGTGGCAACGAACGGAACGTGTGTGGGAGTGACGACCAACTCGCCCTCGGGAATCCGCGAAGGAAAGGCCTTCCGCTATCTGGCCACTGTCGTGGTCACGCTTCCGGCTCCTGGCGGGCAAACCGTAACCGCTCAACTAAGCCGGATGTTTGAATACCAGGTAAAATCCTTTCTTAATTATGCAATTTTTGCCAACTCCTACCTTGAGATCCACCCCGGCCCCAATATGACCATTAACGGCCCGGTGCATACCAATGCGGGGCTTTACGTGGGGGCTGCCTCAGGAACGTGTACATTTACGGATTCTGTGGAAGGAGTGCAATTGCCCACGACCTCCGGGTCTTCTTCCTCCAAATATAGTGGCATCTTTCAGGGGCGGATGGTTTCCGGTTCCAATAATTCTGTCGGCACCGATCCGGCGCACAGTGGCACCGGGACGGCCCCCGCAGGGAATGGGTGGGTCAACCGAAATGCAAATGCATCTCCCGTGACGCCATTGGATATTTCCCAAAGCACTTTGATCCAAAGCACCAGCCCTACGCTGAAGGATCAATGGGGAAATCTGCTTCCCTACGACACCAATCCCAACAATGACAGCTATCACGAGATCATCGAGCCGGCTGTTTTCCCGCTGACAACCTATCCTGATCCCTTCAGCCCCGGGGATGCCCGAACTTCCGGTTCCTCGCCCTTTGATTACAACAACCTACAGACCTTGCGGCTGTCCAATATTGCGGATTACATCATCACGCTCGACAACGCCACCCACGACGTACGGCAACCGCCAACCATCACCATCACAGACTCCACTGGCGCAACGGTCAATACAAACTCGGATCTTTACAAGGCATTCGTCACCGGGCTCACAAAAAGTGGCACGACCTACAAGGTATTGACCACAGGCAGCTCGTTTGTGGATGCGCGGGAGGCGGACAGCCACGGAAATGCCAACATGCAAGTGACCAATGTGGATGTCGGCATGCTCAAGGGCGCTGTGGATGTCGGGGCCATCCCTGCTTCTTCGGATTCCGGGCTGGGGATCATTGTCAATGATGTGCGTCCCACGCAGGCGTACGTTCCCGCTGTGACGCATAATGTGGTCACCACCAGTACGCAAGGTCAGACGGTTACCTCCAGCACCACGGTGGTGGTGGATTCCCCGGCCGTGCCCAAAACCGAGCCCGCCGTGCGTCTCCAAAACGGGTACGTCTTACCCAGCGGAGGGCTGACGATTGTCAGCCAAAACCCCGTCTACGTGCAGGGAGACTACAACACGGGAGGAAGCGCGAATACCATTGGGAGCTTGCCGATTTCAAACAAAAACACCGGTTCATGGAACCCAGCGAGTCCTGATCCCACCACCGTTCCCAACGCGAACGGATTGATAACCGTAAGCGGCACCAGCTACTATTGGCAGCCGGCGGCCATCGTTGCCGACGCAATCAATGTGCTCTCCAACGGCTGGCTGGACTCGAAGGCCGGCACACAACCCACCGCCAAGGCGACGACCATCAACGCGGCGTTCATTGCGGGAAATGTGCCCACGACCAACTCAAATTATAGCGGCGGGGTGGAAAACTACCCGCGCTTCCTCGAAAACTGGTCGGGTGTCCGCTTTAACTATGTCGGCTCGATGGTGATTCTGTACGCAAGCCAGCAGGCCACCGGTGTGTGGGGGACGGGGGTTTATAGCGCCCCGACGCGCAATTGGGCTTATGACAACAACTTCATGAACTTTGGCGTCCCGCTACTGGCATCGGGTGGGAGCGGCCCCGGTGGAATGGGTGGCGGGGGCAGCCGCAAGACGATCGCAGGCGGCGGCGCCAAGATGTATTTCAGGAAACAGTGGATTTCACGAACCGTTCAATAAATGAAGACGATCCCCATGACTCGATTTGTTTTGCCGTTGCTCGTTGGCGCATGCCTGGTGGTGGGAGGTGAGGTGCGAGCTTTGCCAGTTGATTTCACACCGCGTCCCTATGAGCATTCTTCCGACGGCGGGATTTACCGTGGGTTTGAGTTTATTCATGGCCAGCAAAAGGTGGTTTATCTTCCGCCGCCGGGATGGACTTGGGTGGGGGATGCCGCGAAGGTATCCTTGCGCCCCCCGGAGGGAGCCAACAGTGCAAGGGCGGAATTCACCCACACGGAGGGGACGCCGCCACCGCCCGCATGGGATCAGGCGGGCATCAATGTGCTGATCCAACGCGCCCAAGCCCTTCTGCCGCCGCTTGCCCAAGGGGTACAGATCGCCGACTTGCGCCAGAATCCCATCTTCATTGACGGGCACGAAACGGCTCTTTTTGTCTTCACCGGCCATTTGTATGCGCAGACCTACCAGTTTTTTGTGCTGCTGCTCCCGTTGGAAAAGGAACAGTTTGCCTTCGTCTTGTATGCGGAAAAAAAGGAATACGAGGCCGCCGCCACGGCGTTGATACGCAGCCTGGGCGCAATGCGCTGGGCAAAATCCGCGCCATAGCATTGCCGCCAAAGCTTGCTTCACGCGGGGGAGTTGCGTAGGGTTTTGGCACACCCTCACTCCTCTTACCCTGTGCGCGCATACCTCGATCTCCTCCGGCTTGTTCTCGAAGAAGGCAAATTCAAATCCGACCGCACAGGCACCGGCACGACCTCCGTTTTCGGGGCGCAAGCCCGGTTCAGCCTGCGCAACGGCTTCCCGCTGCTGACCACCAAGAAGCTGCACCTCAAGTCCATCCTCCACGAGTTGCTCTGGTTTTTGCGCGGGGAGACAAATGTCCGCTCGCTCCAGGAAGCGGGCGTGAGCATTTGGAACGAGTGGGCCGACGCCGACGGCAACCTGGGCCGCGTTTATGGCGCGCAATGGTGCGACTGGCGCACGCCGGACGGACGCTCCATCAACCAGATCGACCAGGTCATCGAGCAAATCCGCCGCAACCCCGACAGCCGCCGCCTGATCGTCAGCGCGTGGAACCCCGGCGAGATCGAGACGATGAAACTGCCGCCGTGCCACCTGCTTTTCCAGTTCTACGTGCATGAGGGCGTGCTCTCCTGCCAGCTTTACCAGCGCAGCGCGGATCTCTTCCTGGGCGTCCCGTTTAACATTGCCTCCTACGCAATGCTCACCCTCATGGTCGCGCAGGTCTGCGGGTTGGAGCCGGGCGACTTCGTCCACACCTTCGGCGATCTGCACCTCTACTCCAACCACATGGAGCAGGTGAAGGAACAACTCTCCCGCGAGCCCCGGGCGCTCCCGACCATGACGCTCAACCCGGCGGTGAAAAACATCCACGACTTCAAGTATGAGGATTTCACCCTGAGCGGCTACGATCCGCACCCGGCCATCAAAGCCCCTGTGGCGGTGTGAGAAAAACGGAGATGAGAGAATCAGGAAGCCAGGAAGCCAGGAAAGGAATCAGAGGCAGAGAAAACATCGCTTCTTCTCCTGAGTTCCTGAGTTCCAGATTTTCTTTTCCTGGTTTCCTGGCTTCCTGATTCCTTTGTTTTCCTATGAGCGAGCAACCCAAACTGATAGCCATTGCGGCAATGGCGCGCAACCGGGTGATCGGGCGCGAGGGGACGATCCCGTGGCGCATTTCCGACGAACTGCGCTGGTTCAAGCGCGCCACCACCGGGCACACCGTGCTCATGGGCCGCAAGACGTGGGATTCGCTCGGGCGTCCGCTGCCCAACCGCCGGAATTTGGTGATCACGCGCGGCCCGGAGATTGAGGGCGTCACGGTCGTTCGCGATGTCGAGACGTTCGCCCCCGCCGCGTATGCCGAGCCCGGCACGAATGTCTTTGTCATGGGCGGCGCGCAAATCTACGCGCAACTGCTGCCCCGCTGCGACGAGTTATGGCTGACCCTTGTGCCGCTGGAGGTGGAGGGGGACGCGTTTTTCCCCGAGTTCGAGGGGCTCTTTGAATACAAAGAAACCGTGCTGGTCCACCCGGAGTTTGAGGTGCGGCGTTACGTTAGAAAATAGCGCGCAAAGGAACGCAAAGGAAAACGACAAGAAGGCTCATTGCCGTGCCGCGCAATCCTCTTTGCGTCCTTGGCGTTCTTTGCGCGAAACACTCTTCTTTTCCTGGCGACCTTCGCGTGTAAATCTCCAAGGTTTTGGCCGATCATGGGAACGGGGAATTTGAGCATTGCCAAGCAAGTGGTGAGTGAAACAATGCGGCGAGACTTTATGAACTTCCTCGACCACTGCACGGTTTTGATCACGGGCGCCTCTTCCGGCCTTGGGGCGGAGTTCGCCCGGCAGCTTGCGCCTCGCGCTTCCACGATGGTTCTGGTGGCACGGCGCGCGGAGCGGTTGGAGGCGCTCAAACGCGAACTGGAGCGCCCCGGTCTCACCATTCACTGCCGCCAAGTGGATCTCGCCGAGCGCGGTGAAGTGGAGACGCTGGTGGAGTGGCTCGCCAGCGCCGGAGTGGAGATCAATTTCCTCGTCAACAACGCCGGGCTGGGGGATCGCGGGCGCTTTGAGAATAGCGATTGGGAGCGCGTGCGGCAGATGCTTGATGTGAACATCGGCGCGCTCACGCAGTTGACACTTGCGCTGTTGCCGACGCTCAAGGCCCAGGCGGGTGCGGCAATCTTGAATGTCTCCTCCGTGGCCAGCTTCATCCCGATCCCCAAACTGGCCGTCTACGCCGCCACCAAGGCTTACGTTTCCAGCTTTTCCGAGGCGATCCGGGCGGAACTGCGCGGCACGGGAGTGCGCGTCACCACACTTTGCCCCGGGCCGGTGCACACGGAGTTCGGGCAGGTGGCCGAGCGGGCAACCAGCCCGGATCTCGTCAGCCCGCCGGACGGGCTGCGGGTTTCGGCGCAAAAAGTCGTGGCCGATGCCCTGCGGGCGGTGGAAGCGGATCGCGCCCGCATCATCCCCGGCTGGCGCGTGGCGCTCACAATGGGGCTCCTGGCCGCGCTGCCGCTCGCGCTGTTGCGCTATGGGTTAAACCAACGGGCGCGGTAAAAGTAGCCGTGTAAACCGTAGTAGCTATGCATTCAGCGCCAAAGGTGCGACCCCATACCAGCCTAGGCCAACGGCCTAGAGCATTTTACAAAAAAATGTGGCCAGTGGCTTGGGAGCGCCGAAGGCTGGTGCAAGGCGGCTTGGCCCGCAGCGGCTGTGTTTGTAAACACAGCCCAAGGGACAAACGGTTTGCAACGGCCTTCGCCGCCCCAAGACGCGGCTATAGTTTTTGGTAAATTGCTCTAGGTTTCGTCGTGAAAACGATTAGGGCTGAAGGCCCGCTCTATCAACGAATAGTACGGGCCTTCAGCCCTGCTCCCGCTTTTCCCAGATACATGGGGCTGCGCCCCATGCTGTTATGGGGTCGCACCTTTGGCGCTCAGGAAGCGCACCAGCCACTTTACACCCCTGAACCAACGGGTGCGGGAGCGCGAATTGCAACCCGCCTCAGGCGGGCTTGCCATGCGGCCCGGTCTGGGCGAAGGTAACCGGTCACACCTTTCCAGCCGCAGTGAAGAACTCATCCGAACATTTCATCCAAATCCGCGGCGCGCGGCAAAATAACCTCAAGGGGATCGACCTCGACATCCCCATCGGGAAGCTGACAGTCGTCTCGGGCCCCAGCGGCAGCGGCAAGTCGAGCTTCGCCTTCGACACCCTCTACGCCGAAGGCCAGCGCCGGTATGTGGAGACGTTCAGCCCCTACACGCGGCAGTTCCTGGAGCGGATGGACAAGCCGAAGGTGGATGAGATTCGCGGCATCCCGCCCGCCATCGCCATCGAGCAGTCCAACGCGGTGAAAACCACCCGCTCGACGGTGGGGACGATGACGGAGATCAACGATTATCTCAAGCTGCTCTTCCCGCGCATCGCCGGAGCGGTGTGTCCTTCGTGCCAGCGCCCGATCCGTCCTGAGACGCCCGCGTCCATCGTTGCGCAATGCTTTGTGGAAGCGGGCGGCGAGACCGTGCTGGTGACGTTTGGCGTTCCTGCGCCTGCCGGGACAAAGGCGGCGGATTTCTTCGCGTTTCTCCAAAGCCAGGGGTATCTGCGCGTCTGGATCGACGGCGCGATCCTGCGCACCGACGAGCCCGACGCCGCGCCCAAGCGCCTGCCTGCCGTGGTGCGGGTCATACAGGATCGCATCTCCGTGACAGAGGAGAACCGCCCGCGCCTTTTCGAGGCCGTGGAGACGGCGTTGCGCTTTGGCAAGGGGCAGATCGCGTTCATCGCGGGCAAACGCATTTTGCCTCATTCGAGCGGCTGGCATTGCGCGCATTGCGACGTGGAGATCACGCCGCCCAGCCCCGGCCTCTTCAGCTTCAACAGCCCGCTCGGGGCGTGCCCAAAATGCAAGGGCTTTGGCCGCATCATCGGCATCGACCTGGAACGCGCCATTCCCGACCGCAGCCTGAGCATCAAGGAGGGCGCAGTGAAGCCGTTCCAAACCGAGAACGGCCAGGAGTGCCAGCGCGATTTGTTGCGCGGCTGTGCGGCGCGGGAGGTGGACGTGCGACGCCCTTTTGCGGAACTGCCGAAGGCGGATCGGGATTTTATTCTCTACGGCGACGACCCCACGGCGAACACCCTGGAGCTTTGGAAGGAGGGGCGTTGGTACGGCGTGCGCGGATTTTTCGACTGGCTGGAATCCAGAACCTACAAAATGCACGTCCGCGTGCTCCTGAGCCGCTACCGGAGTTACACGACTTGCCCGGATTGCCGGGGCGGACGTTTCCAACCGGCGGTGTTGAATTACCGCGTGGCGGGAAAAACGCTGCCGGAGCTGGCGGCCCTGCCCGCAGATGCGTTGCTGGAGGTGTTCAAAAACGAGGAGGCAAGCACATCGGATTCCACCACGGCGATGCTCCGGGGCGAGGTCTGCTCGCGGCTGCGCTACCTGGTGGAAGTGGGCCTTGGCTACCTGAGCCTCGACCGCCCCACGCGGACGTTGAGCGGTGGCGAGGTGGAACGGGTGACGCTCACGACATGCCTGGGCGCGTCGCTCGTCAACACGCTTTTTGTCATGGACGAGCCGACCGTCGGGCTGCACCCGCGCGACGTGGGCCGCTTGCTTGGCGTCATGCGCGATCTGCGCGACCGTGGCAACACGCTCGTGGTGGTGGAACACGAAGAGGCGGTGCTGCGTGCGGCGGAAAATATTGTGGAGATCGGCCCGGGCCGGGGCGAGGCGGGCGGCGAACTGGTTTACAGCGGGCCGCTGGCGAAGATGCGCAAGACGCTTACTGCGGATTACCTCACGGGTGCAAAAGCGATCCCCATTCCCGCCAAACGCCGCTCGCCCCAAGGCTGGCTGCGCGTGCAGGGGGCGGCGCAAAACAACCTGCGCGGCATCGACGTCGATTTTCCGCTCGGCGTTTTCACCTGCATCACCGGCGTCTCCGGCTCCGGCAAAAGCACGCTCGTGCATGAGGTACTCTACCGCAATCTGCTCAAGCTGCGGGGCGGGCTGGCGGGTGAGGAAGAGGAGGCGGGCACCTGCCGGGGGATCCTCGGCGCGGATGCCGTAGGCAACGTGGTGATGGTGGATCAGTCGCCGCTTTCGCGCACACCGCGTTCAAGCCCCATCGTTTACCTTGATCATTTTGACGCGATCCGCGAACGCTTCGCCATGCTGCCGGAGGCGATGGCCGCGGGGTTCACCGCCAGTTCCTTTTCGTTCAACTCCGGCACGGGCCGCTGCGACCGCTGCTCGGGCATGGGGTTTGAGAAGATCGAGATGCAGTTTTTGAGCGATCTGTTTGTCCGCTGCCCGGAGTGCGACGGCAAGCGCTACCAGCCGCATGTGTTGCGCGTGCGGCTACGCGGGAAATCCATCGCCGATGTGTTGGAAATGACCGTCACCGAGGCGACCGCGTTTTTTGAAGAGGACGAGCACGCACCCTCCGGCGGCTTCCACTCGGTACGCTCGCTGCTGGCCACGCTGCGGCTGCTTTCGGAGGTGGGCCTCGGCTACCTGCGGCTCGGCCAGCCGCTCAACGTCTTGAGCGGAGGGGAATCCCAGCGGTTGAAACTCGTGAGCCACCTTGCAGGCGCGAGCGGAAGAGGAAAAGGCGAATCAGGAAATCAGGAAATCAGGAAGGGAAGTCCACAGGGGCAAGCATCTGCGGCGGGTGCTGTCGATGAACGCAAAGCATCTGTGACAGGCGCCTCTGATGAACCTGAAGAAAAATTATCTGGAACTCAGGAACTCAGGAAGGGAAGTCCACAGGGGCAAGCATCTGCGGCGGGTGCTGTCAATAAACGCGAAGCATTTGTGACAGGCGCCTCTGATGAACCCGAAGGGTTCACAGCGAATAGCCGGGGGTTGAGCGGAGCGACACCCCCGGAACCCGCCCGCAATGCGGCGCACCCCAAAGGGGTGGCAGACGAACCGCCCACAATAAAGAGCGCAACCAAAGGCGCGCTGCTGATTTTAGACGAGCCGACGACGGGGCTGCACTTCGACGATGTGGCGATGTTATTGCGTGTATTCGACCGGCTGGTGGAGCAGGGAAACACGTTGCTGGTGATCGAGCACAACCTCGAAGTCATCAAGTGCGCCGATCACCTCATTGACCTCGGCCCGGAAGCCGGATCGGGCGGCGGATTCGTTGTCGCCACCGGCACGCCGGAGGCGGTGGTGCAGGAGAGCGCGTCGCATACAGGAGCAGCATTGGGAACGGTGCTCGGAAAAAAGAAAAAATTAGGAAGCCAGGAAACCAGGAAAGGAAAGAGCGACAACAAGAAGAGCGCTGCATCTTCTTCCAACTCCATCGGCATCCACGGTGCCCGCGAGCACAACCTCAAAAATATCTCGCTGGCCATTCCGCGCGATCAGTTGGTCGTGATCACAGGCTTGAGCGGCTCGGGCAAGAGCACGCTCGCCTTCGACATCCTCTTTGCCGAGGGCCAGCGCCGGTTCCTCGACAGCATGTCCGTCTATGCGCGGCAGTTTGTGGAGCAGTTGGAGAAGCCGGACGTCGATCTCGTCACGGGGCTGCCTCCCTCGGTCGCCATTGAGCAGCGCGTGACGCGCGGCGGCGGAAAATCGACCGTGGCGACGGTCACGGAAGTCTATCATTTCCTGCGGCTGCTGTTCGCAAAACTCGGCACGCAGTATTGCCCGGAGTGCCAGTTGCCGGTGGAGAAGCAGAGCTTTGCCGCCATCTTGAAAAAGGCGGAAGCCGCGGTGCGCAAACGGGGCGGCGTGCGCGTGTTGGCGCCGCTGATCAAGGCGCGCAAAGGGTTCCACAGCGAGGTGGCCCGCTGGGCCGCGCGCGAGGGCTACGAGGAACTGCTCGTGGATGGACGGCTCATTGCCGTCGCGGAGTTCAAGCGGCTCGAACGCTTTCGCGAACACACCATCGACGTGGTGGTGGGCGAGCGGCGTTCGCCCGGTCGCTTGGAACAAATTTTGCGGCGCGCGCTGGAGATCGGCAAGGGCACGGCGCGTCTGCGCGACGCTCACGGGAAGCTCACGGTGCTGAGCACGGAAATGAGTTGCCCCGGCTGCGGCGAGTCCTTTGAGGAACTCGACCCGCGCCTCTTCTCCTTCAACTCCCCGCACGGCTGGTGCGAGCTTTGCCACGGCTTTGGCGAAATCTGGGAAGGCCCGGCGGCGGAAGCTGATACGCCGCTGGAGGCGGAGATGGACGAGGAGCGCCGCCACGAGTGGCTCGAAGAGGGCGAAGCGCAGCCGTGCCCGGAGTGCCACGGAACGCGGCTCAACGAAATTGCGCGCAACGTGCGGCTCCAAAACCGGACGCTCGGCGCGTTCGTGCACCTCCCGGTGAGCCAGGCCCTTGCGGAACTCGGAAAGCTGAAATTCAACGCGCGCCAGAAATTGATCAGCGCCGACATCCTGCCGGAGATCCGCCAGCGGCTGGAATTCATGGGGCGGGTGGGGCTCGACTACCTTGGGCTCGACCGCTCTGCCAAGACGTTGAGCGGCGGGGAGAGCCAGCGCATCCGGCTCGCGGCACAGCTTGGCTCCAACCTGCGGGGCGTCCTTTACGTGCTCGATGAGCCGACCATCGGCCTGCACCCGCGCGACAATGAGCAGTTGCTCTGCACGCTGGAAGCGTTGCGCGCCAAGGGGAACTCGCTGGTGGTCGTGGAGCACGACGAGGAGACGATGCGCCGCGCAGACACCATCATCGACCTCGGCCCCGGCGCGGGTTCACACGGCGGCGAGGTGGTGTGCATTGGGAACATCGCGGAAATCCGCAAGCATCCCACGTCGCAAACGGGCCGCTGCCTGCGCGAGCCGATGCAGCACCCGATCCGGGGCGCGCGGCGTCCCCTCGACACCGCACCCGGCTGGATCGAGGTGCGCGGGGCGCGCGCGAACAATCTGCAATCCATCGACGTCCGCTTTCCCGTGGGGCGCTTCACTGTGCTCACCGGCATCTCCGGCTCGGGTAAAAGCTCGCTCATGCGCGGCGCGCTGCGGCCCGCGCTGGAACTCAGGAAGGGATCTATCAGGAACTCAGGAAATCAGGAAAAGAAGGAAATCCAGGAAGCCAGGAAGGGGGAGGGGCATCAGCGGTCTTTTGACGCTCTGCTGGGTGCTGAATTCGTCGAGACGGTGTATGAGGTGGATCAGTCGCCCATTGGCAAGACCTCGCGCTCCACCCCGGCGACGTACATCAAGGTCTTCGACGAGATCCGCAAACAGTTCTCCACGCTCCCGCTGGCGCGCATGCGCGGTTACACGGCCTCGCGTTTTTCCTTTAACACGGCGGGGGGCCGCTGCGAGACGTGCGCGGGGCAAGGGGTGATCAAGATCGAAATGAACTTCCTCCCCGCCAGCTACATCCCGTGCCATGATTGCCACGGCAAGCGCTACAACGCCGCCACGCTCGAAGTGCTCTACAATGAGCGGAGCATCGGCGACGTGATGGAGATGACGCTGGAAACGGCGGCGGACTTCTTCGGCGCGAACCCGAAGATCGCCCGCCCATTGCGGCTCCTGTGCGACACCGGCCTCGGCTACCTGAAACTCGGCCAACCGAGCCCAACCTTGAGCGGCGGCGAAGCGCAACGGCTCAAGCTCGTGAGCGAGCTGACCCGGGGCGTCACCCGCGCCGCCAACGACCGCATCCGCCGCCAGCGCACGCCCAAATCCACCGTCTATCTGCTGGAAGAGCCGACCATCGGCCTCCACATGGCCGACGTGGAACGGCTCCTGGACGTGCTGCACCGCCTGGCGGACGACGGCCAGACCGTCATCGTCATTGAGCACAACACCTCATTAATTGCCGAGGCGGACTACGTCATCGACATCGGCCCCGAAGCCGGGCCGGGCGGCGGGCAAGTGGTCGCCAGCGGCACCCCCGAGCAGGTCGCCCGCAGCCAAGAGAGCCGCACGGCGCCGTTTTTAAGGACGGCGTTGGGGTGGGATTAACCCTAGAGCAGTTTCGGGTTAATTTGGCGCAATGATCTGAGAGCGCCGTGGGTTGGTGCGGGGCTTTTTGAGCGCCGTGGCTGTATTTTTAATACTGCCCCTGAAAAACGGTTCGCACCTACGGTGCACGTGAGCTCGAAATGCACCGCAACGGCCCACGCCGCCGAAGAGCATGCGACAAATTAAATCGAAACTGCTCTAAGAGAGCCAAAATAGGTTTTCTCCGGAAAACGACTATTTTCGACTCAGAGTTCGCTTTATGCAAATTTAGCTAGGACTTTTGGTGTTTGTTGTGAGAGGGTTGGGGCTGATCAAGATGTTTTATCCGAAAATTATACAGGGTGGGATGGGCGTTGGGGTATCCAATTGGGTGCTCGCCCGTGCTGTTTCCGTTGCGGGGCAACTCGGCGTCGTCTCCGGCACCGCTTTGGACGTGGTGCTCGCACGGCGCCTCCAGTCCGGCGATCCCGGCGGCCATGTACGCAGGGCGTTGGATCATTTCCCGTTCCCAGAGATTGCCCGCCGCATCTGGGATCAATACTTCGTGGAAGGGGGCATCGCTCCCGGGCAATCTTACAAGCCGATTCCGCTTTTTACGGCCGAGCCCTCGCAAAACATCCTTGAACTCAACACCCTGGCCAATTTTGTGGAGGTGTTCCTTGCCAAAGCCGGTCACGCCGGGGCGGTCGGAATTAATTTCCTGGAGAAAATCCAACTCCCCACGCTCTCCTCGATCTTCGGCGCGATGCTTGCCGGGGTGGATTACATTTTGATGGGAGCAGGGATTCCCCGCTCGATTCCCGGCATCCTGGATCAATTTGCCAAGGGCGAAGCGGTGAAGATGAAGCTGGATGTGGAAGGTGCCACGCCCGACCAGGACTATCATATCTCTTTTAACCCCGAAGCGTTCTGCGGTGGCGAGGCTCCGAAAGCGCTCAAGCGGCCGCATTTTCTCGCCATCATCTCCTCGGCCACGCTGGCTTTGACCCTCGCACGCAAATCGAGCGGGAAAGTGGATGGCTTTATTGTCGAAGGCGAAACCGCTGGCGGGCACAATGCCCCTCCGCGCGGCCCCATGCAGTTGAACGAAGCCGGCGAACCGATCTACGGCGAACGGGATGTGCCTGATCTCGAAAAAATCGCACAGATTGGCCTCCCTTTCTGGCTGGCTGGTTCGTATGGAGCCCCCGGAAGGCTGGCGAAAGCCCTTGCCCTCGGGGCGGTGGGCATCCAGGTGGGAACCGCTTTCGCGTATTGTGAGGAATCCGGCGTTGCTCCTGAAATCAAACAACAGGTGTTTTGCAGCTATGAAAAGCGGGAACTGAAAGTCCACACGGATCCCCTGGCTTCCCCCACGGGATTCCCCTTTAAGGTGCTCCAGATCGACACCAGTATTTCCAACCCGGTGGTTTACCAAGCCCGGAAGCGGGTCTGCGATCTCGGCTATCTGCGGCACCCATACCGCAAGGAAGACGGCACCGTGGGCTACCGTTGCCCCTCGGAGCCTGTGGCAAACTACCTGCGCAAAGGCGGGCAGGAAGCGGAGACGCAAGGCCGTAAATGCGTTTGTAACGGCCTCGTGGCGACCATTGGGTTTGGCCAGGTCATGGCGGGCGGCGCCATTGAACCCCCGCTGTTGACCGCAGGCGACGACGTCGTAAACATCGGCCAGTTTTTGAAGCCGGGCCAGAAAACCTACACGGCCCAGGACGTCATCGACGCGCTGCTGGCTTAAGCCGGAACGAAGCGCGTCATTTTGGCGCACTTTTTTCGCCTTCAGAGTTGCAGCAGGTTCCCGGCTCCATTAAAACTCGGGTTTACCCAAGATGAACCCCACCCTGCTCATTGTTGATGACGAGAAGCACACCCGCGACGGGTTGCGCAGTTCGTTGGAAGACGATTTTGACGTGTACGTGGCGGCGGATATCCAGGGGGCGTTGAACGTCCTGGAAGCCGACCCGGTGGATGTGATGGTGACCGACCTGCGCCTGGGCGGGGAAGACGGCATGAAGCTGATCGACCGGGCATTGGCGCTCCCCCACCCGCCCGTCTGCATCATGATGACCGCGTATGGTTCGGTAGACACCGCCGTGGAGGCGATGAAGCACGGGGCGTATGATTTCATCACCAAGCCGCTCAACATCGACCGGCTGGAGATCCTCATCAACCGGGCATTGCGCAGCCGCGAGGCGGAAAAAGAAAACAAAGAGCTGCGCGCGCAGGTGGAGCAGCGCTTTGGGCTGGAGAGTTTGATTGGGAATTCGGCGGTCATGCACGAGGTTTTCAATGTGATCCGGCAGGTGGCTCCCTCGCGAGCCACTGTGCTGATCCAGGGAGAGAGCGGCACCGGCAAGGAGCTGGTGGCCCACGCCATCCACAACCTGAGCGGGCGGCCCAAGCAGAAATTTGTGGCGGTACACTGCGCGGCGCTCTCGCCGCAGTTGCTGGAGAGCGAGCTTTTCGGCCACGAACGCGGAGCGTTCACCGGGGCGACCGAACGGCGCATTGGCCGGTTTGAGCAGGCCAACGGCGGCACGCTCTTTTTGGATGAAATTGGCGAGATTGACGCAAATCTCCAGGTGAAAGTGCTCCGAGTGCTGGGCGAAGAGCGGTCTTTTGAACGCGTGGGCGGCAATCAACCCATCAAGGTGGATGTGCGGCTCGTGGCGGCGACCAACAAAAACTTGGAAAAGTTGGTTGCCGAGGGGAAGTTTCGCGACGATCTGTTCTACCGCCTGAATGTCGTCCAGATCACCCTCCCGCCGCTGCGTGAACGCAAGGAGGACATCCCTTTACTCGTGAACGCCTTCCTCAAACAGTTTGCCAAGGAAAACGGAAAGCCGGTGCGGGAATTGACCGCCGAGGCAACCGAGGCGATCCTCGCTTATGCGTGGCCCGGCAATGTCCGCGAGTTGCGCACCGCCATGGAGCATGGCGTGGTGATGGCGACGGGGGCCAAGATCGGACTGCGCGATTTTCCCATGGCGCTTCGGCAGAACGCAGCCAAGCCCTCAGCCAGAGCGGACATTCCAGCCTCGGGGGGCTATTTGAATTTGCATGAGACCGAACATCGGCTCATTATGCGCGCCCTCGATGAAACCAAGGGCAACCGGACGCTGGCCGCCAAGCGGCTGGGGATCAGTCGCCGCACGCTTCATCGCCGCATTCAAGAACTCAAATCAACTTCATCGTAAATGGCGACCGAGCAACAAGTTCAAGAATTTGTCCACCGCATTGAAGAGGGACGGTGGGCAAAGTGGGTTCAATTAACGGCGCTTCTTGCCATCATGCTGGCAATGTTCGTCGCTTTCATTTTTGACCCGTGGTATTGGGGACTTTACAAGGGGCTGAATCACCCCAAGGCGATGGAACAAGGGCAGATTGCGCGGGAATTGGCGCGCGGCAAGGGATTTACGACCCACATGATCCGACCGCTGGCCTACAGCCAATTCAGGGCGAAAAAAGGGTTTTTTCCCATAGACAGGATCCCCGACACCTACCAAGCGCCACTTTGGCCCGTGACCCTGACACCGTTTTTTAAGTTGGTCCAAATCTGTCCCGCTTCGCTGATCCCCTACCGCCCTCCGGTCAAAGACCGCTGGCATTTGAGCACGAGAGATTACATCTACGTGGGAGACCGGATGATGTCTGCGGTGGCAACGCTTTTCTTTTTTCTGACCATCCTGGTCAGTTATTTGACGGCGCGGCGGCTCTTCGACCACCACGTCGGGATCTTGATGGTGGGGATGATGCTCGCCTGCAATCTTTTCTGGCAATACTCTTTAAGCGGATTGCCGCAGATGCTGATGGCCTTCCTTTTCAGCTGCGCACTTTATTCCCTGGTGCGGGCGATGGAAGTGCGGGCATTGAACCGGTGGCCTTATGGCTGGCTGGCGGCGATGAGCATGCTCTTCGGACTGCTGGCGCTCGCCCACGGCATTGCCGCGTGTATTTTTGAGGGCGCTTTCCTTTTCTCCGTCATTTATTTCAGGCCTCGCTGGAAGACGGCGGTGTTGATGGGGTCGGTTTTCCTGTTGGTTTACAGCCCGTGGATTGCGCGCAACTACCGGGCCTGCGGCACGCCTTTTGGCATAAGCGCCTATAGTATGCTGGATCAGGTCAAAGGAAGCGAAAGCGTGATCATGCGCTCCCAGGATCTGGAAACGACGGGCGTTTCCCCTGGGTCATTCCGCAAGAAGGCCCAAATTCAGTTTTCTGCGCAGTTGAACACCCTTTTTAGCTCCCTGGGGGCCACTCTGGTTGCTCCGGCTTTCTTTCTGTCGCTTTTGCATCTCTTTAAAAAACCCCTGACGCGCAGTTTCCGGTGGGCGCTTTTCTTGATGTGGTTTACCGCCCTTCGAGGGATGGCAACCTTTTCGCTGAATGAGGAGGGGAACACGATGGCTTCCACGGATCTCAATGTCCTGTTTATTCCGATATTTCTCGCCTACGGCTTCGCTTTTATTCTGGTTTTATGGATGCGTCTGGAGATCAGCGTAAAGTTGGTAAAATACGCCTTTTTTACGCTGCTTTTCGGGTTGTCCTCCCTGCCCCTGATCAATTACGTGACCACCGGCACGAAGAGTCCCGTCCAGTGGCCACCGTACGTCCCCCCCTACATTGGGATCTTGCGGGAATGGACGCAGCCTGACGAAGTCATCGCCTCTGACATGCCCTGGGCGGTGGCGTGGTATGCCGACCGGAAAAGCCTCTGGCTGCCCATGACGATCCAGAGCTATCTCGACTTCAACGATTACGAGCGCCTGGGAGCCAAAATGGCGGGTGTTTACCTCACCCCCATCAGCGGCAACAAACCGTTTATCAGCGATATTGTGAAGGGGGATTACAAGGAATGGGCGCCGTTCATCTTGCGCAACGTCAACATCAAGGATTTCCCGCTCAAATCCGTCACCGCCATGCCCCTCGACAACCAGTGCATTTTTTATAGCGACCGGGATCGCTGGACGGATAAGATGGACTAAACTTTCTCGCATAACGCCATGGCCGAAAAAAAAACCACTGAAAACACGTTTGAAAGCGCCGTAGAGCGCCTCGAACAAATTGTCGAAGCCATGGAGGGCGGCGAGCTTCCCCTTGAGGAGATGCTGGAACGCTACGAAGAGGGCACCCGGCTGGTGAAGCTCTGCAACGAAAAGCTTGCGGCGGCGGAAAAACGCATTGAAACGGTGACCCGCCATGCCGCCGGAAAACCACAGATTGCGGAATATGATCCTGAAACACCCGCCGCTCCCCGTTCCGAAAAAGGGGCGAGCAAGCCGAAACCGGCGGATGATGTCAGCCTGTTTTAATAAATCATGGGGTACCTTGAGACAATTCACAGTCCGGCGGATCTGAAGGCGCTTCCCGAGAGCGTCCTGCCGGATCTGGCGCAGGAGATTCGCAAAGCCTTGGTCGAAACGCTTTCCGAGCAAAACCCAAGTTCCGTGGGCGGGCACCTTGGCCCCAACCTTGGCGTGGTGGAGTTGACGCTCGCCTTGCACCGGGTTTTCACCACACCGGAGGATAAAATCCTTTTCGATGTGAGCCACCAGGCTTACGTCCACAAGATGCTGACCGGCAGACGGGAGCGGCTCAACACCATCCGGCAATACCAGGGGCTCAACGGATTCCTGCTCCGGACGGAAAGCGCGCACGACTGTTACGGCGCGGGCCATGCCGGCACCGCCCTTTCCGCCGCGCTCGGCCTTGCGGTGGGGCGCGACCGGCGGGGGAGTGACGAGTCCGTCGTCTGCGTGGCTGGGGACGGCGCATTCACCTGCGGAGTAAGCTACGAGGCGCTCAACAACGTCGCGGAATCCACCCGGCGGCTCATCGTCGTCCTCAACGACAACGAGTGGAGCATCGCCAAGAACGTCGGCGCCATCGCCAATTATTTCAACAAGATCGCCACCAACCCCATTTACTACCGGCTCCATGAGAAGACGGCCCGGCTCGTCGAACGCTTTGGGGGACGGATGGCCCGGAAATTGGGCAAGAAAGTGGAGGAGGGACTCAAAAACCTGATGCTCCCGAGTGTGATTTTTGAGGAGCTTGGCCTCCGCTATTACGGCCCCGTGGACGGGCACGACCTCCCTCTGCTCATCCGCACCTTTGAGTTTCTCAAGACGCAGAATGAGCCGGTGCTGCTCCACGTTCTCACCAAAAAAGGCAACGGCTACCCGCCGGCCATGATGCAGCCGGCCAAATTCCACGGCCTCGGGCGCTTCAAGCACGACACCGGGGAGACGGTTCCCTCTGTCTCCCCCACCTATTCCGAGATTTTCGGCAAAGCCCTCGCCCGGTTCGCGGATACCGAGCCTGCCATCTGCGCCATCACCGGCGCAATGCCCACCGGCACGGGGCTCGTCCCTTTCGCAGAGAAACACCCCGACAAATACCATGACGTCGGGATCGCGGAAGAACACGCCGCCCTCTTCGCCTGCGGCCTGGCCGTTCAAGGGTTCCGGCCTTTCGTGGCCATCTACTCCACTTTCATGCAACGCGCCTACGACATGATCGTCCACGATGTCGCGTTGCAGAACCTCAACGTGGCGCTTTGCATGGATCGCGCCGGGCTGAGCGGCGACGACGGCCCCACCCACCACGGCCTCTTCGACATCAGTTTCCTGCGCTCCATCCCCGGGCTCGTCCACATGCAGCCCAAGGACGAGGAGGAATTCGTGGACATGCTCTGGACGATGCTCCACCACAACGGCCCCACGGCCATCCGCTATCCCCGCGGGCCCGGCACCGGAGCCGCACCCAAGGCACAACCGCAGTTGCTGGAGATCGGCAAGGCCGAGGTGATCAAGGACGGCACGCAAGCGGCGATCTTCGGGCTGGGCAACATGCTGGAACTGGCCCAGGAAGCCGCCTGCCGCCTGGAAGCGCTGGGCATCTCCACCGCCGTCATCAACCCCCGCTGGATCAAGCCGCTCGACACCGAAATGCTCGACGCCTACGCCCGCAAAGCCGGGGTGATTTGCACCGTGGAAGACCACGTGCTGGCCAACGGCTTTGGCAGCGCGGTGCTTGAACACCTCAACGAAGCGGGCATCCGCACCCCGGTCATTCGCATCGGCTGGCCGGATGCGTTCATCGAGCACGGCACCGTGGACATTCTGCGCAAAAAGCACGGGCTGACCGTGGAGGCGATTGTGGAAAAAGTGGTGCAGGCTACGGGAAAAAAGCGGACTTCCGGTGACGAATAAAGCCGCCCTCATCCAGAAGATCATCGCCAGCCTCGACGCCGAACTCGCGCTGCTGGCCAAATCCGCCCGCGCCGCGCACGAAGAGGCGACGCACGAGCAGAGCCGCGCCGAGAACAAATACGACACGCGGGGGCTCGAAGCCTCGTATCTGGCGCGGGGCCAATCCCGGCAGGCCGCAGAAACCTTGCAGGCCCGGGCGGAATATGAAGCGCTCACCCCGCGTGCTTTCGGGCCGGACGACGGGATCGACCTCTGCGCCGTGGTCGAACTGGAAGGGCCGGGCGGGAGCGCGCTTTATTTCATCGGCCCGCGCGCCGGAGGCACAGAGATCGTCCACAAAAAGAAAACGCTCATGGTGATGACGCCGCAATCCCCGCTCGGCAACGCGCTGCTTGGCCACAAACAAGGCGAGCGTCTTGTGATCGAGATCGGCGGAAAGCGCAGCGCATACCGGGTGGCTGGGGTCTCTTAACCTAATCAGGCAATGAAATCTCGCGCAAAGGTACGCAAAGGACGCAAAGACAGAATCTTGGAAGAGCAGAACACAAAATCCCTAAGCCTTTCCCTTTGCGTTCTTTGCGCACCTTTGCGCGAATCCTTTCACCGCTTTTAGAACCAAACAAAACTTCTTTCCGACTTTTCAATCTATGCTCATCGACGCCATTCTGACTCCTGCCGAAATTGACACCCTGCCGCAAGCCGACCTTTCTTCCACGGTGTGCGTGGTGTTTGACGTGCTGCGGGCCACCTCATCCATTTTGACCGGCTTGGCCCACGGGGCGGAGGAAATCCGCCCGGTGGTGAGCATTGAGGAAGCCCTCTCCGCCCGCGCGCAGTGGCCCGACGCCGTGCTGGGCGGCGAGCGTTTTGGCGACCGCATCGACGGGTTTGATCTCGGCAATTCGCCGCTGGAATATCGGCGCGCCGGGCTGCGGCGGATTGTGACGACGACAACCAACGGCACCGTGGCGTTGCAGGCGTGCGCGGCGGCTCGCGAGGTGTGGGTCGGGGCGTTGCTCAATATGCAGGCGTTGGCGGATCGGCTGCGGCAGAGCGCGCCGGAGCGCGTGAGGCTGGTGTGCGCGGGAACCTTCCGCGAGCTGGCTTTGGAGGACGTGCTGGCCGCAGGGATGCTTGCCGCCGCATTTCCCGAGGCGCAGTTGACAGATTCCGCGCAGGTGGCGCAGGCTATTTATTTGCAACACCGGGAGAACCTTTGCGCGGCTCTGGAGTTGGCGAAAAACGGGCGCGTCCTGAAAGCAAACGGGCGGGCGGAGGACGTGGCGTGGTGCGCGCAAGTTTCCCGGCTTCCGCTTGTTGGCATCCTGCGCGACGGGGTGATTCGCAAGGGATAATTAGCACGTGTAATATCGGTGCAATGGCGTAGATTGATCCCTAAAGCTTTTTGTGCCCATGGCCCACTGGAAACAACGTGAAACGGTTTTCTGCGAGTATGAACTCGCACTGACCCTGCCGGGACGATGGCAATTGCGCCCATCGGATTCCCCCACCCGCTGGCTGTACCGCAGGGCGGAAAAACACACTGAGCACTTCACCCTCACCCGGGAGGAACCTGAGGAAGCAGGAGAGGAGCCAGCGGTTTTGCGGCGCATGGTGGCCCGACAGCGCAAGGCGATGGAACTGGGGTTCGGGCGGGCGGCGGACTTGACGCTGAGCGAGCCGGAATACGGCGAGCGCTTTGGAGTGCCCACTGTTTGCTACCACGGGGAAGCCCCCGGCGCGCACCATCGGTTCCATGTTTTCTTTCTCTTTCCCCCAAGAACAGTTTGGACGCTGGTTTATGATGCGTTCCGAATCGACGATGCGCAAGCCGACGCCCATGCCGAAGCGATTTTTGCGTCAGCGGAGCTGAGGTAGGGGCGGCACTCCGTGCCGCCCGGAGGGGACGTCATAGCCACAACGCTCTATGCTCTTTTTCCAAACCGCGCGCATCGGACGGCACGGAGTGCCGTCCCTACCCATTGCCTACATCGCCTTGTAGTGCAGGCTCACCATGCGAAAGACTTGGGAGGGGCTTTCTGCGCTGAAGTAGATGAGTTGCACGGCGTTTTCGGGTTGCACCCACTCGTAGCCCGTGACGGTTTCAACGACGTCGCCTTGCGTGGTTTTAGAGCGTGCGATCAGTTTTCCGGGGCCAAACTTGTTCTCCTGAATGATGCGGAGCTGCCCCATGAAGCTGTTGTATTCGGCATCCAGCCAGCTGTTGTTCTGGTATTGGAGTTCCACTGCCACAAGGCCGTCATTGCGAAAGAAAAAGACCGTCCGGTGGAGGTTGCTTTGGATCAATCCCTCCACCTCCCATGCCTCGCGTCCACCCACAACACGTTTTTCCACAATGCGGGCCTTGGCTCCCTGGAGCAGACCGGCGAGGCTCTCTTTGGTCGTGCCCCAAGAGAGGCCAAAAGGCGGCACGATGGCTTCAGCGGCGTGCAAAAACTCTGGAGTCGCCAGGACGAGGGTCAGGAGCAGCGCCAACAGAAAGCGGTTCATACCACGGCTTTCACAAACTTCGCGGCAAACGCGCCATCCATGCCGTCGCGCTGCGGCTCGCACCGGCGCATTTCCGTGAGGACGATGCCGGGGATTTCCCGCGCGGCGGCTTCGGCCACCTGCTCGTCTTCCTCGGGTTCCAGCGAGCAGGTGCTATAGACAAGCGTGCCGCCCGGTTTGAGCAGGGGAAAAAGAGCGTCCAGGATGCGGCGCTGGCGTTCGGGCATTTGCTCGAAATCGGCGGGGGTGAGCCGCCAGCGGACATCGACCCGGCGGCGAATGACCCCGGTGTTGGAGCAGGGGGCATCCACAAGGATGCGGTCGAAGGACTCCGGTTCA
Source organism: Verrucomicrobiota bacterium (assembly GCA_037131875.1). GTDB lineage: Bacteria > Verrucomicrobiota > Verrucomicrobiia > Chthoniobacterales > Chthoniobacteraceae > UBA695. The sequence continues at coordinate 27,956 of JBAXQF010000012.1, forward strand.
AAAGGGATGGGGCGGGCAAGCCAATCGACCCGGCGCATTTCCGCGTGCGTCACGTTCAGGCGGGTGAGGTTCTCCCGCAGACGCTCCAGCCGGGGGCGGGAGGAATCGCAGGCGACGATGCGGCCTTCGTTGTGCATCAGTTCCGCCATGTAGCTGGTTTTGCCGCCCGGAGCGGCGCAGGCGTCCAGGACGGTTTCACCGGGCTGGGGCGCGAGAAGTTCCACGGCCATCAGCGTGCTGGGGTCTTGCACATAACAGAGCCCTTGGACGAGCCATTGGTAGGGAATCTGGCGCACCTTGAGGGCAAGCGGGTGGACGCTGGCCTGTTCGGCTCCATGGGCGGCCTGAAGCAGTTCGCCTGGGGTGACTTTCAAACCGTTGGCGCGGACGTAAATTTCCGCCGGGGTGTTGTTCCACTCGCAAAGCTGGGCGGCTCCCTCGGGGGTGAACTGGCGTTCCCAACGCTGGATGAGGAACTCCGGGTGAGAGTAGCGGATGGCGGACGGGGCCGCCGCCAGCCGTGCGTCGAGGATGGCCTTTTCGCGAATGGCCCGCCGGAGCAAGGCGTTGACGAGCCCCTTGGCGCGTCCGGCAAGGTTGACGGTTTCATTGACCGCCGCGTGGTGCGGGATGCGCATCCAAAAAATCTGGTAAAAGCCAAGCCGCAGCACCTGGCGGGTTTGGAGGTCGAGTTCCGTGTCGCGCAGTTGGCGGATCAAAAAATCCAAGGCGCTCCGGTGCCGCAGGATGCCGTAAAAGGTTTCAGTGAGAAAGGAGCGGTCGAAGACGTTGAACTGGCTTGCCCCAAGCGCCTCGTGGAGCACTTCGTCCGCGAAGGTTGTGCTGGTTTCCCAGCGTTGCAGGGCTTGAACGCAAACGGTTCGTGAATTGTGTAAAGGCATGTTCGTAAAATTCGGACGCACAGGTGCGCCACACGATAAAATCGCACAGCCAGCCCGGTCTGTCACCCGAGTTCTGCCTCGTTCCCGAGTTGCACTTGCGAACGAGTAAAATTGAGGGGAAATCTTTTTGCCTTCTCAAGCGGGCGTGGCATGGTAATCCAGTTATTTACAGACCTTTCGCCCATGAACCACGACGAGCACCAGCAGGCTTCTTCATCCTCCCATGAACTTGGGTTCTGGGAATGGGACTTTTCCAAGGATTCCATGGTTTGGGACGATGCGATGCACAACCTCTTTGGATTGACGCCTGGGACGTTTGAGGGGGCGTCGGATGATTTTCTCAACCGGGTGCATAACGGCGACCGGGCGCACGTGGCCGGGATGATGGCGGTGTGCGTGGAGCGGGGAATGGAGTATGAGGGGGAATTCCGTGTCCAGTGGGCTGACGGAAGCATGCACAGCCTGCTCATGCGGGGGACGGTTTACCGGGAAGCGAGCGGAAGAGCCTTTGGGATGGGAGGGACTTGCCAGCGCGCGGTGAACGAGGACACCTCCGGCCTGACGGCCAGCATGGAGCGGACGATGTTCGCGGCGCTCATGGAGAGTCTGCCGGATTGCATTTATTTCAAGGACATGGACAGCCGGATCATTGCCGTCAATCAGGCGATGGTCCGCTGGCATGGGGTGAGCAGCACCCATGTCTTCTATGGGAAGACGGATTTTGATTTGTTCCTCGAAGAGCACGCCCGCCAGGCTCTGGCGGACGAACGCGAAATTCTCGATACCGGCGAGCCGCTGGTAAACATCGAGGAAAAAGAGGTGTGGGCTGACGGGCATGTGACCTACGTTTCCACCAGCAAAATGCCTTTGCGCGACGAGCGGGGGCGGATCATTGGCACGTTCGGGCTTTCACGGGACATCACCGAGCGCAAACAATCCGAAGAGCAACTCGCCCGCTTTGCAGAGGAGCTTCGGCACAAGAACGAGGCGTTGGAGGAGGAACTGGCCATGGCGCGTGAACTCCAGCTTGCGATGTTGCCGCAAAGTTTCCCTGCTTTTATCCATGAGGGACGCGAGGCGGCGCGCTTTTACCATTTTTTCCAGCCGTCTGCGGCGGTGAGCGGGGATTTCTTTGATGTGTACGAGATTGCCCCGAACAAGGTGGGGTTCTTTATTTGCGACGTGATGGGGCATGGCGTGCGAGCCTCGCTGGTTGCAGCGACCGCCCGCGCCTTGGTGGAGGAGATGGCTTCCAACGCCGTGAGCCCCGAGGTGTTGCTGGGCGATCTGAATACCGCCCTGCGGCGCATTTTGCGGCACAACAGCACGCCGCTTTTTGTGACGGCTTGTTATTTGGTGGCTGATCTGGCCACCGGGGAGCTGGTGTATGCCAACGCGGGGCATCCCCGCCCCATCCGTGTCCGCGCCGGGGGGGCGGCTCCGCTGGAAGGCAAGACAGGGCCGGTGCTCGGGCTGTTTGATGAAGCTACCTACGAGCGGGCCGGCTGCCCGTTCGAGGCCCGCGATGTGGTGCTCTTTTTTACCGACGGCTTGTATGAGTTGGAGAACGCGAAGGATGAAATTTACGATTATTCCCGGTTGCTCCAAGCCGCAGAATGCCGCCGCCATTTGCCGATGAAGGAGCTTTGCCGGGGGATTGTCGAGGAAGTGCAGGCATTCGCGGCGAACCGGGAGTTCTCCGACGACGTTTGCCTGGTCGGGATGGAGTTGAATTAAAGCGCTTCGGCGCGTCCGTACAGGGCGATCACATCAAAAATCTATCAGGAACTCAGCAAAAGACAGGAGCAACATCTTCAGAGCACATATTTTAGCCGGGATAGGATATAGTCTTCCAAAATGGGTGATTTGCTTTCCTCATTCTTTGCTTTCCCTCTTCTTGAGTTCCTGAGTTCCAGATTTTCTTTTGCCTTTCAATTTAGATGCGGTTGCCCCGTGTTCTTGCCTTGACGGCCTTGGCTGAACCGAGGGATATTTCATTGTCCCCTTCCCAACAACCTCCTATGGCAAGAATCTCGGTTATTGTCCCCTGCTATAATGCCAGTGCATTTCTTGAGAAGACCATTGCAAGCGTTCTGGCACAGGAAGCGCAGGACTGGGAGTTGATTCTTGTGGATGACGGCAGCAAGGACACGACCCCGGAAATTATCCAGCGCCATTGCGCAAAGGATGCGCGGATACGCGGCGTGCGCAAAGAGAATGGCGGACGGGCCAATGCGTGCAATCTCGGCGCGGCGCAGATTTCCGCAGATGCGCAGTATCTCTTTTTCCTGGATAGCGACGATATGCTCATTCCCCCGGCGTTGCGGGTGATGAGCGAGTATCTGGACGCGCATCCCGACGTCTGCCTGCTGGGATGCCAGTTTCAGGAGATCGACGCTGCGGATCGCGCCTATGGTGTTGCGAAAAGAAGCCGCTGGGTTCCCGGCTGGTTCATGCCGCGCGAGCTTGCTGCCGAGGAGCGGGAGACGCCCTTTGTGACGTTCTTTTGCGCAACGGGTCAGGGCCCCTTCGCGATGTATCGCCGGTCCGTTTTCGACAAGACCGCGGGCTGGGAAAAGAATCTCAGTTGTTTTTCCGCCCAGGAAGACACCGATATGTTCTGCCAGATGGCGCTTTTGGGGACGGTTCACTACCTGCCGGATCGCCTCTACCTCAAGCGTGTTCACGGCGCTTCGGTCACCCAGCAGTCCGACCGCGTGCAAAATGCCTACACTGTGTTCCGGGAAAAATGGGACCATTACCAAGCCGCAGACCCCAGGCAGCAGGAGCTTCTCCGCAACGCCAAGCGCCATTACTACACCCGGCATAAACCGTTTCGGGATTTGAAGGTCGCGTTGGTGGAACTGCCCGCCTTTTTCCGCAAGCCGTCGGTGGGCCACATCCGGTGGACTCTCGGCCTCTTGAAATCCGCCATCGCGGGATTCTTTTCACAGGAACGTTTTTGACCGAATGACCTCCCCTCACGTTGTCTATTTTGGTCAAACGCCGGATCTGGGCACGGGCAGCCCCATCATCCTGCTGCGCCACCTGCGGCGGCTCACGGCCAACGGGTGGAAGGTGTCGGTGGTTGGCGAAAGCGGGCAGCCCGCAAACAACACGGACGGTTGGCCGCTCTTTCACTTGAGCTTGCGCAAGCCGTGGTGGCCTCCGTTCCGGCCTGACAACGCGCTCCTGCGCGGCGTGCGCATGCATTTGTGGGCGGGTGAGTGCGCCGGTTTTTTTGACCAGCCTCCGCAAGCCGTTCTCACCTACATGAGCCTTTACAGCGAGCTTCACTCCGAGGTTGCGGCGCATTACGCCCGCCGCTGCGGCGCGCCGCTTACGGTGATCGTGCATGACTATCCCCCGGACTTCCCTGGGTTCCCGCGCGAAAAAGTGGAAGCGGTTTTGCGACGCCAACATTGGATCTTACAAAACGCGCACCAGATTTGGTTTGTCTCTCCAGAACTCGCGGACAAATACGACCTCCCCGCCGAAAAGAAAAACGTGTTGATGCCGATCCCCGAAGGATGCGCCGAGCCCGCCCGGTGGCGCGCGGATTTCGCTCAGCGCCCGCTGGTTGTCTATGCGGGCTACAGTTACCCGGCGCAGATTCCTTTGTTCCGCAAGCTGGCCCGCGCGATCGATGCAGCCGGGGGCCGGTTGCTCATCCTCTCCCGCAAGACGCCGGAACTGGAAGCGCTCTGCGCCTCGGAACAAGTGGAGCACCGCAGCCTCTTTGCCACCAACCGCGAGGCGTTTGAGTTCGTGCGTTCGACGGCGGCAGCTTTTCTGGTGAGCTATTGCGAACGGGAGGAAGAAATGCCGTGGATCACCACCAGTTTTCCGAGCAAATTTCCCGAGTTCTCGCACACCGGCCTGCCGACGCTGCTCGTCGCGCCGGAGAAAAGCGCCATTGGAACCTGGGCGCGCAGGAACAGCTACCCGGATCATCTCGATGCGGATCAACTCGACTCCGTGGGCGCGTTTGTTGAAGCCTTGAAGAACGAAGCCGCGTGGACCAGCAAATCGCAATGCGTGACCCGTTTTGCGCAGACGGAATTCAATCCCGCTGTTATACATGCGGCGCTGGAATCCAAACTCACCTCCAATAAAAAGTAACGCTCATGGGTAATCCTCCGATCTCAGTGGTTCTTGTCGGCTGCGGCGCGGTGAGCCGGTTTTTTTATGCCCCGTCGCTGGAGGCGCTGGAAGCCAAGGGCCTGCTCAAAGTGGAGGCGCTTGTGGATCCCTCGCCCGCCAACATCGAGCCGCTCGCCGCTCTATTTCCCAACGCTGCGCGCGCTGCGAAGCTGGAAGACGTGCGCCTGGCAGCGCGCCTGGTCGTGATCGCATCCCCCCCGAAATTCCACGCCGCGGCGGCGATCCACGCGCTTGAAAACGGCGCGACGGTTCTCTGCGAAAAGCCGATGGCCAGCACCGTGGCCGAGGCTGAAACGATGGTCGCGGCGGCGCAAGCGAGCGGTTCGCTGCTGGCCGTGGGCCTTTACAAGCGCTTCTTCCCTGCCTGCGAAGCGCTCAAGGGGCTCATTGAAAAAGAGCCGCTGGGCCGCTTGCAACGGTTCACCATTGAAGAGGGCGGCAAGTTCGGGTGGCAGGCCGCGAGCGACTCGTTCTTCCGCAAATCCGTGACGCCCGGCGGCATCCTCCTGGATATCGGCGTGCATGTGCTCGACCTGCTGCTCTGGTGGCTCAACGAGCCCGAGTCTGTGCGCTACGAGGATGACGCGATGGGCGGGCAGGAAGCCAATTGCAAAATCGAGCTGACCTACCACAGCGGCGCGCGCGGCGAAGTCCGCCTGAGCCGGGACTGGCAGACTCGCAATGAATACACCTTTTTCTTTGAACGCGGCATCGTGCGCTACAAAGTGAATGAGGCCAACCATCTCGAAATCATGGCCGACGGCATGCCAACGCTGCTGGAAGGAAACCTCCGTGAGGCGGTGCGCGCGAATGACCTGCTCCGTTCTGGAAGGAGCGCCCGGAGCAACCCGCAAAGTTTCATCCAGCAGCTTTGCAATATCATTGCCGCAATGAACGGGCGCGAGGCGCTGCGCGTCCCGGGAAAGGAAGGCGTCCGCTCCCTGCGACTCATTGAACAATGCTACGCGAACCGCCGCCTCATGCCCCAGCCGTGGCTGACGCCGTGCGAGGCGGATGCGGCGCTGCGCCTTGCGGAAGGAGGAACGAAATGAAGATCGCCCTTGTTGGAGCCAGTGGATTTGTTGGAACCCGCATGCTGGAAAGATGGGTATTGGAGGGCACGTTTGATGTCGTTCCGGTCGTCCGCTCGTTCAGCAGCCTTGCGGTGATGGCCCGCTTTGAATTGCCGTGGCAGGTTTGCGATGTGTTTGACCCCGCCGCGCTGGCCAAAGCGTTTGAGGGGTGCGACGCCGTGGTGCACGCAGCCATTGGCGATCCCGGGCAGATTGAAAAAATGGCGGAGTCGATCTACCGCGCCGCGGAGGCCGCGCACGTGCGTCGGCTCGTGGTGCTCAGTTCGGCCTCCGTGCATGGGCAGGCTCCTCCCCCGATGACGGATGAAACCTCGCCGCTGCATGAGCGGCACGCCATGGCCTACAACACCGCCAAGGTGCGCGCGGAACGCATCCTCAACCGCTTGAGCGCGTCCGGCACCGTGGAGGTCGCCATGCTGCGGCCTTCGGTGGTCTATGGGCCGCGTTCGCGTTGGATCACCGACACCGCGCGCCAGTTGCTGGACGGCAGCGCGTGCCTGATTCGCGGTGGAGCGGCCATCTGCAACGGCGTTTACGTGGACAACCTGATCCAGGCCGTGGAACTCGCGCTGAAGGTTCCGCAAGCGGCGGGAGAAGTCTTTCTGGTGGGTGACGCGGAGTTAGTGACATGGCGGAACTTTTACCAGCGCATCGCCGACGCGCTCGGCGTCTCAATGGATACCGTGCGTTCCATCGAACCGCCCTCGTTCCCGCGTCCCCTCAAGGAGCGCGTGGGGGCGGTGACCTCGCTGCCGATCACGCAAAAAATCCTCCCGCTGATTCCCAGCAGGCTCAAGCGGCTTACCAAAGTTGTGCTGGCCAACTGGCAGGAAGCGCCCGCAGGAAACGTCTGGAGCCTCCCCTCGCCCACGGGTTGTGCCACAACGGAGGAACTCAGCCTGCTCCAGCAATGCGCGTGGCGGTTGCCGCTGCAAAAAGCCCAGACGGTTCTTGGCTACCAACCCGGGGTTTCCTTTGACGAAGCCATGCGCCGCAGCCTTGCTTGGCTGAAGTTCACAGGGTGCCCGGTTCCGGGAATTAACTGATGGATTAGCAAGAGATTTTCTGATACGTGTAACCCAATGCCCTCCGAGAATTTGCAGACTGAATCCGAAAGGGATGTGCTGACTCAAGACCTCTCGGTGATCAGCCTGAACCGGGTGCTCACTTGGATCGCTGTGATTCTCCCGTGGGGGATGCTGGTGGCTTATTTGCAGGTTTTTTGGACCTACTCGCCACAGTATCAATACGGGTGGCTGGTCATTCCCCTGGCGTTGCGCCTGTATTTGCTGCGCTGGAACTCTCTCGCCGACAGGAGGCGCACGCACGGCATCGGCGCGAGCGGCGCCACGGTTCTCTTTGCGACGTTGATCGTCCCCATCTGGTTCATCCGCCAGGCCACCACCCATTGGAGTTTGCCGGGCTACGGGCTGACCACGCTGGTGGTCGCTTATTCCTTTGCGATTCTCGGGCTAATGGGCGGCTGGTGGCTGGCGCGACAAATGGCGCTGCCGCTCCTTTTCATTTTCCTTGCGGTAAAACTCCCCCTGACACCCGAGCAATGGATCATCCAGTCGCTCAGCCGTTTTGTCGCCGGAGCCTCGGTGGAAGTGCTCCATTTGTTGGGAATCCCGGCCCTCAAGAGCGGCAACCTGGTGGTGCTCAGCAAGGGCGTCATCGGCATCAGCGAAGCGTGCAGCGGCATCAACTCACTGCAATCGCTGTTCATGGTGGCGGTTTTTCTGGGAGAAGAACGGCGGATGCGGATTTGGCTCCGGTTGATGATGGTGGGCCTCGGCGTGTTCCTCTCGCTTGCGCTGAACGTCGTGCGCATTTTGATCCTCTCCTTTGTCTGCCTGCGCAACGGCCTGACCAACTTCGAGCAATGGCATGACAACGCCGGATGGTCGATCCTGCTGGTTTCCCTTGCCGTCATGATTTTTGTGGCGAATGAATTCGGCGGAAAACCGAAAACCGAATGCGTTGGCCCGCCGCCCGCATTGCGGAAAGTACCAACCTGGATGGCAGCCTCGCTCACCGCCGGGTTCCTCCTGACCATTATTGGAACAGAAGCATGGTACCGCATCCACGATGCCGCCACGCCCAATGCGCGGCATGTGGAAATTCGCTGGCCCAAGGCAAAGCCGACCTTCGCCCCCATCGAGATTCCCAACCGCGTGCGGGATATTACTCTGTGCACGGATGGTCTCAGCGGGCGATGGACTGAAACCGACGGCTCGGAATGGACGCTTTCCATCCTCAAATTTGGCGGTGGCGTCAAGGGAACCAGCCAATGGGCGCCGATGCACACCCCTGACATTTGCTTCCCCTCTGCGGGCATGCCCCTCAAGGCAACTTACCCCTCGAAAAAAATAACGGTTCCAGGCGGGCAAATGACCTTCAATAGCTGGGAGTTCAAAACGCCAACCGGCCCCGTCTTTGTCTTCTATTGCCGCCACAGCGAAGGCAGCCTCGACATGAGCGACGTCTTCCTTCAGGACATGTTTGGCGTCAGCCGCGCCATCCAAGGCCAGCGCAACCTCGGCCAGCAAACGGTCGAGTTCGCCCTTAGCGGTTACAGCGATTACGAAAAAGCGCTCAACGCCTTTTTGGAAGGCGCCCCGTGGTTTGTCTCCTTGCAAAAGTGAGCCGCAGATGAATGGGAGGGCGCGAACCCTTCCCGCGCCCCCGCGTGCCTGTCCACGAATTTTAAGATAAATCTGGAACTCAGGAACTCAGGAAGATGAAGAAAGGGAACGGCTGCTGGGCTGGTATCCTGTGCCCTTTCAGGGCGGTTATGCATGAGAACCCAAACCGAAAATGCACTATAGCCCGAGCTTGCGGAAGGTCTCGTCGATGTGCCGGAAGTGGATGTCGAGCGAGCAGAACTCCTCGATCTCCGCCGGGGTGAGCTTCTCCATGATCTCGGCTTCCTCCAGCAGGTTCTGCTTCAACGACTGGCTTCCCTGCCATGTTTTCATGGCGGCGCGCTGGACGGCTTCGTAGGCGGTTTTGCGTTCGATACCCCGCTCGGTGAGCTTGAGCAGGATCGTCTGCGAGAAGTAGAGTCCCTTGGTGATCTCCATGTTGCGCTTCATGTTCTCGGGATAAACGATGAGGCGATCCACCAGCTTGGTGGTGATCTGGAGCATGTAATTCAAGAGAATCGTCGAGTCCGGCATGATGACCCGTTCCACGCTGGAGTGGGAGATGTCGCGCTCGTGCCAGAGGGCGACGTTTTCCAAGGCGGCGACGGCGTTGCCGCGCAGGATGCGGGCCAGGCCGCTCAGTTTTTCCCCGGTGATCGGGTTGCGCTTGTGCGGCATGGCGGAGCTCCCTTTTTGGCCCGGCGAGAAGTATTCCTCCACCTCAAGCACTTCGGTGCGCTGCAAGTGGCGGAACTCGGTGGCCCAGCGGTCGATGCTGGAGGCGATCAAGGCGAGCGTCTGCTGGAACTCGGCGTGCCGGTCGCGCTGGACGACCTGCGTGCTCAACGCGGAAGGGATGAGGCCAAGCTTGCGGCAGACCATCTCCTCCACGCGCGGGTCGAGGTGGGCGTGCGTGCCGACGGCCCCGGAGAGCTTGCCCACGCGGATGCGTTCGCGGGTCTGCTTGAGGCGTTCGATGGCGCGGCCAAATTCGTCATACATGAGGGCCATTTTGAGCCCGAAAGTGACCGGCTCCGCGTGGATGCCGTGGGAACGCCCGATCATCGGCGTGAGCTTGTATTCGTGAGCCTTCTTGGCAATGGCGACGCGCAGGGCTTCGAGGTCTTCCAAGAGCATCCCGCAGGCTTCGTTCATCTGCACGGCGAGCGTGGTGTCGAGCACGTCCGAGGAGGTCATCCCCTGGTGAATCCAGCGGGAGGCGGGCCCGACATAGCTGGCGACGTTCTCCAGGAACGCGATCACGTCGTGATTGGTGCGCAGCTCGATCTCCTGGATCTTGGCCAGCTCAAACTGGGCCTTTTGACGAATGGTCTCGGCGTCTTCTTTGGGGATCACGCCGATCTCGGCCTGCGCTTCGCAAGCGAGAACCTCGATTTCCAGCCAGATTTCGTATTTGTGCTGCTCGTCCCAGAGGGCGCGCATCTTCGGAAGAGAATAACGGTCAATCACGCCGGGGAGGATAAGGGAGCGGGCGGAACTGGAAAGGAAAAATTTGAGGGAGGATGGAAAAATGGCGCTTCGTGAATTAGCGTGGTTGAAGATCGAGCTTGCCGAGGAAGAAGAGGA
>JBAXQF010000013.1:0-37356 GCA_037131875.1 Verrucomicrobiota bacterium
GCCAGTGGCGAAAAATGTGGGCGAGTAGCAACGTCCAGCGTTGCTCAACGCTCCACCTGCATCACCGTCCAGTGGTAGCCGCTCTTGAATTTGCCGAGTATGGGGCAAAAACGCGCCGCCAACTCGTGGAATTTGCGCTCCCAGCGCTCCACCGAAAAGCTCGACGCCAACTCCTGCGCCCGCTGCCAGTCGGCGATTTCCACAAAGGCGTTGTCGTCCATCTTGAAGGCGATCCCTTCCCGGCGCAGTTGGCTCGCCAGCCAGTTGTGCGCGTTGAAGTAGATTTGAAGCCGACACGGCAGCCAGGTGGGCACCCGCACATACATCAAGCCCAGTTCCTCGTCGATGAGGTAAAAATAGTAGGTGCCGCACTTGCCGGGAACCATCTTGAGCCCGGTTTTGCCGCTGGCCTTGTCATGCCACGGCTTGAAGGTCGTGCAGGCTTCCATCACCGAGAGCACATGCACCAAGCCCGGATGCGCGCCCCGCTTGCTCAGCACCTTGGCGATGAGTTCCTCTTTGCGAACCCCCTTGCTCCTGGACAAATACTCCACCTCCGCTCCTGCCTGCCTCGCCTGCTCAAGGGCGTTGTCGCGGATGGCTCCCCTCAAGGGCTCGGCGAACTGCCCAATGTCAAAACAGCGGATGTTATTGCGCCACAGTACGGCAGCCATCGCCTCGGGGTGCGCCACTTCGGTGAGCGTCCCCGTCACCACCACACGATCAAAACATCCCAGCACTCCCTCTATGCTGGCCTCGTAGCGTTTCACCAGTTCGGCTTTCACTCACCCAGCTTACCACCATATTCAAGCTCTTGGCACCGGCTTCGCTGGCTTAGGCTCAATGCACTCTTGGCGGCTGTCATCATTGTTCAAAACATCCCAACACACTGGCTTTATGTGCGTGAACTCAGCCGGGTGGCGCGGGATGTTGAGGCGGAATTGCGCTCCGCCATCGTTCGCAGGTTGCAATTGCTCTCCATTTCCTTTTACAAAAAAACCCGGAGCGGAACCCTTCAAACCAAGGTGCTGCGCGATGTGGAGATGCTTGATCAAATGAGCCGCACACTCATTGACGGCGGATATACCGCCGCAACGGCGATTGTTTCGGCTGTTGTGATCACGGGCTTTCGCGCTCCAAAGTTTTTGGTGATTTTCCTCATCATGGTTCCCGTCGCCTGCACGCTGCGGATTTTTCTGGCCTCCCTGCGCAAGGGCAACCATGAGTTCCGCAACGAGATGGAGGCGATGTCGGCGCGTGGGCATCCTACACCAAGCTCATTCCCTTGACGCCGGGCGACGTGGTGATGCTCAACGCGTTCTTTATATCCATTAGCAGCGCCATCATGCAGATATCCAACATGATGCCCACCATCACCAAGGGGTTTAAATCGCTGCGTTCCATTGGCGAAGTGCTCCAATGCCCGGACATCGAGCAAAACCTGGGGAAGACCCACTTGCTGAAGTGCGCGGAGAGTTTGTTTTCGACTCGGTTTCCTTTACCTACGAGGGCACCAACCGGGGCGCGCTGCATGACTTCCGCCTGCACGTTCGCCCAGGGGAAACCATCGCCGTTGTGGGGCCGAGCGGCGCGGGGAAATCGACTCTGATGAGCCTCATCCTTGGTTTTGACCGGCCAACGGCGGGGCGCATTCTTCTCGACGGGCTGGACATGAACACCATCGATCTGCGCAGCTTCCGCCGGGCCGTCGGTGTCGTGACGCAGGACACCCTGCTTTTCCACGGCACCTTGCGCGAAAACATCCTGTACGGACGACGCAACATTCCTGATACGCACGTCCTGCGCGCGCTCACCGATGCCAATGCCATGGAGTTTGTCGAAAAACTTCCCGAAGGCATCAACACCATGATCGGAGACCGGGATGCGCGGCTTTCCGGCGGCCAAAAACAGCGCATTGCCATCGCGCGTGCGCTCATCCGCGACCCGCGCGTGCTGATCCTCGATGAAGCCACCTCGGCGCTCGACGCCTCCTCGGAAGCGGTGGTTCAAACCGCGCTGGAGCGACTCATGAAGGGGCGCACCACCTTTATCGTTGCCCACAGGCTCTCCACCGTTCGCAACGCGGGCCGCATCATCGTCCTCGAAGAAGGGCGCATTGCGGAGATGGGGACTCCCGCCGACTTGCTGGCCCAAGGCGGCATCTGCGCCCGTTTGTGCGCCATGCAACAAGTCGGGTGATCCTTGTTACGTCATGGCTTCAAACTGCGCGCCGCACGCCGTGCAGGTGACCCGGATGCGCCCCTTCCCGGACGGAATCCGCAACTGCTGGCGGCACTGGGGGCACGCAACGATGTTGTGAACGGCGCGGGGAGTCGCCCCGGCGCTTTTCTGTGCGGCTCGCCGTTGCATTTCAGCAACAAACGGGCTCGCCGCAGTGGCAAGGCGGCGGAAATAGCGCGTGGCGGCGTTGCGCAAATCCCCAAAACTCAGCCCGCGCGCACCCGGGGAGGCGTAGCGTTTCCAACCCAGCAACACCAGCCCGACCAGCCCAATGAAAAGCGCCCGGTTGCGCCAGGTCAAAGCGGATTGGTAGGCCGGGATCCGCGTGAACAAACGATGGCAGAGCTGCAACTGATGTTCGGTAAGGCCGATGGCTTTGCCGAAGGGAGCGGGCATGTATTCGCGAATGAAAAAATCCATCCCGGGGCGTCCCCCATGCACAGAGCTTGGATTCGTCGCCATCAACTCCGCAACGGCAGGCGCCGCCTCGCGTTCGATGGAAGTCAGCTCGTTGCTGTTCCAGAGGAACACGATGAGGCACAGCGCCAACACGACATGCACGGGGCGAAAGGAAGGCATCGCAAATTTCATACCCCTTGAGTAGCCACCCGAGCCCGAAAAGTCGAGAGATGCTCAGGAGGAATCCGTCTTGCAGTGGGCGGGCGGTACCTTAAAATGCACGGCACTATGTCGATCTGGAACTACGCCAACCCGCAACTGCGCGATCTCGCCGTCTATGAACCGGGCAAGCCGATTGAGGATGTCGCCCGCGAACTCGGGCTGGAGCCGTCGGAAATCATCAAGCTCGCCTCCAACGAGAACCCGCTGGGCCCCTCGCCCAAGGCGCTGGAAGCGATGCGCGCCGAGTTGGAAAAATCCCACATCTACCCGGACGGCGGCGGATACTATCTGCGCGAGGCGATTGCGCAAAAATTCGATCTCCAGCGCGCCAACGTCATCCTCGGCAATGGTTCCAGCGAGATCATCGAATTCGTCGGGCACGCTTTTCTCCAGCCGGGGGACGAGATCGTTGTCTCGCGGCACGCGTTCGTTATTTACAAGGTGATGGCGCAGCTTTTCGGCGCGACCACCCTTGAAGTGGAAGACCCGCACTTCACGCACGACCTGGATGCCATGGCCGCCGCCATCACGCCGCGCACCAAGGCCATTTTTGTCGCCAACCCCAACAACCCGACTGGCACGCTGGTCTCGCAAGCGGCCATCGACCGGTTTGTTGCGAGCGTGCCGGAAAACGTCGTGATCGTCTTTGACGAAGCCTACCAGGAGTTTCTCGACACGCCCTCCGACACGATTCAGTTCATCCGCGCGGGCCGCCCCAACGTGTTGGTTCTTCGCACGTTCTCGAAAATCCAGGGCCTCGCCAACCTGCGGATCGGCTACGGCATGGCGAGCGCCGAGTTGGTGGAAGTGCTCCAGAAAACCCGCGAGCCGTTCAACACCAGCGGCATCGCCCAAGCGGGCGCGCTCGCCGGTTTGCTGGACGAGGAGCACCAGCGCGCCACCCGCGAGCTGAACAAAGAGGGGCGCGATTATTTGCAGCGCTGCTTCGCCGCACTCGGCCTCAAGTATGTGCCCAGCCACGGGAATTTTGTGCTGGTGAAAGTGGGCGACGGCAAGGCGCTCTTTCGCGCGCTCCAGCAGCGCGGAGTGATCATTCGCGATATGGCCGCCTACGGGCTGCCGGAGTGGATTCGCATCACCGTCGGCACCATGGAACGGAACACGCGCTTCATCCGCGAGCTCAACGCGTTCGTCGCCCCGCCGCAGAAGCAGGCTGGGGAGAAGTGCCATTAGGGCCTTTGATTCGGCCTGTCTTATGGTCTATGGGAGACTATTTCGTCCCTTCTTTTGCTGAAGAATTTTCCCTCCCTGAGCAAGGTCGATTTCAAATCGCCATCCGCTTTCTTCAAACCGTTTCTCTGTCTGGTAGTAAAGCCTGCCGCCAAGATAAAGGATCGCGCTGTCCGCATTTCCCCATCCGGTGAAAAAGAGGCGTCCTCTGTCCCACGGTTCATGGGTCGCTTGCATTAAAAATTGCGCGCTCACGGGAATGGGTGAAAAACCATCCGCAGTGCGGCGAGCGATCAATACGGTGCCCATTCTGCGGTAGTTGGCTTCCTCAATTGCTACAACGCGCGAATCGTTCCGCCAATGGACTTCTGCATCGAGGGATTGTTTGTATGCCCAATCCTCTTCGCCCTTTTCAGGTTGATAACTGCTGGTTAACCGGAATAACGCCTCGCCCCCGGCAACAGCATCGATGCGGTATTCAATACGCCCATCTGTTTGCTCCACAGAAACCCGGTAATGCTTATCCGGGGACTGACTCCTCGAAACCGACTCCGGCGCAGCGAGAACATTTACAGCAAACAACAAGAAAAGAGCGATAACAGTGCTTTTTATACGATCCATCGTTCTAGCAATAAAACGCCGCAATCGCTTCCACCACGGCGTGGATTTGCTCCGGCGTCAGCTCGGGGAAGATCGGCAGCGCGAGGGTCTCCAGCGCGGCGCGTTCGGCCTCGGGGAAGTCGCCCTGCTTGTAGCCGAGATACGCAAAGCACTCCTGCAAATGCAGCGGGAGCGGGTAGTAGATGGCGTGCCCGACTTGCGCCTTGGCGAGGTGTTCGCACAGGGCATCCCGGCGTGGCGCACGCACAACAAACTGGTTGAAGATGTGCTGGTTGGGCAGACCGCTCGCCGCGTACGGCTCGGTTGGGAGCGTGAGCACTTTGTCGAGCCCCGTCCGCGCGAATCCCTCGCGGTAGAGCGCGGCGTTGCGGCGGCGCAGGGCCGACCAACTATCCAGATGCGGCAGCTTGATGGAGAGCACTGCGGCTTGGAGGGCGTCGAGACGGAAGTTGCCGCCAATCATCTTGTGGTAGTAGCGCCGCTCGCCGCCGTGATTGCGGAGCGCGCGCAGTTTTTCCGCCATCGCGGCGTCCTTGCAGACCACCATCCCGGCATCACCAAACGCTCCAAGGTTCTTCGACGGGAAAAAGCTGTAGCAGCCGAAGTCGCCCATCGCCCCGGCGTGGCCGGTGCCGTTCTTGGAAGGGTAATCCGCGCCAAGCGCCTGCGCGGAGTCCTCGATCACCGGCAGCCCGTATTGTTTTGCGAGCGCGAGGATTTCATCCATGTCACAGCACAATCCGTAGAGATGCACGGGCATGAGCGCGCGGACAACCTGCCCGGCATGGCTCACAAGCTGGCCTTCGGCGTTTTTCTGGCACCCCTCAAGGTAGCGGCGCAGCGCGGGCACGGAGAGGTTGTAGGTCTGCGGATCAATGTCGATGAACACGGCAGCCGCTCCGACGCGGGCGATGCACCCGGCGGTGGCAAAAAACGTGTAAGGCGAGGTGATCACGGCATCGCCCGGCCCAATGCCCAGGCCCATCAGCGCGATCAAGAGCGCGTCGGTTCCCGAGGTGACGCCAATGGCATGCGCCGCGCCGGTATACTCGCACACTGCACGCTCAAACGCCTCCACCTTTGGCCCCCCGATGAAAATCTGGGAGTCCATGATTTGATCCACCTCCACGCGAATCTGGTCACGGAGGGTCTGGTACTGAAGTTTGAGGTCGAGAAGAGGCACTTGCATGATCCGCCCAGTTTGGCAGCGAACCGGGGGTCTTGGCAATTGCGGATTATGGAAAGTCCGCCTGCGCGAAAGCGCGCGCCTTCTCCTCTCTCTCCCCTACTCGTCTCCAGTCGGGCCTTTGGCGCGGTCTTCAAACCGGGTGAATTCCTTGAGGAACGTCAGCGGCACGTCGCCCACGGGGCCGTTACGCTGCTTGGCGATGATGAGCGTCGCCTTGCCTTCGGCCTCCTGCTTCTCCTCCTCGGTGTCGGCGTAGTATTCCTCGCGCATGAGGAGACCCACAAGATCGGCGTCCTGCTCAATGGAGCCGGATTCGCGCAAGTCGCTCAACCGCGGACGGCCCTTGCTGTCCCCGGTGCGGCTTTCAGGATTCCGGTTCAACTGCGCCAGCACGATGATCGGGATGGCCAACTCCTTGGCGAGCGCCTTGACGCCGTTGGAGATTTCCGCGATTTCCAACTGCCGGTTGTCCTGCGCGCGGCGCGAGGTGGAGCGCAGGAGCTGCAAGTAGTCGATAACGATGAGCGCGATGTCGTGCTGCGCCTTCATGCGGCGGGCCTTGGCGCGCAGTTCCAGAATGCTCAGGCCCGCGGTGTCGTCGATGAGCATTTTGCTCTCGGCAATCTTGGCGGCGGCAAAGGTGAGGTTGTCGAAATCGCGCCCGGCCATAAAGCCGTCGCGCACCTTGCCGAGGTTCACCTTGGCCTGGGAACAGAGGAGACGTTGGACAAGCTGCTGGCTGCTCATTTCCAGCGAGAAAATGGCGACGGCCCGTTTGTGCTGGAGGGCGACGTGCTCGGCGATGTTCATTGCCAGCGCCGTCTTGCCCATACTGGGGCGGGCCGCAATGACGATCATTTCCGAGGGGTGCAGGCCGTCGGTCATCTTGTCGAAATCGGCAAACCCGGTGGGCAGGCCGGTGATCTCTCCCTTGCGTTCGTAAAGCGCTTCGATGGAATGGAGGGCGGACACCACGGCGTCCTTGATCTGAAAAGCCTTGTCGCCCAAGCGGCTCTCCGTGATCTGGAAGAGCTTGGTCTCCACCTCGTCGAGAAAACCCTCCACGTTTTCCTGGTCTTCGTAGGAGCGGGCGCAGAACTCGTTGCAGGTGACGATGATCTGCCGCAGCGTGTATTTCTCCGTGAGGATGTCGATGTAGTAGTTCGCGTTGGCCGCCGTGGGGACGAACGTGAACAGGCTGGTGACAAACGCCGGGCCGCCGACTTTGTCGAGCAGTTGCCGGTCGCGCAGCAACTGAGTCAGGAGGATAAAATCGATCGGCTTGTTGGCGTCGTAGAGTTCCCGAAGGATACCGTAGATGATCCCGTGGGCCGGGGCATGGAAATGCTCCGGCGTGACCTTCTTCTCCACGCACTCGCCCATGACCTCCTTGGGGCAAAGCAAAACAGAGCCCAGGAGGCCGAGTTCGGCATCCTGGCTCTGTGGAAGCATTCGGTGAATATCCGGTGAATAAGTCCCCTTATCCCGGAGATCCGTGCGCTCTTTTGCGGCCTTTTTCGGCTTGGCTGACTTGGAAGTGGCAGCCTCGTCAGGCATCGCTTACTTCGAGTGTTTGGCCTTCGCCTTGGCCTTGAAACCGCCGGCGGGAGCCTCTTCTTCGGAGGAAGCCGCTTCAGCCGATTTCTCTTCGCTCGCCGCTTTCACGGTGAGGGTGAGTTTGGCTACCACGTCGTGGTGCAGCTTGATGGACACTTCATGCGTGCCGGTCTCCTTGATGGGACGTTCGAGATCAATGCGATGGCGGTCGATCTCCGCGCCAAGCTCGGCTTGGAGCTTGTCGGCGATGTCCTTGGCGGTGACCGATCCGAACGCCTTGCCGGTCTCGCCGGTTTCGAGCGTGAGGGTGATTTTGAGTTTCGCGATGCGGCGCGCAAGCTCTTCGGACTCATTCAGCTCGGCGGCTTCACGCGCGGCGCGCTTGGCTTTGAGTTGGTTGATACGACGGAGCGTTACTGGCGTCACTTCCAAGGCCTTGCCGGAAGGAACGAGAAAGTTGCGTGCGTAGCCGCGTTTGACTTTAACAACGTCGGCTTCGGCGCCTAGTGACGCGATTTTTTCTGTGAGAATAACTTCAGTGGTTGGCATATTTCGTCTCCCGGCCTGGAATTTGCGGGGCGTTCTTAGTAGCTGTCTGAGCGGAAACTGTCAACGCCGGGTTTGAAGAAACTTTGTCTCCCACCTTCAAAGAGGGCTTTTCCGCCGGTTTTTCCTCGGATTTTTCGTCCGGCTTGGGTTTCGGGATGCCGTCGTCGATCACCACGGTCATGCCTTCGGTGATCATCGCAGAGAGCCGGATGGCGTCCCAGTTTGCCAACCGGATGCACCCGTGGCTGCCCGCCCGCCCAATCGTAAAGGGCTGATTGGTTCCATGCACGCCGATGCCGGGGCGGTTCAAGCCGCACCAGAGGACGCCCACGGGATTGGTGGGCCCGGCGGGGATGTTGTAGAAATTGTTCGTGCGCACGCCGTGGTTCAAGACGCCTTCGTCATGCCGGAACCAGGGGAGGGTGGCGATGCCGAGGATTTTCCACGTGCCTGCCGGAGCCGGAAGGGCCGATGACCCCGGCGTGATGGGGTAAGAGGCCAGGAGCTTCTCCCCCTCGGTCAAATCGAGCATCTTTTCCTTGGTGTCGATGTGGATGAGGCGGGTCTTGAAGGCCGGAACCACGGGAAGTTTGCCGACTTCCTTGACGGCCTCGATCTTAAATGGGGCGACGTTGGGCACAAAAACCGTGTCGCCCACGACGAGCTTCTCCATGTCCTTGCCCCGGTTGATTTTGACCAGGAAATCCGGGTCGCTATGAAACCGTTCGGCCAAAAAGACCAGCAGCGAGGGATAAAGCATCTTTTTGAGCTTGGCCTGCTCCTCGGGTTTGCGCGGCACGTCGCCAATCCGGCTCAAATCCTCCGGCACAATGGTGTAGGTGGTGTAGATGGGATCGATCTCTTTGAGTGGGAGGCTTGCCGCTTCCTCCAGCAGACCCGTTCCGGGCAACCCGTGCGCTTTTTCATAACGCCCCAGCGCCTTGAGGGTGAATTCCTTCGCGCGACCGTCGATTTTTCCCGGCCCGAAGTTCGCTTGATCGAGGAAAATTTGCAGCCGCACGGCGAGTTCCCGCTCGCCCACGGCAGGCTCTGCCTTGACGACGCGCTCTTCCGCAGCCGGAGGCGCAACGGGGGGTGTTTGCGCCAAAGCGGTCGCAGCAAGACACAACGGGATGACAAAGAAAAACAGAGGCTTCATGCAATCGGAACCCGCCTCAAAAGGAAGCGGAAAATCTTGCCGCTAGTCTTGGCGCATTTTGAGCGGGAGTCAACAGGCGGATGCTAAATATTCAGCGAATCTGGAACTCAAGAAAAGAAATCAAATGGAAGCAATGGCCCCCTCACCCGGCACCACCCGCAACGTCGGATCCAACTCTTCTCCCAGCGTTGCAGCAAGCATGGCGGGGTCTTCCAACGCGGCGAACGCTCCCACGCGCGGCATCACCACCAGATTGCAATGCGTGGCGGCTTTTTGCAGCCGCTCGCCAGATTCCAGCGACGGCTGGCCGGGTTCACTCCCCCAGAGCAGCGTCACCGGCACTTTGAGCGAACTCATGCGCGCCTCCAGGTCAAACTCCAACCGCCCGGC
Organism: Verrucomicrobiota bacterium; assembly: GCA_037131875.1. Taxonomy (GTDB): domain Bacteria; phylum Verrucomicrobiota; class Verrucomicrobiia; order Chthoniobacterales; family Chthoniobacteraceae; genus UBA695. Next base: position 9,519 of record JBAXQF010000013.1, read on the forward strand.
GTGGAGGTTGCGGATGGCATACTCCGCGCCGCTTTGCTGGGCGCAGGTGGTAAAGACCTCCACCGCCTCGTCCGTAAGCCGGGAGGCATCGACAAACCCGGCAGCCAGCCAGTTGCGCACGGCCTCGCGCGTGGACTGGTAGTTGCGATACAAAAAACGCTGGAGGGATTCCACGTGCGCCGCAATCCGTGTGCTGAGCCGCAACCGGCCAAAGCCAAACTCCCGCGCGCCCGTGGGCATGTGCAGGATGAGCCGGGAAACCAGATCGGGATGCTGGCTGGCCAGGTAAACGCAAAAACCGGCTCCCAGCCCGCTCCCCACCAGAATCGGAGGCGCGTCCCCGCTGCACGTCGCGCGGATGAACTCGGCCAGCATCCGGGCGTAATCCGCTGCGGCGAACCGCGCGGCAGGCCGTTGCGACTCGCCAAAGCCGATCAAATCCGGCGCCAAAACGCGAAAGCGCCCGGCGAACTCCGGGTATACCTTGGACCACTCAAACGAGGAGCCGCCCAAGCAGACGCCATGCACAAACAACAGGGGCTGCCCGCTTCCCGCCTCATGATAAATCACATGCCCGAGCGTGGTGTGGAGCACCTTGGTGGCGAAAACGGCGGGGGAAATCGACTCCGGCAGCGGCGATTTCCGAAAAGGCCGCAAGGCATATTTCAGCGCAACAAAAAGCGCCCCGGCCAATCCCGCTCCGAGGCCGACACCCACCAGCTTTTTGCTTTCCCTACGGAACATTTTCATCACTACGCAGAGTTATGGGAGATTCCGGGGCGCTCTCTGCCAACTCGCCACAAGGAGGTATCACAGGAATTTCGACTTTGACCTCGGCAACGGGCACCTCGGCAGCAGCAGGTTCGGCAACGGGAGTGGCAATCGCCTGCACCTTCTCTGCGTTTCCTTTGGTCTCGGCCTCTTCCTTAGCCGCCTCTTTGGGCGCCAACGGGAGTTCAAACGTGCCGTCGTGGAATTCGATGACGTGGCCTGAACCGATCAGCCAATGCAGATCCGAGGCAAGGGCTGCCTTGATTTTTTGGAAATCGGGCTCCGCTTCCTGCGGTTTGAGCAGGTGGGTGGAGAAGTCGGCGCGCGTGCATTTTGGCGACGCCTCAATGATGTTGAGGATGTCCGCGATGTGCTTGGAGACGTTCTGGGCCTCGGAGCCGAACCGCACGGGGCGCACGGTGGAGACAAAGAGAATCCGCTTGCGGTGTTTCCAGATGTGCAGCCCGGCGTCCTGGAAATAGGGGCGCAGGCGGTTGACGGTCTGGGCCGGGAAGCCGCGTTCCTTTTCCCATGAGGAACGAATGGCGTCGCGGATTTGGCGGTCGCCCACGTTGCGGCTGGCAATGCCGCTCATTTCCAGGCTTTTGCCCGAACGAAGGCACTTCTCAAGGTAGTGGGCCCGGAAGTGGGCTTCGACGTCCTGGGCGGTCTTGAATTCCACCGACTCGGCTTCCTGCGTGGTACGGAAGACGGTGACGCTGCTCACCTGCTTTTTCCACTCTTCAATAATGGCGGGGTCGCTGACCACTTCCACCTGCCGCAGGAATTCATTGAAATCCATGCGCCGGCTGAAGCGCGCCTCGTAAAGCCGCCGCAGGGCGGGTTGGTAGCCGTGGTGGTTGGTTGGCCCCAGCAAGACGCCGCTCAAGCGGCAACGGCCCACGTTGGTGTAGTTGCCCTTGGGCGGTTCCAGCTGCTGGGTTTCCTCCACGTAATAGCTGGCCTTGCACGCGCGGAAGGCTTCCCGCTCGGCGGCTTGGCGGTTGGTTGTCACCGCTCCCTCTGCGCCCACTTGGTAGAGCGGGTGCGCGGGCGCATTGGAGGTGACCCGCACGCGATGGCGCTCGGGCTTGTTCAAAAACATCCGCCCCAACCCGTAGATCGGGTAGGCCTTGTGGCTGGTCTTGATCTGCTGGGCCAGCGCGGCAACGCTTTCGGGTTCCGGCAAAAATTCGATGTTCAGCGGGATGAGGATTTCCTCCGGGCGCGGAGCGGGGGGCCGCTGATCAGCATAACGCTCGGGGCGACGTTCGCCGGGCCGTCCTTGCACCTCCCGAGGCCCCCGGGGGCCTTGAGAGCCAGCGGGCCTGCCGGAATCGCGCCGGGGGCCGCCTCCGCCACGCTCATCGCGCGCGCCGGGACGCCCCTGCGGGCCGCCGGAAGAACGCTGTTGTGGGCGATTGCCGCCGGGGCCGCGGTTGCCCGGGCCGCGGTTGCCGCCACCGGAACGCCGGTCGAAGTCACGCCGGGGCGACTCGCCTGCGTAATCCGCATACGGGTTTTTATCGGCGGGCTCCTTGAGCCAGTCGGGCAAAAATTTCAGGTCGAGATCGAGAGGCGAGTCACTCATGGGTAGGTGTACAGACGAGGTGGAAATAGGGAGAGTAGAGCAAGGCCGCTCCGGGCTCAATAGCGATTCGTTGGTGGGAAGTGTAAATTCTTTGTTGCAAAAGATGCGCGGGATCATTACTGGTGTGCGCACGAACAGAATTCAACCCAAACTTTTAAACCCCAACCAAGGAAACCCAATATGTCAGAGAAAAGCATCCAAGATAAAGTCACAGACATCATCGTCGAGCAACTGGGCGTGAATCCCGAACAGGTCACGCTTACCGCCTCCTTCATTGAAGACCTTGGCGCCGATTCACTCGATACCGTGGAACTCGTGATGGCGTTCGAAGAAGAATTCTCGGTGGAAGTCCCCGATGAGGACGCCGAAAAACTTCAAACCGTCAAAGATGTGGTCGAATACATCGAGAGCAAACAGAAGTAATTTTTTACAACCCCACTTCAAACCCGCAGGGACAAACCTGCGAAAAACAAAAAGCCACGAGAAATCGTGGCTTTTTGTTTTATCTCGTTCCCAAGTGCAATTTGGGAACGAGGTGAAAAAGATTGCTTGATGGGCAGAGGTTTGGTTGAGTTTGGTTCTGGATCGTCTATCTTGTGGGTCACCTAGCCATGATCAAATTTTCTTCGACCGCCCGTCCGGCACTGCGGAAAAGCGTCCTCCTGCCCTTCCTCTGCGCCCTTTTCCTGAGCCCCCCCTGCTTTGCGCAGGGTGAACCCTCCCGCAGCATCGATGTCGGTTCGCTTCCCGCCACGCTGGTGGATGAAGTCGTCATCCCTGTTCCCACCGAGGTCTTCGGTGTGCTCGACAAACTCGGCTCCCCGAACTGGCACGAGGTGTTGCGCCCGGTGCAAACCGAGAATCTCGGCAGACGCCCCCAGGTGGCGCTCCTGCTGGGGGTGGCCATCGCCGAAGGGTTTATCGCCGTCGAGGCCCAGGAGGCGGAGGAAGTGAAAAAAATCGGTCGCCAGGTGTTGACCCTTTCCAAAGCCATCGGAGTCCAAAAATCGGTGATCAGCCGCACCAGCAGCATCATCGAAGCCGCCGACAAAAAGGATTGGCAGACCATCCGGCAGGAATTTGACGGCGCATCCAAGGACGTCAAGCAGGCGATGATCGAACTCAAGGACGCCCAGCTTGCCCAACTCGTCAGCTTGGGAGGCTGGCTGCGAGGCACCGAGGCGCTCACGCAAGTCGTTGGGAAAAACTACACCAAAGACGGGGCGGAACTGCTCCACCAGCCCGTCATTGTGGATTACTTCCAGCGCAAGCTCGACACCCTCACCCCCCGCCTCAAGCAAAGCGAGGCGGTCGCGAAAATCGCACGGCGTCTGCCTGATCTTCACACGCTCATCGAACCTGCGGGCGGCGTATCTTCCCAGAAGGTGGAAAAAATTCACTCCATTACCGCAGAACTGGTGAAAGCCATTTCCTCTCAGGACTAACCCGTGAAAACGCTTCTTCCATTCGCACTCGCCCTTTCCCTACTCCTCTGTACGGCTCAGGCCACCGTGGAGGAGGCTCTCTCCTACGCATTGCAGGCGGCGCAACCTTATGTAAAGGAAGGCTTCACCGTTCGTGAAGACTACTGGGGCGGGGATCTCCCGGTGAAGCAACCCAAGGCCATTGTGCAACAGCTTTTCAAAGGGAACGAATACTGGTTCTGGATGGGCACCGACGTGGCAAATGCCAAAATCTCCGTGCATGTGTACGATGCCGAGGGGCATCCGGCGGAAGCGGAGTTGTGGAAGAACAAACCGCACATGGCGGCGGCCCGGGTGGTGCCGAAGGTCAGCGGCTCTTATTATCTGATCGTCGAGATTGAAAAATCGCCCCTGGAGCGGACGCACTGGTCCCTCGCATACGGCTTCCGCTAGTTTCCGGTTTCCATCGGTTTGGCGCACACCGCAACGCCTGAGCACGATTCAATTCCCGCCCTGAAAGGGCGAAGGATACCAGCCCAGGGCATCGCCCTGGGTTAAAGACAAAAATGTGTCGTGCCCTGAAGGGGCACTGGGAAACGCCCGTGATCAATCCATCGTTTTCACTTCACCTACCAGCGCCCCTTCAGGGCGCATCCGCTTGTTTTAGGGCACCCAGGGCGACGCTTCGCTCTGCCCTGGGCTGATTTCCTCTGCGCTTTCAGCGCGCAAGAAAAGCGGCCACGTCTATCTCAGAGCATTTCTCCAAAAGAATTTCCGAATCCCCAGCCGCTCTGCGAAGGGGGCGGTGGATCGGCCGCTCCGCGGGCGATTCTTCAAAGCACATCGAGCGTAGCGAGCTGATTTTGTTGGCAACGCCCATCCCCGGAATCGCGCGCGGAGCGCACGATCCACCTTCTGCGTTTCGGAAATCCTTTCTGAGAATGCTCTAACCGCTCCCTCGGCAAATATTGAGCCATGTGTTCGCATGGCTCCATGCGATATGACACGGAGGGCTTCCAACAAGGAAGAGGGGTATGCAGAGACTCAGGATCATCGCAGTTTTTCTCGGGATGCTTGCCACGGTTTCCGTGCGCGCGGTCGTGCCGGTCGTGGCCATTCACGACTCGGAACTGACACGCGCCCTGGAATCCCAACCCGCAAGCGCAACCACGCCGCAGGGCGCGGGGACGACCGGGTTTGAATGGTGGCCCACACAGTGGCATTACTTCGTTTTGCCCGAATCTCTCAAAGAGGCGCTGCGCTCGGACGGCACTCCGTTCACGGTGATCGGCGATGCGGACATCAGCGCGGGCAAGCTCTTGGACAGCAAAGGGGTTCCCCAATTTCCCATCCTGATCAGCCTGGCGGCGGAGGCGATGAACGACAGCGAAATCCAGCCTCTGCTGGACTATGTCAACGCCGGAGGAACCCTCTTTGTGGGCTCCTCCTCGTTCACTCGGAAGAGCGATGGAACGACGCGCGGGGATTTTGCCCTCGCAAATCCCATGGGCATCCACATGGCCAACGCCGGTCTTTCCAACTGGATTTTGAGCTACTCCTTGAGCAAACAGATGGACCATCGGCTGATCTCCCACATCCCCAGCGGCGTGCTGACGTGGAAAATGCCGTGGAGCGCGGACGAAATCACCTGGGGAACCTCCCCCACCCACGCCTATTGGGGGCCCCACTCGGCATGGCAGGTGCAGGCAGGGGGCGCACAGGTTCTCGTGCTGAACGATTCCAGCCCCTATCTGCTGGTGAAAAACTATGGCAAGGGGCGCTTTATTTATCATGCGGCCTTCCAGCCGTTGATCGGCCATGGCGGATGGGCTCCCGGGATGTATGCCTATGCGATTTTCCGCAATGCCATCCAGTGGGCTTTCGAGTCGCAGACGACACCGACGCCCCGACTCAGCCCCTGGCCGTACCCTTACGATGCGGCCTTGAACGTGCGGCACGATTTTGAGAACTACCAGGACGCCATCAACGGCATCGAGGCCTCCGCCCAGTATGAAAACTCCGTGGGCGCCAAAGGCGACTACTACTTCTGCACCGGCACCTTGCGCGTGGACATGGGCAACTCCGCCACGACCATCGCAAGCCTCCAGCGCGCGGTGAAAAATTACAGCGCGACCATCGGCCCGCACAACGGCGGGCTGCGCAATCCCAACAACCCCGCGCTCACCAACGCGGACTATGACTACTGGCATTGGGGGCTGGACGAGGCGCTGGACGTGACTCCCAGCGGCTACGCGAGCGGAAAGGCCTATGCGAAGGTTTCCCTGGGCAATGCGTTCCAGGATGTCGAAGGCTGGCTGGCCGGGCTCAACAATGCCAGGGGACTGCGCGTCTGGGTCTCCCCTTATTTCAACAGCACGCGGGAGGATTCCTACGACATTCTAAATCAACTGGGCGTCGTTGTTGCCGGGGAACAAAAGCTCTCCCCCTTCCCCCATTGGACCCTCTCCACGCGCACCTCCGGCAAACGCTACCCCACGCTGAGTCTGCCGGTGAGCGACTGGTATGTGGGGACGACCATTGCGCAATCGATGGAGTACCACAGCTCGGCGTCCATGCATGCGGCGGTGGATTTCTATTACAACCTCGGCGCGTTGATTAACCTTTACGCGCACACGGTTTCCACCTCGGGGGTGGAGCAGGATTACGTGGCCTATAGCGTGGCGAAACCGAGGATCTGGGCGGCGAACGCCACCGACGTCTATTCCTGGTGGCTCAAACGCAGCAATGCACAGATCGTCCCCACCCTTGCCACCAGCGGCTCCCAGACCGTGCTCACCCTCTCCATCACCGGCGCCACCGATCCGCAAACCGCCGTGGAAGCGTGGATTCCGCTACAGACCTTCTCCGGGCTGCAGGTACGGCGCAACGGCACCCTGGCTTCCACAGACACCTTCCGCACCAACGGCCAACTGGTGCGCGTGCTCGTCGGGACAACGATCAACACCGTGGAAATCCGCTACTCGAGCGCCCAGGTCACTGCGGTGAATGATGTCTATGCGGTCACCGCAGGGCAGACGTTGACGGTGGCCGCGCCCGGCGTGCTTGCCAACGACACCAGCAGCACGACGCCCCCCACCCTGACCGCAGCGCTGGTGAGCGGCCCCGCGCATGGCACGCTGAACCTGAGCGCAAACGGCGCGTTCACCTACACCCCCGCGGCAGGCTTTAGCGGGACGGATGCCTTCACCTACCGCGCAAGCAACAGTTCGGGAAACTCGGCCACCGCGAGCGCCAGCATCACCGTCGCCTCAGCCGTGAACCAGCCGCCCACAGTCAGCATCGTCAGCCCCGCAGATGGCAGCAGCTACCTGCCGCCCGCCACCATCACCTTGACCGCGTCCGCCAGCGACAGCAACGGCACGATCAGCAAAGTCGAGTTCTACAACAGCGCGATCCTGGTCGCCACGCTCACGGCCAGTCCCTACACCGTCACCTTCACGGGGGTGCCGCTGGGGAGCTACACCGTCACGGCCAAGGCGTATGACAATGCGGGAGCGGTCACCACCAGCGCGCCCGTCACCCTGCTTGTCACCACGAACGTCAACACGCCGCCCACCGTGAGTTTGACCAGCCCGCCCAACGGCTCCTTTTACACCGCGCCCGCCAACATCCCCTTGAGTGCGACCGCTGCCGACACCAACGGCAGCATCACCAAAGTGGAGTTTTACAACGGCGCGACCCTGCTTGCGACCAGCACGGCCAGCCCTTACAGCTACGCTTGGAGCGGTGTCGCCTCCGGCACTTACGCCCTCACGGCGCGCGCGTATGACAATCAGGGCGCGGCGACAACCAGCGGAACGATCAACGTTACGGTGAATGCGGCAGCCACTATTTTGTATTCCACGGACTTCTCCCAAAACACCCTCGCACCGTGGAACATTGTTCTTGGGACATGGACGGTTCCCAGCGGCGTGCTGCTGGGCACCAGCGGCATCCAGAATTACGCAGCCACCTCTTACAGCGCGTCGTGGACGGATTACACGCTGCAAGGACGGATTCAGTTCCCGAGCGGGGCCTACGGCGGAGGGCTGGGCGGCAGGCTCAACGCGACCACCGGGGAACGCTATGGAGCCTGGGTTTACCCGGAGGGCTCTTCGGGCGGCTCCTCGGTGCTCAAGCTTGTGAAGTTCCGCAGTTGGAACACCTGGAGCGGAACGCCGATGAAGCAAGTCAGCCTGCCGGGCGTCGGCACCACCTGGCACACGCTCAAGCTGACGTTCCAAGGCGCGCGCATCCTGGTCTCCTATGACGGCGCCCAGATGATGGATGTCACCGACAGTGGCTTCGACAGCCGGCCCGCCTACCTGAGCGGGGGCATCACGGCGGATTTGTGGACCTACCTCACCACCTACCAGATGAATGTGGATGACATCGTGGTGACCACCGGCACCTGACCTCTTATGAGCATCCAAGACTGCAAAATACTTGAGCTTCCAAAGATTGCAGACCCGCGCGGCAACCTCACGTTTGTCGAGGGCTGCAAGCATGTTGCCTTCTCCATCAGCCGCGTGTTTTACCTCTATGACGTTCCCGGCGGCGCGGATCGCGGCGGGCACGCGCTCAAAACCTGCCACCAGTTTTTGATCGCGATGTCCGGGAGCTTCGATGTGATTCTGTATGATGGCCGGGACACCCGGCGCATCCACCTCAACCGCTCCTACAACGGCCTTTACCTCCCCCCGATGATCTGGCGCGAGATGGACAATTTCTCCTCCGGCTCCGTCTGCCTGGTCCTCGCCTCGGAACCGTATTGCGAGGCGGACTATTTCCGCAATTACAACGATTACCTTAAAGCCATTTCCGAGCCCCAATCATGAAAGTGCCCTTCGTCGATTTCACCTCGCCGTATGCCGAACTGAAGGACGCCCTGGATGCCGCTTACCGCCGCTTCATGGAGTCCGCCTGGTATGTCCTGGGCTCTGAAGTGGAGGCGTTTGAGCAGGAATACGCCCGCTACTGCGGCTCGCAGCACTGCGTCGGCGTGGCCAATGGACTGGACGCGCTCCACCTGATTTTGCGCGCGTATGAGATCGGCGCGGGCGACGAAGTGATCGTCCCCTCCAACACCTACATCGCCACCTGGCTGGCCGTATCCCAAGTGGGGGCCACGCCCATCCCCGTTGAGCCCGACCCGCGCACTCACAATCTCGACCCCGCGCTCATCGCTGCGGCCATCACGCCCCGCACCCGGGCCATTCTTGCCGTCCACCTCTACGGGCTTCCTGCGGACATGGATCCCCTTTTGGAAATCGCGCGCGCCCACGGGCTCAAGGTCATCGAAGACGCCGCGCAAGCCCACGGAGCCCGCTACAAGGGACGCCGCACCGGCGCGCTGGGGGATGCGGCTGGGCACAGCTTTTACCCGACAAAAAATCTCGGCGCGCTGGGAGACGCGGGAGCCGTCACCACCGATGACCCGCATCTGGCCGAACGCATCCGAACGCTGCGCAACTACGGTTCCAAAAAGCGCTACTATAATGACTTCAAGGGGGTCAACTCGCGCCTGGACGAACTGCAAGCCGCGTTCCTGCGCGTCAAGCTCGCGAAGCTCGACGAATGGAACATGCGCCGCCAAACCCTTGCCCGCCGCTACATGGACGCCCTTTCCAGCGAGGAAACGCTGCGGCTTCCCTGCGTGCCGGAGTGGGCTGATCCCGTCTGGCATCTCTTCGTGGTGCGCCACGCGCGCCGCGACGCCTTCCAGAAACGGCTGGAAGCGTTGGGCGTCCAAACACTCATCCATTATCCCGTTCCCCCGCACCTCAGCGGCGCTTATGCCGACGCCCGTCTGCCGCTGGGCTGCCTGCCCATTGCCGAAGCCTTGGCCGCCACGGTTCTGAGCCTTCCGCTCGGCCCGCACACCCGGCCGGAACAGGCGGATCACGTGATCGCCATGATCCGCCAGGCGCTGCCTGAACCCTAGGGATTCCGTATGGTCAGCCAAATTTTATCCACAGGCTCTTATCTGCCCGAACGGGTGGTGAAAAATGAGGACATGATCCAGTTCTCCGCAAAGTCCCTCCCGCACATTGCCGCGAAGACCGGCATTCTGGAACGCAGGCATGCGGAGAAAAGCCAGGCCGCTTCGGATCTTGCGGTGAACGCCGCGCTGCGGTGCCTCTGTCGCGCGGGTCTTGATGCAACGGACATCAACGGCATCATTCTGGCAACCTCCACCCCGGATCAGCCGATGCCTGCAACCAGCGCGATCATCCAGGGCAGGATCGGCGCGAAAAACGCGTTCGCTTTTGACGTCAACGCCGCCTGCTCCGGCGCCATCGTCGCCTTGCAGACCGCCGACACCATGCTCCGGGGCGGTTGCGCGCGGCGCATTCTCGTCCTCGCCTCCGAAGTTCTCTCCCGCTTTCAAGATCCGGACGACTTCTCCACCTACCCTTACTTTGGCGACGGCGCAGGAGCGGTATTACTGGAGGCTACAGATCATCCCCAAAAACCTTACATCACCCACGCTATCCTGCACACGGACGGACGGGGAGCGGACTTGATCCGCATTCTCGCCGGAGGAAGCCGCATTCCCCTTCCGACCCTCAAAGACCCGAAGCTTTTTTATTTCCAAATGAAAGGCAGAGCCGTCTTTGACTTTGCCGTCGCAAAAGGCGCCAGGCTCATCGAGGAACTTTGCTGCTCCTGCCAACTTGGCAAATCCGACCTGCGTCATCTGGTGCTGCATCAAGCCAACATCCGCATCCTCGCTGCGATTGCGCAGAAAACCGGCATCCCCATCGAACGCTTTATGGTCAACCTGCAGCGCTATGGCAACACGGGAGCGGCCTCGCCGTTGATCGCCTTTGACGAGTTGTGCAATCAGCAAACGGAGAACGGCCTGGAAGGCCCCACGCTCCTCATCGGCTTTGGAGCGGGGCTGACATGGGGCGGACTCGCCCTTGCCCTCCCCTAGTATCTAAAAGCTACTAGCACCACATGATACCCATTACGCATAAGTTGCAGCATAAACCCGGAGGGTTTAGAGACAATAGCCGGGGGTTGAGCGTAGCGACACCCCCGGAACTGACGAGGAAGCGTTTTCACCCCGCAGGTGTGGCAGAGCGCGTGGTGTTGCCTGCCTTTCTGCCACCCCTACGGGGTGAAATCCCTGCTTTGCGAGTTCCGGGGGTGTCGCTACGCTCAACCCCCGGCTATTTGCTGGAAACCCTCCGGGTTTCTCCTGAATTTTGGAGCCTTGGAACGAGGGCGATCTCTTACTGAAAACGCTCTAACGACCCATGAGCAACTCACACAAGGATTCCTATGGGCAGATCGTGAAATCGACGGCGTTGATTGGAGGCACGCAGGTTCTGAACATCCTCATCGGCGTCGTCCGCGTCAAAATTCTGGCTCTGTTTCTCGGCCCGGTGGGCATCGGCCTGGCGGGCATGTACCAAGCGGCGACGGCCATGATCGGAACCCTGACCGGGCTCGGCATCGGCCCCGCCGGCGTGCGGCAGATTGCCGAAGCGGCAGCCTCCGGGGATGAACGGCGCATGGCCAGAACCGTGGCGCTCCTGCGCCGGGCGGCCTGGATTTCCGGCCTGCTGGGAATGGCGCTTGTCTTGATTCTGGCCAAACCGCTGACCGTCGCCACCTTCGGCAACGACCACTACACAGGGGGCGTTGCGCTCGTTTCGCTCACGCTGCTCTTCGGGGGGATTTCCGCAGGCCAGACGGCGCTGCTGCAAGGCCTGCGCAAGCTAAAGGAGCTTGCGGCCTGCAATCTTCTGGGCTCGCTCTTCGGCACCGTGGCGAGCATCGCGCTGGTCTATTTCCTGCGGGATCGCGGCGTGGCTCCGTTCCTTGTCGCGGTGGCCGGTTTTGGCATTCTCACTTCCTGGTGGTATGCGCGCAAAGTGGATTTTCCAAACACCCGCCTCCCGTGGCGGGAAACCTTCCAGGAAGCCCGGCCTCTGCTGGGCATGGGCGCCTCCTTTCTCGCGCTCGGCTTGCTGGCTTCCGGGGTTGCCTACGCCGTGCGCATTCTGGTCATCCACGAGCTTGGCATGCACGCCATCGGCCTCTACACCGCCGCCTCCAACATTTCCCTGCTCTATGTCGGCATCATCATCAACGCCATGGGAGCGGATTTCTACCCGCGCCTGACCTCCGTTGCGGATGACCACGCGGCGGTCAACCGACTGGTCAACCAGCAAGCGGAAATGGGCGTCTTGATGGCCTTGCCGGGGCTGCTGGTGACGCTCCTGCTCGCCCCGTGGGTGATGCGCATTTTTTACTCGGGGGAGTTTGTGGCGGCGGCGGGCTTGATCCGCTGGCAAATCCTGGGCATGGGACTGCGGGTGGCCTGCTGGCCGCTCTCATACATTCTTCTGGCCAAGGGGCTGGGCAAAACGATGGTGCTTCTGGAGACCGTCTCCGCCGCCATGGAGATCGCCATCATCGCCTTGTTTCTGCACCTTTGGGGGCTGGAGGGTTGCGGCAGCGGCCTGCTGCTTTTCATGGCGCTCGCCACGATCTGCATGTCGGTCGTCGGCCATAAAATCACCGGGTTCACCTGGTCGCGCGAATCCAAAAACGTGCTCCTTACCAGCATCGGCTTTACCGCGTTCCTCCTGCTGGCAATGCGCCTGGCCCCCTCGCCGCTCGGGTTGGTGATGGGAGGCGCGCTGACGGCGGCAGCCTCGCTCTGGTGCCTCTCTCATCTCAACCGGGCTTTGGGAAGCAATATCCTCACGATCTTGCGCGGCCGCTTTTTTGCACGCGCAAAAGCGGAATCCGGCTTTCTCCCGCCACTCCCTCAGGAAACCTCGACCCATGCGTCCCGCAGCGGAAAATCGATATGAAAGCAGATCCCCCCTTCAATCCACCTCTCCCGGCAAAACATCTCCATCTATGAACCTCACTCCTTCTCTCTCACAATGGAAACGCCCCTTTCTCAAAAATGGGGTTGGCATCGCCGCGTTGCTCTTGTCCGTGCTCCTCTTCTGCAGCGGCTGCCAAACCACCAAGACCATCGCGATCTCGGAGCGCCCGGTGAGCCCGACGCGCGGGTGCCTGGCTCCCGGCGACGTGGTGCGGCTCTCGTTCTCCGGAGCGTCCGAATTCAACCAGATCCAAAAAGTGCGCTCGGATGGGCGGATCAGCCTGCCGATGGTGGGAGAGATTATCGCCGAGGGGAAAAATCCCGGCGACTTGCAACGGGAACTCTGCACCACCTACAAGTCGCAACTGCGCAACAGCGAAGTGGTGGTCGCCGTGGAGAACAGCTCCATGCCGGTCTATGTCTCGGGTTACGTGAACAAACCGGGCAAATTGTTGTTCGACCGGCCCACCACCGTTCTGGAAGCCATCATGGAAGCGGGGGGATTCCAAGCCGGTTTCGCAAACCCCAAGAAAGTGCTCATTCTGCGCAATATGAACGGCCAGCACCAGCCCAGCACGCTCGATTTGAGCGGCGCCTTGAAGGGTAAAACGGTGCCTGCGACCTACGTCAACGCCAACGACGTGATCTACGTCCCGGAAAGCTTGTTCTAGCCATTATTCAACCATTCAAAAACAGATCGGGGGTTGCCGCATAGAACGGCAACCCCCGAAATTTTTTGCGTTGTTTGGGCTTGGGTTAAAGCGTGACCGTCACGGTAACGGCTGCGCTCGTTGTGGAAGCCCCCGCGTTGTCATAAGCACGCGCGGTGACGGTATAGGTGCCGACCGGAACTCCGGTGAACGTGACGCTATACGGGCTGGTCGTCTTCGTCGCAAGCAGGGATGAGCCGTTGTAGAACTCCACTTTGGTGATCGTGCCATCGCTGTCGCTGGCCGCCGCGCTCAAGGTGATGGTGGCCGGGGCTTTGAGCTGTGTGGCTCCCACCGGGCTGGTCAAGCTCACCGTGGGCGGTTTATTGGCCGTGGTCACCGCTTTCGCAACATTCACCGTGGCAGGCGCGCTGGCTGTGGCTGCGCCGGAGTTGTCATAGGCTTTGGCCGTTAGGATATAGGTTCCGGCAGGCACCCCGGTGAACGTGACGCTATAGGGGCTGGTCGTCTTGGTTGCCAGAAGGGTGGTGCCGTTGTAGAACTCCACTTTGGTGATCGTGCCATCGCTGTCAGCGGCGGTCGCGCTCACCGTAACGGTGGCCGGAGGCGTGAAGCTCGCTCCGTTCGCCGGGCTCGTCAGGCTCACTGTCGGCGGCTTGTTGACCGTTGCGCCCAAGACCGTCACAGTGATCGGCGCGCTGGTCGTCACCGCGCCCGCGTTGTCATAGGCCTTGGCCGTGAGGGGGTAAGACCCCGCTGCCACGCCCGTCCAAGTGAACGTGTAGGGCGCTGCGCTCACTGCGGCAAGACGGGTGGTTCCATTATAGAACTCCACAGAAGTCACCGAGCCGTCGCTGTCACTGGCGGTTGCGCTCAAGTTGATGTTGGCAGGCGCGGCATAGCTTGCTCCGCTAACCGGGCTGGTAAGGCTCACCGTGGGCGGGATGTTGGCTGGAGTCATCGCCGCAACAAAGGAAACCTCATTGGACTTCACGCTCTCGAGGGCCGCCGTGTTATAGGCGGTCACCGCAGCGTAGTACGTGGCTCCCGCTGTCAAATTGGCGACCGTGGCCTGGGTGACGTTGCCGACATCCACGGATTGGGTATAGTTGCCGCTCGCAGAACCGTAGTAGAGCCGGTAGCCGGCAATATTGGCATCGGGACTTGGATCCCACGTAAACGCCGCGCTCCAAGCGCTCTGGGTCAGCACAAACACCCCGGCCAGGGCCAGGAGAACTCCGCGCACAGCGTGCGCACAACGGGTATGGGTATATTGTTTAAATAACATTGTGCACTTGTTTAAGCAACGTCCATGCCAATCGGGACGTTTGATGGGAAAAAACTGATCTTCCCCTGCGTTTTTACCGGTCTCAAGTCTACGGGTTATGGCGTATATCCCGTGCTTTTGGGAGAGTCATTCTTGACATAAACGCCTAAGAATGATGGGGTAACGCACTTATTCTCGGCGAGTTATACAACTGATGACATCCCCCATCAAACAAAGCAATTCCTCAATGGCTCACGCAGCCAAGACAGAGAAATGCCTTCAGGAGCGTATGGCGGAGCTTCTCGCTACCAACGCACGGCTGACGGCAGAACTCGCCGAGCGCGAGGAGATCGAACGGGAGCTCAGGAAAAGCGACGAACGCTACCGCGTGCTGGTGGAAAAGCTGCCCGATGTCATCTACGAGTTCGATGCAGCAACCGGAAAAGTCACCTTCCTGAACCTTGAGTTCGAAAGGTTTACCGGGTGGCTTCGCTCGGAATGGATTGGCAAAGCCTTTACCGATCTCATCCATCCCGAAGATATTCCCGGCGCTCTGGACACGTTTAAGAAAACCTGCCGGGGCAAAACGACCAGCCGCCATGAATTGCGCGTCCTGTGCAAATCCGGTCAGTATGCCATTGGTGAATTCACGGGCATTCCTCAAATCCACGGCGGCCAGATTGTTGGAGAACTCGGCATCGCCCGGGACATCACCGCGCGCAAGGACATGGAAGAGCACCTATTGCGCACCCAACGCTTGGAAAGCATCGGCTCGCTGGCGGGCGGCATCGCTCATGATCTCAACAACATCCTGGGGCCGATCATCATGTCCTCCTCCATCCTTGGAGAAGACCTCTCGAAGGAAACCGCCAAGGAACTTGTTTTCATCATCCAGGAGGCCGCGCAGCGGGGAGCGGATATTGTCAACCAAGTCCTCACCTTCGCCAGGGGAGCAAAAGGCCAACAGAAAATCCTGGAACCGCGCACGTTAATCACTCAAGTCGAGAGGTTCCTCAAAGAAACCCTCCCCAAAACCATCACCTTCAAGGTCGCGCTGCCCGAGGGACTCTGGAACGTTACCGGAAATATCACCCAGTTGCACCAGGTCTTTGTCAACCTCTGCGTGAATGCGCGCGACGCCATGCCCGAGGGAGGCAAGCTCTCCTTGTGCGCCAAGAACTTCGAAGTCTGCGAACGCTTCGCCGCGAAGGTTCCCGAGGCCAAACCCGGCCAGTATGTCCGGATCAACGTCACCGACACCGGGAGCGGTATGCCCCGTGAGATCCTTCACAAAATCTTTGATCCCTTCTTCACCACCAAGGCTCCGGATAAAGGCACCGGCTTGGGACTTTCGACGGTGTTGGGCATCGTGAAAAGCCACGGCGGCTTTATGAGGGTTGAATCCAAGGTCGGCAAAGGTTCCAAATTCAGCGTCTATTTTCCCGCCACGGTAAAATGCCAAGCGCGTTCCAGCCTCCAGAAGGATGCCACGCTGCCTCCGGGACAAGGCGAGTTGATCCTTATCGTCGACGACGAACCTTCCATCTGCAAGATGGCGCATACGATCCTTGTCCAAAGCGGCTACACCACCTTGACGGCAGCCGAGGGCAAGGAGGCGTTGGATCTTTTCAAAAAACATGGCTCAAGCATCAGGGCCGTGCTAACCGATCTGGCGATGCCCGTGATGGATGGCTTGACGTTGACACGGGCGCTCAAAGAAATCAGCCCCTCGCTCCCGGTCATCGCCTCCACAGGACAGGCCTCGGAAAAACGCTACAACGAGCTGCAACAATTGAACGTCCGCTCATTCCTTTCCAAGCCCTACAGCGCCGGGCAACTGATCTCCGTTATTCACCACGCCCTCAAGGGATCGCCGCAACCAGCGGGTTAATCACGGCCAACGCATCAAAAATCTATCAGGAACTCAGGAAATCAGGAAAAAAGACAGAAGCAACCTCTTCAGAGCGGGTATTTTAGCTGGGAGAGGATGCAGTTTTCAAAATGGGTAATTCGCTTTCCCTCTTCTTGAGTTCCTGAGTTCCAGATTTCCTTTTGCCTTTCAAGTCAGATGTGTTTGCCCGGGCGGGTTAATCCTTGCATTTGACCTCCATGCTTGGAAACTTAAGGTGTGACGACACCGGAAGAGATCCATCTTAAAGAGCGCGCCCGCAAGGCGGAAAAAATCATCGCAAAACCCGCAGAATTCAAAGTCTGTGAAGGCTGCGAGTCGATTGTCACCCTCCGCGCCGCCACCTGCCCCAACTGCCACGGCTACCGGTTCGATGAAGCCCCCGCTTCCGTCGTCAAACAAGCCCGCCTGCTGGCCTCCCGCGCGCAGACCAGCGTCGTGGCGGACGATCTTTTTTAGGTCTTATGAAAACTTCCCTTGGCCCTAAAACCCTTCTTTATCCGACGCCGGTTCTTGTGGTGGGAACCTATGATGCGGAGGGCAAACCCAACGTCATGACCGCGTCCTGGGGTGGCATCTGCTGTTCCCAGCCGCCGTGCGTCAACATCTCGCTGCGCAAAGCGACCTACAGCTATCAAAACATCGTGGATCGCAAAGCGTTCACCCTGAGCATCCCCAGCGAGGAACAGGTGCGCCAGGCTGACTACTTCGGCCTCGCCTCGGGCCGGGATGCCGATAAATTCACCACCTCAGGGCTCACGCCCGTGCGGAGCGAACTGGTGGACGCCCCTTACGTTGCCGAATTCCCGCTCGTCCTGGAATGCCGACTCGTCCACACCGCCGAACTCGGGCTGCACACGCAGTTCGTCGGCGAAGTCCTGGATGTGAAAATCGACCCATCCGCCTTGAATGCGGAAGGCAAAGCGGACATCCACAAAATCAAACCGCTCCTTTTCGCGCCCGACACCCGGGAATACTACGGAGTGGGCGAGTTCATCGCCAAAGCGTTCTCCGCGGGCAAGGAAGGGTAAAGGAAGCAGCCGCAAAAAGGCGCAAGAGGCGCAAAAAATTGCGACTGCAAAAAGCCGGCACTTGCAAACGGCACCGGCGAACCCGAAGGGTTCACAGACAATAGCCGGGGGTTGAGCAAAGCGACACCCCCGGTTGGAACCCCATGCGTTTCACCCCGCAGGGGTGGCAGAATTCGACTCCCGGAACGACTGCCAGATAAACAGTCCCGCCGCGAGGAAGATGCACGAGTCAGCCACGTTGAATGCGGGCCACGGGTTGGCGAAGGGAACGTGCAGATTGAACAGGAGGAAATCGATCACTGAGCCTTGGAAAATGCGGTCGGTGAGGTTGCCAAGAATCCCCGCCAGCAAGAAAGCCCAGCCCCAACGGCTCAGGCGATCCGCAAACTTCCCGCGCCACGCCAGCACAGCCAACACCAAGAGCGCCACCGCGGAGAGGGCGATGAAGAAAGCGTTGGAGTGGGCGGTCTTGTCGCTAAACAGGCTGAACGCCGCGCCGAAGTTGCGCCAGTGGACGAGGTCAAAAAAACCGGGGATCACCGGTATCTCCTCCCCGTAGTTCACATAATGCAGCACCGCCCACTTCGTTGCCTGATCCAGCAGGTAAAGCGGCAATGTGACTGCCGCAAGGAGCAGCGGGAAAGAGAGTGGGCGATGGGAAGAAGTGTTTCTCATGATTTTCTTACTCCTCGTTCCCAATCTCCTGATTGGGAATGCAGGTGTCTTGGAAACTCTGTTTCCTTGGCGCGCGCTACGAAGCAGGAGCTTCGCAGACAAGTGCGTTCCCAAGCTGGAGCTTGGGAACGAGGAGTTTGCGCTTCGTTGACTCGCATTTCTTTGCGCCTTGGCGGCTCTTTGCGCGAGACCTTCCTCTATCCCGCCACCTCCGCGCAGCGGTCGCACAGTTCGGGATGTTTCGCATCCGCGCCCACGGTCGGCTTGTGCCGCCAGCAACGGCTGCACTTGGCGTCGGGGGTGCGGATGAGCACGGCCTTGGTTTCGGCTCCGGCTTCAAGGGTCAGCTTGCTGAGAATGAAGAACTCCTCAAGTTCCGTTTCGCGCCCTTGTAATTGGGCGAACAGCGCGGCGTCCGCAATTTGGAGCGTCACCGCCGCTTCCAGCGCGTTGCCGATGAGCTTCTCCTTGCGGGCCGGTTCCACTGCTTGGGCGATCACCCCGCGCAAGGCGAGCAGCGTCTCGAAGTGGGCCTCCAACGCGGCATCCGCCAGCGTCGCGTCCATCTCGGGGAACGTCTGCAAATGCACCGCGCCCACGGGATTGCCCGCGAACTCGAATGCTTCGTCCGCCGTATAGACAAGGATTGGCGCAAGCAGCCGCGTGAGGGCGTTGAACACCGCGTGCATGACGGTCTGCGTGGCGCGGCGACGCGGGGATTCCGTCCCGTCGCAATACATGCGATCCTTGGTGATATCCACATAAAGCGCGCTCAGATCGACCGCGCAGAACTGGTTCAACGTCTGGAACACGCGGCGGAACTCGTAGGCGTCATACGCCTCGCGGCAGGCGCCGATCACCCCCTGGAGGCGGGACATCACCCAGCGATCCACAACCGTCCACGCCTCGCGCGGAGCGGTATGCTGGGCCGGGTCAAAGTCGTTCAGGTTCGCCAACAAAATGCGCAGCGTGTTGCGGAAGAGGCGGTAGGCCTCGCCGAGCCGCGTAAACGCTTCCTCGGAGAACGGCACCTCATCGGTGAACTGCACGCTCGAAACCCAGAGGCGCACGATGTCCGCGCCGTATTTGCCGACGAAATGCTCGGCGTCCATCGGCTTCTGGTAGCTGCTCGACTTGGAAATTTTCTTGCCGTCCTTGTCCACGACGAACCCGTGCGTGATGACGGTCTTGTAAGGCGCCTGCCCGTGCATCGCCACACTGGTCATGAGTGAGGACTGGAACCAGCCGCGATGCTGGTCGGTCGCTTCCAGGTAGATGTCTGCGGGGAAGCGGAGTTCCGGGCGCTTCTTGACCACCGCCGTGTGCGAGACGCCGGAATCAATCCAGACGTCGAGCGTGTCGTTGCGCCGCGTCGTCCCGGCGGGCAGCCCCACCGCTTGCGCCCACCAAGCGTCGTCCTTTTCAAACCAGAGATTCGTCCCGTGCGTCTCCACCAGATCCGCCACCTTGCGGGCTGCGGCGGCGTCGAGGATCGGCATCCCCTCCGCGCTGTAAAACACCGGCAACGGCACGCCCCAGGAACGCTGGCGCGAGATGCACCAGTCAGGCCGGGATTCCACCGTTCCGTAGATGCGGTTGCGGCCCCAGTGCGGGAGCCAGTTCACGGCGTCGATTTCCGTAAGCGCCTGCTGCCGGATGGCGTCGATGCGGATAAAGAACTGCTCCACCGCGCGGAAGACCACCGGCGTTTTGGAGCGCCAGCAATGCGGGTAAGAATGCGTGTAGCTTTGTTCTCCCATCAGCGCGCCCGTCGTGCGCAAGTGCTCCACGACATCGGCGTTGGCCTCGAAAACGTATTTCCCCGTCCACATGGCCATGCCCACCTCTTCGGTGAAGCGCCCGTGTTCGTCCACCGGAGAGAGAATGGGGAGCCCGTATTTCATGCCTGCGGTGTAGTCGTCCGCACCGTGGCCCGGCGCGATGTGCACCTGCCCCGTGCCGGTCTCCAGCGTCACAAAATCGGCGAGAATGATGGGCGAAGTGCGATCCAGGAACGGATGGCGCGTCTGCGTGCCGTCGAGTTCCGCGCCGGTGAATGCGTGCGTTTCCCCGGCCACGGCTTCCCAACCGGTGGTTTCGCGGAACTGCCCCAGCAGCGCCTCGGCAACCACGAGCACCTCATGGCGGCCCGTCTCCACATGCTTGAAGTTCTTGCACACGTACTTGTGGCGCGGGTGGACGGCAATGGCCACGTTGGCCGGGAGCGTCCACGGTGTGGTGGTCCAGATGACCATGCTCGCCTTGCCCGCCAGCGGGCCGGATTCGATGGCGAACTTCACAAAAATTGCGGGATCGGTGCGGTCGGCGTATTCCACCTCGGCCTCGGCCAGCGCGGTCTGCGCCCCGGTGCTCCAATAAACCGGCTTCATGCTCTGGTAGACGAGCCCCTTGTCGATAAACGTGGCAAAGGCGCGGATGATCTCGCACTCGTATTCCGGCGCGAGCGTCAGGTAGGGATTTTCCCAATCCCCAAACACCCCGAGCCGACGGAACTGGCGGCGTTGGATGTCGATGTATTTGCGGGCGTAAGCCTCGGATTTCTGGCGAATTTCCAGCGGCGAAAGCCCGCGACTTTCCTTCACCACCTTGAACTCGATGGGCAGCCCGTGGCAGTCCCAGCCGGGAATGAACGGCGCGCGGTAGCCGAGCATGGTCTTGGATTTGACGATCAAATCCTTGAGTGTCTTGTTCAGCGCCGTGCCCATGTGCACATCCCCGTTGGCAAAGGGGGGGCCGTCATGGAGCACGAAGAGCGGGGCGTCCTTGCGGGCCTCCTGAATCCGGGCGTAGAGCGCCTGCGCCTCCCATTGCGCCAGCCGTGCGGGCTCGCGGGTGATCAGGTCGGCCTTCATGGGGAAGTCCGTTTTGGGAAGGTTCAGCGTCTCTTTGTAGTTCGTGCTCATCGGATCAAAAGGAAAGTGGAGCCTACCAGCCCCAGTCGCCTTCCGCAATCCGCAAGTACGCAGAACGCTTTACCCCAGGCGAATCATTTCATCCCCGGCTCCGGCGGGCTCGCGTCAGAAAGAGCTTCCGGCCCGAGCTGCGCGCCAATCATGTAGAGAATGGATTTGAGGGCGAGTTCCATGGGCGCAAACGGTTTGACAATGAAGTCCTTCCCCCCCGTTTGGAGGGAAACCATCTTGCTATGGAAATCACTCAGAACGGTCACGAAAATGACGGGGCAGTTGAGAAGATGATCCATTTTTCTCAAAGCCGCACAAATTTCGAAACCCGACAGCCCATCCATGTTCACATCCAAGATCACCAGATCGAACTTGTTTTCCCGCAGTAATTCCAAAGCCGTTTCCGAGCGACCGGTGGCGACATGGGAGAGGTTCGCCCAGTCGAACGCTCTCCCCATCAACGTGCGGGAAAATTCATCGTCATCAACCACCAGCACATGGAAGCGGCTAAACTCTTTGACCTGGCAGGATGGGCCGCAGGTTGCCAGACGCGCAATCATGTCGATGGTTTTCGCCAAGGTATATCTTTGCGGCACGCCAAACTGGGCGGGACATTCGGAAAGCTCCCGCGCAAAGGCTTCGAGCGCCGCCGCCAGACGCGCCAGATAATCGAGCGCAACGATGGCGGCGCCTCCGCTGATCGTATGCGCAAGGTGCGACAGCTCAAGGAACGTCTCCGCCTTGGGCGCTCCGCCCGCATTCAACTTGAACTGGCGCACGATATCCCGCATGGCGTCGATGCGGTTGGCAACTTTCCCGAGAAACCCGCCCCGCGCTGCCGTTTGAAAGGCGATCTGGTTTTCGAGTTCATCCGCGGGGGGAGCATCGGGCTGGGGCGGTTTTGGCGCAGGTGCGTCAGGGGCAACCGCGTCCGGCTTTGTGGCATCCCCTGAGCTAAACGAAGATTCCGCAAACAGGCTAAGCGCCGGGTTTTCCTCCCGGGGCGCGGACTCTGCCTGGGGTGGCGACGCAACGGGCGCTTTGATTTTGCCACTGAACAAATCGTTGGCGGCAGCCACAATCTGCTGTGGCGTTGTCGTTGCCTTGTTAAATACCAGCGTCGCTCCCGCGCTTACCGCATCCCGGCCCATGTCACCCAGATAGGCGTTGGTGAAAACGAGTATGGGAAGCGTGGTGAAACCTTTTTGAGCCCGAAATTTTCGGATGATTGTGGGGCCATCCATGCCCGGCAAGAGCAGGTCGAGCAGAACGGCATCGGGGTGGAACCTGAAAATCCGATAATAACCCTCCGCGCCGTTTTTCTCAACACACACCTCGAAGCCTGCCGATTCAAAGTGCCGCTTGTAAATGTCGGCGATCAACTCGTCATCCTCGATGATCAGGATTTTTTTCGTGTCCGTCTTCATCCCTTTGTCTCCGGTTGAGTTTGGAAAAAATCACGAATTAACTCCAACTGTCTCCAGGCTTGAGCCAAGTGGATCTCGGCTCCCTCAAGGGTCTGCGCACGTCCCAAGTGTTCGAGCGCATACAGCGGGATGGTAATGGCAACCATCCCGAAAGTGGCGCTCGCTCCGCAGCTTCGATGAGCCCACCGGGTCATCTCTGCACAATCCCCCGCCGCCAGCGCCACTTCCATCCTGCCCAACTGCGCCTCCATCTCCCGCAGGTAATTGCCCACCAACCGTTGCAATTCCTGCTTGTCTTCATCTGCGCAATTCCAGAGTCGGCGCATGTCAACGACCGGCTTCCCCGCCCATGACGCGGCAGGAGAGTCTGGAGTATCTTTGGTAGGAATCTGCATCATTTATATCTCCCTCCGTATGCCGCCGCTTGCTTGGCTCTGCCATGTCTTCCTGAAGAATGGTTACATCCCACTATTCGCACTTATGGCGCGGTTCGGTTCCGGTTCTCTTTGCCGGAAACCATCCAAAATAGCCCCCTATGCGGCGAAAGCGCCGAGTGCCAAGAATGGGGAAATTGTTGCAGGCGCAATGGGATTTCCACCGCCACCCAAGTCAGGGTTCTGCATTCTTGCCGCCCTTTTCCCCTTCGCGATAGCTTGGAGGCATGGATGAAGAAAACCCGGCTTGCATGCTTGTTTACTGCCCGCCACCCCGGACTTCCCTGCTTGGGAGTCGCCCTCTCGAACCAGAAAAGAAGGGGGCGTTTTGGTAATCAAAAGCTCCAGCGAAAAGAGGGATTTCAAGCATCCTCCCGTTGAAAACCATCCCGGTTGTGATGCGGAGTTGATGGCGGTGGAATTTCCAAGCGGCACGTGGGTTCTGGGCTGCATGGAGTGCGGCGAGAGTGTGCTTGCCAAGAACCTTTCCGACGCATGCGGCGCGTGGAACCAGAAAAACAGGGCTTCTCGTGGCCCCCTGCTCTCCACCCCGTTTTCTACGCGGTGATCTGTCACGCAGGGCTCACGCATCTAAAAATCTATCAGGAAATCAGGAAAAGACAGAAGCAGCATCTTCAAAACACGTATTTTAGCTGGGATAGGATACCCCTTTTTCAAAAGGGGCTGTATTCCTGATTTTCTTTCTCCTGATTTCCTGATTTTCTTCCCGTGCCATGATTTTGAAGGACTACCTCACCGACCGCAGCGCCCTCGTGGATCAGGCGCTTGACGGATTCCTCCCCAAAGCCACCGTCAAGCCCGCCACCATGCACAAGGCGATGCGCTACTCGCTCTTCGCGGGGGGCAAACGGCTGCGGCCCGTCCTTTGCCTCGCGGCAGCCGAGGCCTGCGGCGGCGCGCTGGAACCGGCGCTGCCCGCCGCCTGCGCCGTGGAGTGCATCCACACCTACTCGCTCATCCACGACGACCTCCCGTGCATGGACGACGACGATCTGCGCCGGGGCCGCCCCACCAGCCACAAGGTCTTTGGCGAAGGGATCGCCGTGCTCGCCGGGGACGCCCTGCTCACCGTCGCCTTTGAAATCCTCACCGCCGCGCAGGGGACCGCGCGTTATCCCGTCGCCGCGCTCCTCAAAGAACTCTCCCACGCCGCCGGGAGCCGCCAGCTCATCGCGGGCCAGGTGGCAGATCTCGAAGGCGAAGGCAAAAAGCTCTCCCTGCGGGAATTGCGGTTCATCCACGAAGCCAAAACCGCTGCGCTGCTCACCGCCTCCATCCGGCTCGGCGGCATGAGCGCCAACGCCACCCCTGCCAAGCTGGAAGCCCTCACCGCGTTCGGGATGAACCTCGGGCTCGCCTTCCAGGTCATCGACGACATCCTCGACGTCACC
The DNA here is from genome assembly GCA_037131875.1 of Verrucomicrobiota bacterium. GTDB lineage: Bacteria > Verrucomicrobiota > Verrucomicrobiia > Chthoniobacterales > Chthoniobacteraceae > UBA695. The sequence continues at coordinate 33,909 of JBAXQF010000013.1, forward strand.
CAGACCAGCGAAAAGCTCGGCAAAAGCGCCGGGAAAGACGTGGCGGCTCAAAAAGCCACCTACCCCGCCCTGCTCGGCCTGGAAAAAGCGCGCAAGGAAGCCCAACGCCTCACCGCCGCCTCGCTCGCCGCGCTCAAGCCGTTCGGAAAGAAAGGCGACACCCTGCAGATCATCGCCGAGTATTTGTTGGCGCGGGAATATTAACCGACTTGAGCCGACTGGGAAAGCACAGCCACTTCGGCGCTCAGTTGACAGGCGGTGAATGGCTTTGCTTATCGTAACAGCCACTGGAAACCAGAATGTTGGATATCGATGCCTTCATGGTTCTTTTGGGGAAACGGGAGTTTGAGGCAAGCGGGCTCGAACCCGGTGGGAATGGATTCCTTGATAGATATTGCAGCAGATGCGCCTCAAAAGTTTGGCGCACTTCATGAAGGCCCGTAGCGACCGCAGCCGAGCCTGCCTCATCTTGAAAGGCGAACCCCGGCTCATGTCTCATCGGTTCGTCGCCTTCCACCATCTCCTCTTCCACAGCTCTGGTTTTCAACTCAAACAGCCCCCAAACCAAAGCGGTCAAACCGAGCACCCATAACGCGAAGAACACCCATCCCACCCAAGAGGGAAAAGAGAGTCCGCTCATTCCTTTGCCTCCTGTCCGGAAGCGCCAACGCCATCCCCATTGCGGTCAGATTCCAGCGAAGCGGCTTTTGCAAACCATAAATTTTCCACAGCATCATAAAAGCAATGTTTGCAAAATCGCCCCTCGACATTATGGATCCAATAAGATGCCTCCGGCTCCCCGCAACGGCAACATGCGTGTTTGCTTGAGCGTGCATCACCGCTCCACATTGCCGCCACGATGATCGCAAAAATGAACAGCACATTAACTCCCAATATCAGCATAATCCCTTTGTCCAACATGATTGCTATTCTGTTTCGGGCGATGGACCGACAAGTGAGGGGGAAATTTTCAGTTCGCCGGAAAGAATTTTGGGAAGACCGAATTCCAGGGCGGCGGCTCCGATGTCGGATTTCGGCGTGCGGGTTCGCACAGACACTTCCTCAATATCCTTCGCTGCTTTTGCGGATATGCGAATCCGGATTTTTCCATTTCGTTTTCGAAACATTGGCAGACAATGTCAGACTTCGGATGACCGTGTCAATATTTTGTTTGGTTTGTAAAACCAACGCAATCGGCTAGAATGGTGGCAATGCCCAAAGATACCAGAATCACTGTCAGGCTCTCCCCCCAGCTTGCGGCCAATTTGGAGGCAACGTGCAAGCTTACCGGGCTTGATGTCTCCACGGTTTGCCGCGCCTGCCTTGAAGCCTATGTAGAGCATGTCAAAACGCACGGGGAGATTCGCTTGCCGCTCGCCATTGCGGCTAAAAGCGATCTCGTAAAACCCGCCACGCCAAAAACAGCATCCGTCCCGGTTCGCTCTTCCACACCCAAGGCACGTTCGCGCATCTCCCCGGTCGCCAAGGAAGAGTAACTTGGGGGCTTTTGCGCGAGCCCTTCTGCCGGATTGAGACTTACCGCGTCACCTCCTGCACCCACATTGCATAGGCCAGGTTCACCCAAACCTCGGGCGCTCCCTGCGGCGTGAGCCAGCCGCCTTGCGGGTTCCGCACCACCATCTTCAAACGATACCATTGCTGGTCGCCTGACACCCCGAGCACCCGGTAGGTTGCCACCGCCCTCTGTGGTGGCGTGGCAGCATTGGCGGCAACGGGCGCGGGCCCAGGGCCAGCGCCGTCCTGGAATCCAATGGCATAAAGACTTCCCGTCTTGAGCCCCATCCCCTGCGCTTGCGCGCAGACCGGCAATGCGATCCCCGCCAAGACCCCGACTGTTCCCAAAATCCGCGCCTTGCGGCTCCATCCCTTCATAACACCTCCTCCTCAAAACAGGGTTCGGAGATGAGGGATGAAGTGAACGCACACCCCATGACATCGCAAAAGATATACGTATTACCACTCCTTTACTTCACGTGCGGATTCTGCTAAATAAATGGGTGTGTTAGTGTCCTGTCAGGTAAGTTAATGAAATAATTCCGAGTCCATTTTTCGCATTTTTCAAGGCGCGACCGAAAGGCAATATCTGAAGATATTGCCCGAGGAAGCAACGCTGAAAAATCGGAAAAGGGGCTGGAATTATGAAAGGAAGTTGCCTGACAGGACACTAGAATAGGATGCACACCATGATTCCACTTCGTCTTAAACACACCACCCTCGCGAGCGTTGCGCTGGCAGCCCTGTGTTTGCCCACTTCCCTGCACGCCAACTTATTGGTGAATGCCGGCTTTGAAGCACCCACCCTCCCCACTGGCACTTACTCGATCATGGATCAATCCAAGGTTCCGGGGTGGAAGTCCACGGCTTCCGACCAGAAAATCGAGGTTTGGAGCACCCCCTTCAGTGGCGTTTCCGCTTTTGAAGGCAACCAGTTTGCGGAGATCAATGCGAACATGCAGGAGACCCTTTATCAAGATGTCACCGGCATTGCAGCGGGGGAGAAGCTGACCTTTCAACTGGCGCACCGGGGCCGGTTGGCGGTCGAGTCGATGCGCTTTGCGATCACGGATCTGGGCGCGGACGGCATCTACGGCACGGCGGATGACATCACGCTTTTTGCCAAAACCTACTCGGACGGCACCAGCAACTGGGGCTTCTACACAAGCGCCACCGAATCCACAATCCTCTCCAAAGGGGACACCATCCGGGTCTCCTTCGCGTCTCTCACGCCGGGATCTTACGGAAATTTTCTGGATGCCGTTGCCCTGAATGCCACCCCCGCCACTGTCGCACCCGAGCCGGGGACATGGGCGGCATTGTCGCTGCTGTGCTTCGCCAGTTGCGGGCAGGCGGCACTGCGCCGAATGGGTGCGCGCGCAAAAGCATAGAGAACACATTGCAAAAGCCGGAACGGAGTTTCTGCCGTATTATACCACGCAAGAGTATTATACAAATGCGAATAAATTTCGGTATAAACCCGCAGGGTTTAAAGAAAATAGCCGGGGGTTGAGCGAAGCGACACCCCCGGTTTGGATCAGACCAAGCAGCACCCCAACGGGGTGGCAGAAACCCGCTGTATGAGATACCCTCTGCCACCCCGTTGGGGTGAATCACGTTGTGGAAACAGTTCCGGTGGTGTCGGCGCGCAACGCGCCTCAACCACCGGCTATTTTCTGGAAACCCTATGGGTTTCCACCGAATCACTTTGCTAGAGCATTTTACAAAAAAATGTGGCCAGTGGCTTGGGAGCGCCGAAGGCTGGTGCAAGGCGGCTTGGCCCGCAGCGGCTGTGTTTGTAAACACAGCCCAAGGGACAAACGGTTTGCAACGGCCTTCGCCGCCCCAAGACGCGGCTATAGTTTTTGGTAAATTGCTCTAGAGCAGTTTCGGGTTAATTTGGCGCAATGATCTGAGAGCGCCGTGGGTTGGT
>JBAXQF010000014.1:0-36854 GCA_037131875.1 Verrucomicrobiota bacterium
ACGGCCTTCGCCGCCCCAAGACGCGGCTATAGTTTTTGGTAAATTGCTCTAGGTTAAGAGCTTCTAAGGATACCGCATGCCCCGGATGGATTGCCGGGCCGCTACTCCACAAACTCCAGCTCCACCGGAGCCGGAATCAGCCCTGCGTCGGAGGCGCGCTTGAGGAAGAGCGCGATGGCTTTGCGGCCGCTGTCGCCGTAGTCCAGGGTGTAGTCGTTGACGTACATCCCGATGAACTCGTCGGCCAGCGGCGTGTCCATGTCGCGGGCGAGCGGCATGGCATGGGCCACCCCGGCGGCGCGGTGTTCCAGGCCGTAGCGGATGCTGGCTTCCAGGATGTCCGCGATTTCCTTGCGCTGCGCGGGCGGGATGTCCTTGCGGATCACGTTGCCGCCCAGGGGGAGCGGCAGGCCGGTCGCGTCCTTCCACCATTGGCCGAAGTCGCGGATGAGTTGGAAGCCGTCGCGCGCGTAGGTGAGCTGGCCTTCGTGGATGATGAGGCCCACGGGGCTCTCGCCGCGGCGGACGTGGTCGAAAATCTGGTCGAAGGGCACCATCACGGATTCAAAGTCTTTGCCCAAGAAAAGTTGCAGGGCGAGGTAGGCGCTGGTCATTTTGCCGGGGACGGCGATGCGTTTGCCCTTCAGCCAGGCTTTGATCTCGTCGTCGCTGGCGTTCTCGGCCAAGCCTTCGCGCGAGGTGGCGATGAGCATCGGGCCGTAGCCGTCGCCCATGCTCGCGCCGCTGGGGAGCAGGGCGTATTGGTTCAGCACGTAGGCGTAGGCGTGGATGGAGATGGCGGTGATGTGGAGTTCGCCGCGCGTGGCCCGCTCGTTGAGAGTCTGGATGTCCTGAAGGATGTGCTGGAACTGGTAGCCGTGGGTGTCGATCTTGCCCTCCGCCATGGCGTAGAACATAAAAGCGTCATCAGGATCGGGCGAATGGCCGAGGGTAAAGGTCTCCGGTGTGGACATAAGGCAGCAAGATCTAGCGGAATGCGGCGGCGGGGGCAATAAAAGAGACGCGGAGGGGGAAATAGCCGCAAAAAAGCGCAAGAAGCGCAAAAAAGAGGATTCACCACAGAGAACACGAAGAGCACGAAGGAAATACGAGCGTAAATATTTCCACCTCCCGGCTTCCTGATTTTCCCTTTCTTGAGTTCCTAAGTTCCAGATTTCCTGCTGTTTGGAACGGAGTCAAAAACGGCCCACACGCAAATTTTGCAAGAAGAACATTGAAAAATTTCGCAGGAGTGCTGCTATTACCACCCCACAAAAAGACCCGAATCAGAAATACACCCGCTTCGATGTTCCAAAAAACGCCACCATTTTCCGAAAGAAACACCGCGCTGAGACCTAGCGTCTGCGCGTTTTTTGTGCGATAAGTCGAAGCCCTCGCAATTTTACTTAAAGACCAAGATGCAGACGACGAACCCCAACGGACTCCCACCGAAGCAAGGCCTCTACGACCCGCAGTTTGAACACGACGCATGCGGCGTCGGGTTCGTCGTGCACATGAAGGGCAAGAAGTCGCACGAGATCGTCCAGCAGGCGCTGACGATCCTCCTCAACCTCGACCACCGTGGCGCGGTGGGGGCGGAGACCAATACGGGCGACGGCGCGGGCATCCTGATGCAGATGCCGCACAAGTTTCTCAAGAAGGCGACCCAGGCGTGCGGGATCGAGCTTCCCGAAGCGGGCCAATACGGCGCGGGCGTGGTGTTTGCCTCGCCGGACGCCGCCGCGTGCGCGCGGGATGAAGCGACTTTCGAGCGGATCATCGCCGAAGAAGGGCAAACCTTCCTGGGCTGGCGCGTGATGCCGACCTACAACGGAACCCTCGGCGAGAGCGCCAAGGCCTCCGAGCCGTGTGTGAAGCAGGTGTTCATCGGACGTGGCGCGAATGTGGCGAACGACCTCGCCTTTGAGCGCAAGCTTTACGTGATCCGCCAGCGCGCGCTCAACGAGATCCGCACCGCCGGGGGCAACTCCCACTGGTATATTTCGAGCCTCTCCTGCCGGACGATGATTTTCAAAGGAATGCTCATGCCGGTGCAGGTGGGCGAGTATTTCCTCGACCTGGCCGACCCGGATGTGGAAAGCGCCCTCGCGCTGGTGCACTCCCGCTTCAGCACGAACACCTTCCCAAGCTGGGAGCGTTCGCATCCGTACCGCTACATCGCCCACAACGGCGAGATCAACACCCTGCGCGGCAACATCAACTGGATGCACGCCCGGCAGTCGCTCTTCGAGAGCGAGCTTTTCGGCGAGGACATGAAGAAAGTCCTCCCCATCATCGACGCCAACGGATCGGACTCCGCGATGTTCGACAACTGCCTGGAACTGCTCGTGCTCTCCGGCCGCTCGCTGCCGCACGCGGTGATGATGATGATCCCCGAGCCGTGGACCGCCCATGAGTCCATGAGCGACGAGATGAAGGCATTCTACGAATACCACTCCTGCCTCATGGAACCGTGGGATGGCCCCGCCTCCATCGCGTTCACCGATGGCACGTTCATCGGCGCGGTGCTCGACCGCAACGGCCTGCGCCCCTCGCGTTATTATGTGACGAAGGATGACCTGGTTATCATGGCTTCCGAAGCGGGCGTGCTCCCCATCGAACCGGAGCGCATCGCCCACAAAGGCCGCTTGCAGCCGGGCCGCATGTTCCTGGTGAACATGGAGGAAGGCCGCATCGTCGCCGACGAGGAAATCAAGAGCGCCATCGCCAAGGAACACCCCTACCGCGAATGGCTCGACAAACACATGGTGGAACTGGCCAGCGTGGCCGACGCGCCGGAAGTTCCCGAGCCGGATCACAAGACGGTCGTCGCCCGCCAGCAGGCCTTCGGCTACACCTTTGAAGAGCTGCGCATGCTGCTCGTCCCCATGGCGCGCGACGGCGTGGAAGCCATTGGCTCCATGGGCACGGATACCCCGCTCGCCATCCTTTCTAACAAGGCGCACCCGCTGTTCGACTACTTCAAGCAGCTCTTCGCGCAGGTCACCAACCCGCCCATCGACTGCATTCGCGAGGAGATCGTCACCTCGGCGGAGACCACCATTGGCGGCGAACGCAACCTCTTGAACCCGACGCCGGAAAGCTGCCACTTGATTGAACTCAAGTCGCCGATCCTCACCAACGAGGAACTGGCCAAGCTGCGGCACATCGCGCAGGGCGAGTTCAAATCCGCCACACTCCCCATCCTTTTCAGCCCGAAAGGCAACCATGAGGAAGCCGCCCGCGCGCTGGAAGCCGCGATGGACGCCCTCTGCGCGGCGGCCAGCAAGGCCATCGCCGAAGGGGCCAACATCCTGATTCTTTCCGACCGCGGAGTGGACAAGGAGCACGCGCCCATCCCGTCGCTGCTTGCCGTCGCCGGTCTGCACCATCATTTGATCCGCGAAGGCACCCGCACGCGCGCGGGGATCGTATTGGAATCCGGCGAACCGCGCCAAGTGCACCACTACGCGCTCCTGCTCGGCTACGGCTGCGGAGCGATCAACCCGTATCTGGCGTTCGAGACCCTCGACGACATGATCCGCCAGGGCCTGCTGGTCAACACCGACCACAAGGCCGCTTGCAAGAACTACGTCAAGGCCGCCACCAAGGGGGTGGTCAAGGTCGCCTCCAAGATGGGCATCTCCACCATCCAGAGCTATCGCGGCGCGCAGATTTTCGAAGCCGTCGGCCTCAACCGCGCGGTGATCGACAAATATTTCACCTGGACGGCCTCGCGCATTGAAGGCGCGGGATTGGACGTGATTGCGGGCGAAGTCCAACTCCGCCACCAGCACGCCTTCCCCGAGCGGGCGGGCAGCAACGGCGCAACCCTGGAAACGGGCGGCGAATACCAGTGGCGCGCGGACGGCGAGGCCCACCTCTTCAACCCGCTCACCATCCACACCCTGCAAAAAGCGGTGCGCACCGACAGCTACGAGGCCTTCCGCCAGTACGCCGCGCTCGTCAACGAGCAGGATCACCAGTTCTACACCCTGCGCGGGCTGCTCGCGTTCAAGGAAACGGCGTCCGTGCCGATTGAGGAAGTCGAGTCCATCGAGTCGATCATGAAGCGCTTCAAGACGGGCGCGATGTCCTACGGCTCCATCTCCAAGGAGGCGCACGAAGCCATGGCGATTGCGATGAACCGCATCGGCGGCAAGTCCAACACCGGCGAAGGCGGCGAAGACCCCGAGCGTTTCCTCCCGATGCCCAACGGCGACTCGAAAAAGAGCGCCATCAAGCAGGTGGCCTCGGGCCGTTTCGGCGTCACGAGCAACTACCTCACCAACGCCGAGGAAATCCAGATCAAGATGGCGCAGGGAGCCAAGCCCGGCGAAGGCGGTCAGCTTCCCGGCTCCAAGGTTTACCCGTGGGTCGCCAAGACCCGTCACTCCACCCCGGGCGTCGGCCTCATCTCGCCGCCTCCGCACCATGACATTTACTCCATTGAGGATCTCGCGGAACTGATCCACGACCTCAAGAACGCCAACCGCGCCGCGCGCATCAGCGTGAAGCTCGTTTCGGAAGTCGGCGTCGGCACCATCGCAGCGGGCGTCGCCAAGGCGCACGCGGACGTGGTGCTCATCAGCGGCTTCGACGGCGGCACCGGCGCATCGCCGCAGACCAGCACCAAGCACGCGGGTCTGCCGTGGGAACTCGGCCTTGCCGAAACACACCAGACGCTCGTCCTCAACAACCTGCGCAGCCGCATCATGGTGGAGACCGACGGCCAGCTCAAGACAGGCCGCGACGTGGTGATCGCCGCGCTGCTGGGCGCCGAGGAATTCGGCTTCGCCACCGCACCGCTTGTCACGCTCGGTTGCGTGATGATGCGCGTTTGCCATTTGAACACCTGCCCGGTGGGCGTCGCCACGCAAAACCCGGAACTGCGCAAGCGGTTCACCGGCGACCCGGCTTACACCGTCAACTTCATGCGCTTTGTCGCCATGGAAGTGCGCGAACTCATGGCCAAGCTCGGCTTCCGCACGCTCAACGAAATGGTCGGGCGCACGGACGTTCTCGAAGCCAAGAAAGCCATCGAGCATTGGAAAGCCAAGGGCGTCGATCTCTCCGCGATCCTGTACCAGCCGCAAGCGGGGCCGGAAATCGGCCGCTACTGCCAGATGAGCCAGGATCACGGCATTGACAAATCCCTCGACGTCACCGTGCTCCTCGACCTCTGCAAGCCCGCGCTCGAACGCGGCGAGAAGGTCAAGGCGACGCTGCCCATCCGCAACGTCAACCGCGTCACCGGCACGATCCTCGGCAACGAGATCACCAAACGCTACGGCGCGGCGGGTCTGCCGGAAGACACCGTGCATCTCCACTTCCAGGGCTCGGCGGGCCAGAGCTTCGGCGCATTTGTGCCCAAGGGCGTGACGCTGGAACTCGAAGGCGACACGAACGATTACATTGGCAAGGGCCTCAGCGGTGGGAAGATCATCCTTTATCCCCCCGCCGGTTCCACCTTCGCTGCGGAAGCGAATATCATTGCCGGCAACGTCGCGCTCTACGGTGCGACCAGCGGCGAGGCCTACATCGGCGGCCAGGCAGGCGAGCGCTTCGGCGTGCGCAACTCCGGGGTCAGCGCGGTAGTCGAAGCCGTGGGCGACCACGGTTGCGAATACATGACCGGCGGACGCGTCGTTGTGCTTGGCGCAACGGGACGCAACTTCGCGGCGGGCATGAGCGGCGGCGTCGCTTACGTCCTGGATGAAGACGGCTCCTTCCCCTGCCGCTGCAACCAGCAGATGGTCGGCCTGGAGAAAATGGAAGGCGAGGAGATCGAAGAAATTCGCCAACTCATCGCCCGGCACGCGCAATACACCGGCAGCAAACGCGCCCAGCAAGTGCTGGCACAATGGGACGCAATGGCGCCCAAGTTTGTCAAAGTCATGCCGAAGGATTACAAGCGCGTCATCGCAGCCATCAAGAAAGCCCACGATGAAGGCCTGAGCGGCGACGACGCCCTCAACGCAGCCTTCGAAGCCAACTCGCGCGACCTCGCCCGCGTCGGCGGCGGATAGCGGAAAATATGAATTATAAATTATGAATTATGAAACGCTGACGCCGAGCGTGGAGCGCTTGAGAGACGGCGCAGCGGTTCAATTCTAGGCTTAATTTTATACAAAAAAACAAACGATGATTATTCATCACGAGACTTCCAAAGTCATTCATCATTCATACTTTCCGCGAAGCTTTCCACCGGCGAAGCGTTTCATAATTCATAATTTATAATTCATCATTCATTTCTCACCATGGGTAAACCGACTGGATTCCTCGAATATCTCCGCGAACTGCCGCTGGATCGTCCGGCTTTGGAACGCATCAAAGACTGGAACGAATTTCACAGCCACATGAAGCCTGAAGACCTGCGCACGCAGGCCGCGCGCTGCATGGACTGCGGCATTCCCTTCTGCCACACCGGCACGCTCATCAGCGGCATGGCCAGCGGCTGCCCGATCCACAACCTCATCCCGGAGTGGAATGACCTCGTCTATCGCGGCCTCTGGCGTGAAGCGCTGGATCGCCTCCACAAGACCAACAACTTCCCCGAGTTCACTGGCCGCGTCTGCCCCGCCCCGTGCGAAGGCTCCTGCACCGTCGGCATGAACTGCCCGCCGGTCACCATCAAGAATATCGAGGTCTCCATCATCGACAAAGGCTGGGAGGAAGGCTGGATTGTTCCGCAACCGCCCGCCGTGCGCACCGGCAAGAAGGTCGCCGTCGTCGGCTCCGGCCCCGCGGGACTCTCCGCCGCCGCGCAGCTCAACAAAGCGGGCCACACCGTCACTGTTTTTGAACGCGCCGACCGTCCGGGCGGGCTCCTCATGTATGGCATTCCCAACATGAAGCTCGATAAAAACGAGATTGTCTTGCGCCGCATCAAACAGCTCGAAGCCGAAGGCGTCACCTTCGTTTGCAACACCGCCGTCGGCAAAGATCTCGCTGCTGAAAAATTACTGAAGGACTTCGATGCCGTGGCGCTCTGCATCGGCGCGACCACGCCGCGCGATCTTCCCACGGAAGGCCGCCAGCTCAAGGGCGTCCACCTCGCCATGGAATTCCTCGGCTCCAACACCAAGGCGCTCCTCGACAAGACCGCCGCGCCGATCAGCGCCGCGGGCAAGCACGTCATCGTCATCGGGGGCGGCGACACCGGCACCGACTGCGTCGGCACCTCCGTCCGCCACGGCGCGCTGAGTGTCACGCAGGTGGAAATCCTGCCCAAACCGCCGCTCGAACGCGCCAAGGACAACCCGTGGCCCGAATGGCCCAAGATTTTCCGCACAGACTACGGCCAGGAAGAAGCTGCCGAGAAATTCGGCGCTGATCCCCGCGTCTTCCTCACCACCGCCAAGCGCTTCATCGGCGATGACGCGGGCAACGTGAAGGAAGTCCACCTCGTCCAGATCGAGTGGAAGAAAAATGACAATGGCCAGTTTGTGCCGCAGGAAGTCGCCGGGTCCGACAAGATCGTCCCCGCGCAACTCGTCCTGCTCGCGCTCGGCTTCCTCGGGCCGGATCAAGCGCTGCTGGAATCGCTCGGCGTCGAACGCGACGCCCGCAGCAATGCCAAGGCCGAGTTTGAACGCTACACAACCAACGTGCCGAAGGTCTTCGCCGCAGGCGACTGCCGCCGGGGCCAGAGCCTCGTCGTCTGGGCCTTCAACGAAGGCCGGGGCGTAGCCCGCGAGATCGACCGCTACCTGATGGGCGCGACTGACCTGCCTTAACCAAAAAATCTCACGCAAAGACGCAAAGGCGCAAAGAGGGGAAACCCGCTCTGCGCTTTTTGCGATTAAAAATCCATCCTATGACCAGTTCCGAAATCCGCCAGTCGTTCCTCGATTTCTTCCGCGAGAAACAGCACACGCTTGTGCCGTCTTCTTCGCTGATGCCCAGCTCGCCGAACCTCCTCTTCACCAACGCCGGGATGAACCAGTTCGTGCCGATCTTCCTCGGCGAGGCCGCGGCGGATGTGGATAAATGGCAGGGGGCCATCCCCGGTTGCGCCACGCGCGCGGCGGACACGCAGAAGTGCATCCGCGCGGGCGGCAAGCACAACGACCTCGACGACGTGGGCCTCGACACCTACCACCACACCTTCTTCGAGATGCTCGGCAACTGGTCTTTCGGCGATTACTTCAAGACGGAAGCGATCCAGTGGGCGTGGGAACTCGTCGTGGGACGCTGGAAATTCCCGCCGCAACGCCTCTACGCCACGGTCTACAACCCGGACAAAACCAAGGGCGACCCGGCGGATTTCGATTTCGAGGCCTACGACATCTGGGCCAAGCTGTTCGAGAGCGTGGGGCTCGACCCGAAAGTCCACATCGTCAACGGCAACAAGAAGGACAACTTCTGGATGATGGGCGAGACCGGCCCGTGCGGCCCGTGCTCGGAATTGCACGTCGATCTCACCCCGGCGGGCGACACCAAGGGCAAGCTCGTCAACATGGGCAGCGCCGAGTGCATCGAGATCTGGAACCTCGTCTTCATCCAGTTCAACGCCAACCCGGACGGCAGCTTCTCTGCCCTCCCCGCAAAGCATGTCGATACCGGCATGGGCTTTGAGCGCGTCACCTCCATCATCCAGGGCACCAAGAATTTCACCGACTTCGCCCACGCGAAAATCTCCAACTACGAGACCGACATTTTCCGGCCCATCTTCGACGAGTTGGAGAAGATGAGCGGCCACCGCTACGGCTGCACGCTCCCCGTCTCCGGCAGCACCGGCGACACCGAGGAGGAGAAGATCGACGTCGCCTTCCGCGTCATCGCCGACCACATTCGCACGCTCAGTTTCGCCATCGCCGACGGCATCCAGCCCGGCAACACCGACCGCAACTACGTCCTGCGCCGCATCCTGCGCCGCGCGGTGAAATACGGGCGCACCCTCGGCTTCCACAAACCGTTCTTCTACCAACTGGTGGACGTGCTCGCCCGCACGATGGGCGATGTCTTCCCGGAAATCCGGGCCAAAAAAGCGCACGTGGAGGAAGTGCTCAAGCGCGAGGAAGAGGCGTTCAACCGGACGCTGGACAAGGGGATTGCGCTGTTTGAGGCCGAAGCGGCTCATGCGCCGTGCATCTCCGGAGCATTTGCCTTCCGCCTGTACGACGAGCAGGGTTTCCCGCTCGATCTCACCGAACTGCTGGCCCGCGAACGGGGTCTCACGGTGGACAAGGAAGGCTTCGAGAAGCTGATGGAAGAGCAGCGCAACCGCGCGCGTGCCGCGCAGAAGCGCGAGATCATCAGCGTCTCCAACATCGAGGCCGCGCCGACCCAGTTTATCGGGTATGATTTCCTCACCACCCCGGCCACCGTCCTCGACGTGGTGGAGGTGAAGGGGAAGACCGCTGTGATTCTCGACGTCTCCACCTGCTACGCCGAGATGGGCGGGCAGGTTGGCGACACCGGCGAGATCGAGGGCGGCGGACAGCTTTGGAATGTCACCGGCACGCAGAAGACCGGCGCGACCTGGCTCCATTTCCTCGCCGAGAGCGACGCGCCCGCCGTGGGTGCCGCCGTCACGCTCAGCGTGGACACCGCCCGCCGCGCGGCCATCGCCCGGCACCACACCGTCACCCACTTGCTCCACCTGGCATTGCACCAGGTGGTCAGCCCCGAGGCCACGCAGAAGGGCTCGTTCGTGGGGCCGGACAAACTGACTTTTGACTTCAACAGCGGCGCGCTCACCGCGCAGCAGGTGCGCGACATCGAGCGGCTCGTGAATGAGAAGATCATCGAGAACGCGCCGGTCTCGTGGACGGAAGTCCCCTATGCCGACGTGCGCAACAACGCGGGCATCATGCAGTTCTTCGGCGACAAATATGGCGACGTGGTGCGCGTGGTGCAGATCGGCGGCGACCGCAACGCGCTCAACGGCTACTCGATGGAACTCTGCGGCGGCACGCATGTGCGCGCCACGGGCGAGATCGGCCTCTTCCGCATCGTGAGCGAAGCGGCCATCGCAGCGGGCGTCCGGCGCATCGAAGCCGTGGCGGGCCTTGAAGCCTACGCTATCGCGCGCGCGGCATCGGATCGCGTCGCCGACCTCGCAGCCAAGCTCAACGCGCCCATCGGCGAACTGGAGAAGAAACTCGACGCTCTGCTCTCCGAACAAAAAGAACTTCAGAAGCAATTCAAGGCCGTGCAGCAACGTCAGGCGGCGGACACCGCCAACGCCTTGCTCACCAAGGCCGAGACGCTCAACGGGGTTTCGGCGATCATCGCCCACCTTGGCGCGGTGGACGGCGACGCGCTGCAAGCGGTGGCCGATGCGCTCAAGGGGAAATTCGCGGGCGTCGCGGTGCTCGCGGGCGCGGCGGAAGGCGCAGTGGCGCTTGCCGCCAGCGTTTCGCCGGAGTTCGTAAAGCAATTCCAAGCCGGGAAGCTCATCCAAACCCTCGCGCCCATCGTGGGCGGCAAAGGCGGCGGTCGCCCCGATTTTGCACGCGGCGCAGGCAAAGACGCCTCCCAACTCGACGCCGCTCTGGCACAGGCTCGGACGCTGTTGGGAGCTTGATCAGGACGGCACGGAGTGCCGTCCCTACCAAATGAACGCTCGCTGGATTCTCCCGCCTCCGCTCGACGCGCAAGATGCGTCGCTGGTGGATGCGCTGGCGCGTGATCTCGCCTGCCCGCATGCGGTGGCCGGGATTCTCGCGCGGCGCGGCATCGCCGACTCCAGCCAGGCCGCCGACTTTCACGCTCCCAAGCTCAAACGCCTCAGCGATCCCTTTCTGCTGCCGCAAATGCGCGCCGCTGTGGAGCGCACGCTGGCGGCCGTCGACCGGGGTGAGCGCATTGTCCTCTACGGCGATTACGACGTGGACGGCGTCACTTCCCTGGCGCTGCTTGTGCGCATGCTCCGGGCCTACGGCGCAGCGCCCGAGGCGTTCCTCCCCTCGCGCATGGAGGAGGGCTACGGCCTGAGCCCCGAGGGCGTGGCGCGCTGTGTGGAAACGTTCGCGCCGCAACTCCTCATCGCGGTGGATTGCGGCACATCGTCGGCAGCGGAAATCGCCGCGCTCACCGCACAGGGCGTCGAGGTCGTCGTGATTGACCACCACGAATGCCCGCCGGAACTACCGTGCTGCGTTGCACTGGTGAACCCCAAGCGCGCGGACGCCGAATCCGATTTCACCTACCTGTGCAGCGCGGGGCTTGTTTTCAAATTTTGTCACGCCCTCTTAAAAACACGGGCGCTGCCGGAGTTCGATTTGCGCGAGCATCTCGACCTCGTGGCGCTGGGAACCGTGGCCGACATCGTGCCGCTCACCGGCGAAAACCGCGTGCTGGTGCAGCGCGGCCTTGAAACCATGGCCTGCACGCGCTGGGCGGGATTGCGCGCGCTGATGGAAGTGGCCGCAGTCGGCGCGCCGCTCACTCCCGGCGACGTCGGCTTCAAACTCGGCCCGCGGCTCAACGCCTCGGGCCGCCTCGGCACCGCGCAGGAATCGCTCGAACTGCTTCTCACCGACGATCCCGAACGGGCGCGCACGCTGGCGCGGGATCTGGACGTCCACAACCGCGAACGCCAGACCGTGGAAAAAACGACGCTCGCGCAAGCAGAAGCGCAGGTCGCGTTCGATCCCGCCCGCGACGCGGCCATCGTGGTGGGCGCGTCCGGCTGGCATCCCGGCGTGCTCGGCATTGTCGCCTCGCGCATCTGCCGCCAGCACCACCGGCCCACGCTGGTGATCGGTTTCGACGAAAGTGGCCTCGGCAAAGGAAGCGGGCGGAGCATCGACGGATTCTCACTGGTGGAAGCCCTCGGCCAATGCGGGCATTTCCTGGAGAAATTCGGGGGCCACGAAATGGCGGCGGGCCTGGCGCTGCGGCAGGAACAGTTTGAGGCGTTCCGGGAGGCGTTCAAAGCGCACGCCCGCGCGCGGCTCACAGACGAGGATCTGGCGCCGCGCGTCAAACTCGATGGCGCAGTGGCGTTGTGCGAGATCAGCCTCGATTTTCTGGCCGCCCACGAACGCTTGCAGCCGTTCGGAATGGGTAACGCCCAGCCACTTTTCGTGGCGCGCGGCGTGCGTCCGCTTGCGGAACCCACCGTCCTCAAGGAGAAGCACCTGCGCCTCATGCTCGGGCAGGATGGAGCGCGCCACGAAGCCATCTTCTTCGGCGGAACCGCCGCACCGTTGCCGCGTCCACCGTGGGACATCGCCTTCCGCATCGAACGCAACGAATGGCGGGGCCGGGTGAGCGTGCAAATCCAGATCCAGCGCATCCGCACGGCGGAATAAAGCAAATCTGGAACTCAGGAACTCAGGAGGAAAAAGAAAACGCCTCTTCTCTTTTTCTTGAGTTCCTGAGTTCCAGATTTGCTTATTTCTACTCCTGCCGCAGCGCCTTCACCGGGTCGAGCCGTGCGGCGAAGTAAGCCGGGACGAGCGCGGCGAGCGAGCAGATGACAAACGCGCTGACGCAGATGATCGCCACATATTCGGGCACCACCTGCGCGGGGATGGACGAGAACATGTACACTTTCGCGGAGAAAATCTCGATGCCCATCTGGTTCGCCAGCCAGTCTTTGAATTCGTTGCGGTAGGTGATCATCGTCATACCCAACGCCAGCCCGGTGAGGTTGCCGAGAAAGCCGACAAACATTCCCTGCCCCAGAAACACCCAGACGATCTGGCTCGTCGTCGCTCCCAGCGCCTTCATGATGCCGATCTCGCGCGTCTTTTGCACCGTGACCGTGATGAGCGTGTTCATGATGCCAAACGCAGCCACGACAATGATGCACTGGAGGATCACGAACATGGTCATCCGCTCCATGGCGATGGCTTCAAAGAGGGTCTTGTTCCGCTCCTCCCAGGTGGAGGCGACCACCCCTTGGGGCAGCACGGATGCAAGCTGTTTGGCGATCCCGCCCGCAGCGTTCGCGTCCGAGACTTTCACGGAGATGCCCGTCAGCGCATCCTCATCGGTCATGCCGTAGAGTTCCTGCCCAACGTAAAGCGGCACCAGCAGGAATTGCGAATCGTAGTCGTAGCGGCCGCTCTTGAAGATGCCCGTCACGGTCAATTCCCGGGGCAAAACCAATTCTTTCACTTGCTCCAGCGCCTTCGGGTCTTTCTCCGCTTTCTTGAGGGCGTCGAGCACCGGCTTGATGTTGCCGGGCGAGTAGACCGTGATTTTATCCCCCACAAACACCCCAAGGGCGAGGGCCATGTCTGCACCCAGCACCGTGGTGTCGCCGGAAAGATCAAGCTTGCCCCCGCGCTGGATGAATTTGGCGATGTCGGTCACCTGCTGTTCCTGGGCGGGGTCGATGCCGCGAATGATCGGCGTCATCCGCTGGTTGCCGAACTCCGCAATCACCGGCCCCTGCACAAACGGTGCGGCGGCGACCACTCCGGACGTGGCGCGGATTTTTTTCAAAAGCGGCTGCCAGTCGCCCAGCGCATCGGAGCTGCTTTGCACCAGGATATGCGGCTCAAACCCAAGCACTTTGTTGCGCAGTTCCAGCTCAAACCCGCGCATCACGGAAATGACGGTGATGAGCACGGCGATGCCGAGCGTCACGCCAAGAATGGAGATCACCGTGATCACACTCACGAAGGTGCGCTTGGGCTTCAGGTAGCGGAGGGCAAGAAATAAGCTGAACGGGGCTTTCACTGCCGCTAATGGTTGCAGGTTCCGGCGGGTTACGCAACCCGGGGTTGGGAGATTTTATAAGACCCATAGGTCGTATAGGTCTTATACGACCTATGCAGGAAAGGCTTGCGGGGCGGGGAACGCTTGAGGAATATCCCCTCCATGACGAGGCCCCTCTTTCCGCTGTGCGCTGTGCTGCTCCTTGCGTGTGGCACGCTTTCCGCCACGGAACGGGTGGTGCTGGAAAAACGGGCCTCGAAAGGCGACGCCTTCGCCCAGTGCCAGCTTGGGCTCATGTATGCCAGCGGCAGAAGCGTGCCCAAGGACGAGGAACAAGCCGTGGGGTGGCTGCAAAAAGCCGCCCTGCAAGGCAACGCCTTTGCCCAAAGCAACCTCGCCTACATGTATGCCAACGGCAAAGGCATTCCCAAGGACGAAGCGGAAGCCGTGGAGTGGTACCGCGAGGCCGCCACGCAAGGCGACGCCTTCGCCCAAACCCAGCTCGGGGTCATGTATGCCGGCGGCATCGGGGTGAGCCAGGACGAGGCGCAAGCCGTGGAGTGGCTGCAAAAAGCCGCCCTGCAAAACGATCCCTTTGCCCAGGGCAAGCTCGGGTTCATGTATTCCAACGGGAAGGGCGTTCCCAAGAACGAAGCAAAAGCCGTCGAGTGGTGGCAAAAAGCCGCGCAGCAAGGCTACGCGCAGTCCCAATACAACCTCGCGCTCATGTATGCCAACGGCACCGGCGTTCGCAAAGACATGGCAAAGGCCGTCAGGTGGTACCAAAAAGCCGCTGAACAAGGCTACGCCGAGGCCCAGAGCAACCTAGGCTATCTGTATGAGAACGGCGTGAGCGTTCCCAAAGACGAGGCCAAGGCGCTCGACTGGTATCAAAAAGCCGCCGAACAGGGGAACATCGCGGCGCAGTTCAACCTCGGCCTCATGCTGGAAAGCGGCCGGGGCGCTCCCAAGGACGAGGCGAAAGCCGCCGAGTGGTTCCAAAAAGCCGCCGCGCAAGGGGACATCAAGGCCCAGAGCAGGCTCGGGCTGATGTACGCCAGTGGCGTGGGCGTTTCCCAGGACGACGACGCAGCCGCCGAGTGGTTCCAAAAAGCCGCCGAACAGGGCGACGCCCTCGCCCAGGGCAAGCTCGGGTTCCTATACGCCAGCGGGCGGGGCGTTTCCAAAGACGAGGCCGCCGCCGTCGAATGGTTCCAAAAAGCCGCCACGCAAGGCGACGCCGAGGCGCAGTTCAACCTCGGTCTCATGTATGAAAACGGCGCGGGCGTCGCCAAGGACATGGCGAAGGCCGTGGACTGGTATCAAAAAGCCGCCACGCAAGGCGATCCCCAGGCGCAATGCAACCTTGGCTACCTCTACGAAACCGGCACCGGCGTTCCCAGGGACGCGGCCAAAGCGGTGGCGTGGTATCAAAAAGCCGCCGCGCAGGAAGACGCGCAGGCGCAGTTCAACCTCGGGCGACTGTTGCAGGAAAGCGGCCTCCCCAAAGACGAAACGCAGGCCGCGCAGTGGTTCCAAAAAGCCGCCGCGCAAGGCAACGCCCTCGCCCAGTTCCGCCTCGCCCAGATGCTTGCAAACGGCCACGGCGTTCCCAAAAACGAAACGAAAGCCGCGCAGTTTTTCCAAGCCGCCGCCGCGCAGGGTTACCCCAAAGCCCAGTTCCAACTCGCCCTTGCGTATGAAAAAGGGCGCGGCGTGACCAAGGACGAGGCCAAGGCCGTTGCGTGGTATCAAAAAGCCGCCGTGCAGGGGGACGCGCAGGCGCAGTTCAACCTCGGGCTCATGCAGGAGAGCGGACGGGGCGTCCCCAAGGACGAAGCCCAAGCGGTGGAATGGTATAAGAAAGCCGCGATGCAAGGGCACGCCGAGGCGCAGTTCAACCTCGCACTCATGTATCAAAGCGGCAGCGGCGTCCCCAAGGACGACATTCGCGCCTACGCCTGGGCCGACCTCGCCGCCGCCAACGGAGCCGCCAACGCCGCACAGGAGCGGGATAAAATGGACGAGAATCTGACCCCGGAACAAAAGGCCGAGGCGCAAAAACTCTCGACGGATCTCGCCGGGAAGATGCCCCCAAAATAAACTGGGTCAAAACAAATGAGCGTCGGCGCGATGCTTTGAGCTAGATGCTTCGTTTTTTTAATCACTATGCCCTGCGCAAACCCGCCTTGCCTCTTGGAGCAGTTGCTTCATCTCACTAGGCGGGTTTTCAAGAAACTCCTTAACCCATTTCGCCATGCGCGCATGTTCGTTTCTTTGAAATACCGGGCGTTTGCTTGGTTCGGGCCATGCGGCAACGGATTGGGTATTCAGTGCCTGACTCGGCGTTCTGGGTTTTGGGCATTGCAAGGTTCTGGCCACCTTCCAAAAATGATCGAAACATGCCTTTTCCTCCCCCAGCGCAATTCGCACGCTGATCTTGCCCTTCAGCGAGCGACTCAATAAGAAAAACTCCACCACCAACTTGTAGGGCCCAACCAATGCTTGTTCCCTTTTTGAATGGTTGCCTTGGCACTCAGCCAGATCATTCGGCAATAGGTAGACGCCATCGCCGGATATATCGAGCACCTGCCACCCTTTCGGCGGCTTTTCTTTCAGCAGCTCTTTCACTCCTGCCTTCCATGGTTTCTTTTGCGATTTCGGCATAAGTTTTGGATTGTTTGCAGTGACTTTGCTTGTTGCCGCCGGGGCGATGTCCTAATCGCCAGCCTTCTGAGCGACCACCTTAACCAAAACGTAGTCTGCCTTGCCTTTGCTTGCTGAGTCAACCATGCCAGAGACCGTCAAGGTTTCGACTTTTCCTGCCTCGTGAGTGTTCAGGGTTGGTTCCAAGCTGAAGCAGGCCAGGAGCGTGCCGCCTTTGTCAAATGCGGCAAGGTAGACAGTGTAGTTGAGATCGAACTCGGTTTTGTTTTTGACGGTACACTGCACCGTTGCCTTGACGCCGCCAAAAAGCGCCCCTTCGATTACAAAGTTAATATTGTTAACCAACAATCCCTCCGCTTGGAGCGTCAAAGCGTCCAGTTCTTTGATGGGAACCTTCTTGAACTCCCCAGCAAGCACGCTCCCAGTAAAGGCAATGACAAGCAGGATGGTGTATATGAATTTTTTCATGAGTGGTATGGCGCGGTTTTGTTTTAAGCGGCGCGGGCTGCCTGCAAAATCGTGTCTTCAGCCGAGTGAAACTCTTTGTAAAGAGAATCCGGGTCGGTGTGCAGCTTGTAATCCCAAACATAATACCAAAGACCACCCGTGATGATTGTCAGAAGAAGATTTAGCCCATAACTGCGGTTTTTTGATCGGTCGAGAGCGAAGTTGACAGGATATTTGAGAATCCCCAGCTTGATCCACACCTTCGATATTGAATCATCGAAGTCCTGTTCAAGCTTTTGCAGGTCATTCCAAATCCTGTTCATCTTGTATTGATAAACCCAGCACCAAATTCCCAAAGTGAGCAGCGAGAAGAGCAGTGTCAGCAAAACGTTGATCTCTTTGATCTCGTTCGAAAATCTATGGTTGACCAAATCTTTCAAATCACTCACTTCAGTGCGAATCGAATCGTAAGAGCCTTTTTCTGACGAATACTGTTCCGTAAACTCCAAGATGCTTTCGTAGTAGGCTTTTTTACGCACGATAAATGCATTAACCCTG
This sequence comes from Verrucomicrobiota bacterium, assembly GCA_037131875.1. Lineage (GTDB taxonomy): Bacteria > Verrucomicrobiota > Verrucomicrobiia > Chthoniobacterales > Chthoniobacteraceae > UBA695. The sequence continues at coordinate 17,296 of JBAXQF010000014.1, forward strand.
CTGGTTCGCTTAAAGAGATACACATAGATGTAATACACCCCTAAGGTTAATGGGGTCAACACGAGGATGAGAAGCCACCAATTCACGAGGGAGGCATCCTCATCCCTTCGCTCTTTGATGCTGCGCTCAATTTTTTGAAGTGAGGGGATCTGTATCATAGTCGCGGTTTGTTTTTTTGCTTGTCTGGCTGAGGTTTAAAACGTGCTGAATTCGGCACGGAGTAAACCCTCTCCTGCCTCTATCGTCAAGTGCTGAATTCAGCACGATGAGAAAACCTCGAAATATGATCGGTCCGAATTTGCGGCGGATTCGTTCCGAGCGAGGCTGGACTCAGCCAACCTTCGCCACCTTGTGCCAATTGAAAGGGTGGGACATTTCGCGAGACACGCTGGCAAAAATCGAAGGCCAGTCGCGCTGGGTTGCAGACTTTGAATTGGTGTTTCTCGCCGCTGTTCTTCAAGTTCCAGTGCAGGAACTGCTTTCAACTCGTGGCGCAAAGGAATCAGCAAAGGATTTTATCTCCAACCTGGAGCGAACTTTGGAATGATGACCAAAACGCGCCCAAGAGGAAAGGTTTTCACCGTGTAAGTGCGCGGTGCCACAATGCAACCAACGCTTTCGGTGCATGGCTTGGAAAAAGCGCAAAGCCCCCTCTTCCCGCTCGCAAATCCTCCACTTCTGCGAAATACTGGGGCTTCACCCTATGCCTGCGAACATTGTTTATTTCGACCTGGAAACCCAGCGCACCGCCAATGACGCGGGCGGCTGGGACAAGAAGCGGGACATGGGCATGTCCATCGGCGTGACCTATTCCACCGCCTCCGGCCAATACCAGATTTACTCCGAAAAACGGGTCAACGATCTCATCAACGAACTCCTGCGGGCCGATCTCGTGGTGGGCTTCAACGTGATCAACTTCGACTACGAAGTGCTCATGGGCTACACGATCCTCGATCTCCCACACCAAATCCGCACACTCGATCTGCTGGTGGAGGTGGAGAAGAAACTTGGCCACCGCCTGAGCCTCGACGCCATTGCCACGGCGACCCTCGGCGTGGGCAAGACGGCGGACGGCTTGGACGCCATCCGCTGGTGGCGCGAGGGGAAGCTGGCGGAGATCGCCGAATACTGCTGCTTCGACGTCAAGGTCACCAAACTCGTCCACGAGTTCGGGCGCGACCAGAAGCATCTCCTCTTTCTGGACCGCTTCCAGCAAAAGCGCCGGGTGGACGTGGACTGGAAGTGATTCTTTTGTAATACCAACTGCACGTTTGAATTGGCCTCATTGTCCCAAAGGGACAACCCGAAAGTAGCCCGGCGTTTTAACGCCGGGATCGTGGGGAAAAACGCTTCGTCCCGAAGGGACGTTTGATGGGAAAAGCACGCTTATTTTCAACCGTCCCTGCCGGGACGAAAGGCTTCGCTCTCTCACCCGGCGTTAAAACGCCGGGCTACTCTCAGGGCGTCCCCATGGGACGCAAAAGCGAAGCCTTCTGCCAATTCTACCAAATAAACCGTATAGACGGCGTGAGAGCGCTTGCTACGCTTTGCGCAGATGCGCATACCGCGTGGCCCAGTCCGCGGGCAGGCGCATCGGTTTGCCTGCGGGCATCTGGACGAGGGCGAGCATCTGGCGCGATTCCACCATCACCATCCCGTCGCTGGGGCGGATGATCTGGAAGCTGCACCAGAAACGGCTCCGCTCCACGCTCTCCAGCCGTCCGTGGACGACGAGTTTGTCCCACAGGACGGCGGGGCGCTTGTATTGGACTTCGATTTGAACCACCACCGCATGCTGCTGCATTTGGGACATGGCCACGAAATCCATCCCGAGTTTCTCGGCAAAGAGCGTGCGCGCCATTTCGATAAACCGCAGGTAAGCCAGGTTGTGGACCACGCCGCCTGCGTCTGTGTCGTAGTACATGACCTGCACCTCGGTCTGGATGGAGGGAGTTTCGGGAGACATGATGCTCTAATTTAAGGTTTCCGAACGCAGAGAAAAGCTCTAAAGGTGTCCCCGTGCCCAAGGTTGCCGTTGTCATCCCTTCCTATAATCACGCCGCCTACATCGTTTCCGCGCTGGAGTCGGTGGTGACGCAGACGCTTGCGCCGGAGCGGATCGTGGTGGTGGACGACGGCTCCACGGACAACTCGCTGGAACTCCTGCGCGCGTTTGCCGCTGCGCACCCACAGCTTCTGCTCATCCCCCAAGCCAACGCCGGAGCCCATCACGCGCTCAACCGCGCCATTGCCGAGGCCGGGGAGGTCGATTTCATCGCCATCCTCAACTCGGACGATCTCTACGAGCCGACCCGCCTGGAAAAATGCGCGGCGTATTTGGAAGCGCACCCGGAATGCCAGGTGGTCTGCACCGGAGTGCGGATGATCGACTCGGACGGCGCGTTGCTCCCGCCCGAGCACCCCAAGGCCCGCCGCTTGCGCACCGTGTGGGCAGATCCCGCGCGCGATCCCGCCGAGTGGCTGGGGGTTTGCAACTTTACCAAGACGACCAGCAATTTTTTCATCCGCGCTCCCTACGCCCGCGCACATCCCTTGCGGGATTATCGCTATACGCATGATTATTTCTTCGCCGTAAGGGCCGCCGTGGAGGGGCAGTTCGGCGTTTTGCCCGAGCCGCTGCTGCGCTACCGCACCCACACGACAAACACCATCAAAGTGGACGGCACGGCCAAGGTGGCGGCGGAGATGGTTCGGCTCAACTTCGATCTCCTGCGCGAACTCGCCCCCCGGTTGGCGGAATCCGCCGATGTGCGCGCGGCCTACAGCCGCTACTTTCGCACCCACGCGGGCAATGCGTCGGATTTCCGAGTGGAAGTTTTTCTCACGCTCGCGGCCCGTCTGGCGGCGGAGCACCCGGACTATTTGGGTTTCTGGCTCGCGGCGCTTTCGCCCGAGCATTACCCGGAACTTGCAGCGCCCCCGTGCCCGGAGACGCGCCGCGCGATGGATCGGGCAGCGCTTGAAAAAGGCTCCCTCTGGCTCACACTCGGGCGGTTTCTCGGATTTCTCCCACGCCGCTGAAAATCACCCAGGCCATTAGAGCGTTTCTCAAAAAGAATTTCCTATTCGCCGGGGCGGCGTGGGCCGTCGCGCTGCGTTGCAAGCTCGGGCAGTATGGAAAATACAGCCGCTTCGCTTGCGCCTTGCGCGCCAACCCACGGCGCTCCCATCGAATAACGGAAATTCTTTTTGAGAGATGCTCTATTCTTGCGGGCGCGGCTGTTGCTGCGGCGGGCCGATCTTGAATCCGGCAGGTTGCTCCTCAATGGTGACGGTGAGCGTCTGCTCCTGCTTGTCGCGGATGACCTTGATCTCCACCTTGCTGCCTACAGCGGCGGAGGCGATTTGCCGCACGAGATCCCGGGCTCCCTGAATCGGTTTGCCGTTGATGGCCACGAGCACGTCTCCCGGTTGCAGACCTGCTTTTTGGGCTGGTGAACCGGGGGTGATGCTGCGCACCACGACCCCGCCCGTCTGCCCGGGAAGGCCGAATTGCTCGGCAAGCTCGGGGGTAAGCGGGTCGATGGCCACCCCCAGGTAGCCGCGCGCCACCCGGCCCGTTTTGAGAATCCCCTCCAGGGAACGCCGGACAATGTTGGAGGGGATCGCAAACCCGACGCCCTGCCAGGTGCCGCTGCCGGAGTAGTTGCCGATGGCGGTGTTGATGCCGATGATTTCGCCCCGGATGTTGATGAGCGGCCCGCCGGAGTTGCCGGGGTTGATGACCGCCTCGGTCTGGAAATACTCGATGCCGTATTCGTCGGTGACGCGCCCGGTGGCGCTGATGATCCCCTTGGTGACCGTCTCCTGCAAGCCGAACGGGTTTCCGACGGCGAAGACCAGCTGGCCGACTTTCACCGTGTCCGAATCCCCCAGCGGCAGGCAGGGAAGCCCCTTGACGTCGATTTTGATCACCGCGATGTCCGTGGCTTCGTCGCCGCCGATGAGCCGGGCGGGAAAGGGGGCGCGCCCGTCGTTGAGCTGCACCAACACTTCATCCACGTTGGCCACCACGTGGAAGTTCGTGAGGATATGCCCCTCCCTGGAAACGATGACGCCCGAGCCCAGGGAGTTCTTGATCGCTTGCTGCGGAGCGGGCTGCCCGCGGCGGCGTCCGAAGAAAAACTCGAAGGGATCCACGATTTGCGGGGCGCTCACCTTGCGCGAAGTGGTGATGCTGACGACGGCGGGAACCACGGTTTGAACCAACCGGGTGGTTTCGGCATCCAGCGCCGCCAAAGCCGGGGTCTCGCCAAGATGCAGTTGAGCGACATTGGCCGGGGTGTAGGATTCGGGCGCACGCCGGTGCTGATTCCAGCGGGAAACGCCCAGCAGGCCGAGGGCGACAAGAATGACGAAGAGAAGAAACCGTTTCATCGGAAAGTGTGCGTGCCGTTACTTCTAACCGAATCACACCCCGGAGGAACAGGAGGAATTTTTCGCGGGGCCGCACTCCGCTCACTGGTGGATGGTCAATCCTGGCTGGGTCTGATCCACGAACGTGGATTTCACTTTCGATCCGTCGAGCATGTGAGCCGGTAAATTCCCTTCCAATCATTCCCCCGCCTTGGTCACCGCCCGTTGCACGGCGGCCCGCAGGGTCTCAGCGTCGATGGGTTTGATGAGATGCTCCTCAAAGCCCGCCGCGCGGCTTTGGCGAATGTCCTCTTCGGTGCCGAAGCCGCTCACGGCGATGCCCCGGAGGTGACCGTGCGCGTTGAGACGCCGCATCAACTCCAGTCCGCTGCCGTCCGGCAGGCCAAGGTCGCTGACCAGCAGGTCAAACGATTGCGCTTGCGCCGCCCCAAGGGCGCCGCGAACCGACGGGGCTGTTGTCACAGAGTATCCCCATTTTTGAAGCAGCTTTGCCAGAATCCGCAAGGTGTCCGGGTGATCCTCCACAAGCAAGATCCTTTGCCCCTGCACCTTTCTGCCCACAGGCGGCGCGGTCTCAACAACAGACGGAGAAAGGGAGGGCGCAACGATGGTGTCCAGCGTCACGGTGAAAGTGGCTCCCCTTCCCTGGCCTTCGCTGGAAGCGGTGAGCAAACCGTGGTGCATCTCCACGACTGTTTTTGCAATGCTGAGGCCCAGGCCCAAGCCTCCAAAACGCCGGATCTTCGTCAGCTCGCCTTGTTGAAACTGGTCGAATATCTGCGGCAGCAGTTCCGGCTCAATGCCGATCCCCGTGTCGGTGCATTCGATGACGAGCCGGTTCTCCACATTGACGCTGCGGATGCGGATGGAGCCTCCCGGAGCGGTGAATTTTACCGCGTTCTTGAGGAGATTCCAAAAGACCTGCCGCAGCCGGGTGACGTCACCCTGGATATGGTGCCGGGCGGCCTGGAGATCGAGCGAGAAATCCAGGCGCTTTTCTGCGATCTTGCTTTGGCAGATTTCCACAGCTGTGAGAAGGCAGGCGTGGGCGTCCATCGGCTCTTGAACGAGCGTCATCTTCCCCTTGGCAATCCGCGTTACATCCAGCAGATCATCGATCAGCCTTGCCTCCAGTTCCACGTTCTGGCGGATCATTTCCAGATTGGCACGAACCTCGGGAGAGAGGTTGTTTTCGGCGTTCAGCGCGGTCACGGTCGCCAGCACGGGGGTCAAGGGGGTTCGCAGCTCGTGGCTGAGCACGGCGATGAATTGATCCTTGGCCTGGTTGGCGGTTTCCGCGGCTTCCTTGGCCTGGATGAGAGCCTCCTCCGCCCGTTTGCGCTCGGTGATGTCGGCGATCATGGCGATATGACAGGTTGGCGGCTCGCCTTCAGCCCACTCCGGCACCACCGTGAGGTTCACCCAGACGATGGAGCCGTCCGGGCGGACGTGGCGTTTGTCCATCTCGAAGTGCCGGATCTGGCCTTCTCTCAGCCGCTTCATGTTCTCCAAGTCCTGTTCAAGATCGTCGGGGTGGGTAATCTTCTGGAAATCGATTTCCAACATCTCATGGCAAGAGCGTCCGTGCATTTCGCAGGATTTGGCGTTGACCTGTAAAAACTTCCCGGTATCGGAGTCGATCCGCGAAATTCCCAGCGGCGCTTTTTCGTAAAGCGCCCGAAACCGCGCCTCGCTCGTGCGGAGCTCATCCTCCATGCGCTTGCGCTCGGTGATCTCCTCAATCATGAGGAGGTGGCGCGGATGGGCCTTATCCTCCACATACATGGGGGCCACCGTGATGTTGATCCAGACGTAGGTGCCGTCGGAGCGAAGATACCGTTTGGGCATCTGAAAGCTGGTTATTTTTCCGGCGTTCAGCAACGCCATCTGATCCAAATCTTTCTGGACATCAGCCGGGTGGGTGATTGTTTTCCAGTCGACCTGTTCCAATTCCTCGACCGTTCTGCCCGCAATTTTTGCAAAGGTCGGGTTCACGGAATAGAAGCGGGCAGTCAGGGAGTCCACCACGGCAATGCCCAATGGAGCCTCGTCAAACATGCTCTTGAAACGGGCCTCGCTGGCTTTCAGCGCCGCTTCCGCCTGCTTGCGCTCGGTCTCATGCGCGAAGCTATCCAAGGCGAAGCTGATGTCCGCTGCCATCTCCACCAGCAGGTTGCGGGTTTCTTCATCAAACACCCCGGCAATGTCGCTGTAAATGGAGAGACTGGCAATCGGTTTGCCCCTCAAGCGCAAGGGGAGCGAAGCCACTGCCGCCCAGCCGTATTGTGCGGCGCGTTCATGCCAGTGGGCGGAGCGCGGGTCGGTCTGGAAATTCTGGAAACAGGCTGGCTGGTTCTCACGAATCGCCGTGCCCACCGGGCCGCGTCCCGAGGGTTTCCCTGCATCCACCGAAATCTCGATCCCATCCAAATACGCGGTGCCGCTGCCGAAGGAGGCCACCGGGCGAACCCTCCCTGTGGTCTCGTCGAGCATGCCGATCCACGCCATCTTCATGCCGCCAAACTTCACCACGTCCCGGCAGACTTGCGGGAACAACTCCTCCATGCGGGAGGAGTGCACAATGGCCTGATTGCACTGACTCAAGGCGGCATAGAGCTGGGTCAGCCGCACAACCCGGGCTTTGGCTGCCTTGTGCTCGATGAGTTCGAGGCGCAGTTTTTCATTCGTCTCCTGCAGAACCGCTGTCCGCTCCTGGATGATCTGCTCTTGTTTCTCAAAAAGAAACGCGTTGCGGAGCACCAGGGCTAGCGTCGTGGAGAGGGCTCTCAGGAGATCGACCAACGAAGCCAGATGCAACTCGTCTGGCAACCCCAGCGCCAGCAGGGCTCCCACGCACGTCACCCCGATATTGAACGGGATGGCGAGCGAAAGCTCAAAGCCGTGCTGGCGAAGGTAGTCCGCTGTCTCGGAGGGTTCGCTTCCGCGCCAAAGCCGGATCTCGGGCTGGGCTTCGAGGGTTTCAAAGAATTTTGCCGTATCTGGAGACTCGGCCCAAGCTTTCCTGCGGTGAGGGGTGACGCCTATGACGCGCGGCTTGGCATTGAGTCCATCCCCTTGGCATTGCAGCAACACAATGCAGCGGGCGCCGGTGAGTTCCCGGATTTCTTCGGTGAGATAAATTCCAAGATCGCCGGGATCCTCCGCGCGGCTGAGGATATTTCCTAAAATATCCAGCGTCATGGAGGCGAAGGCCGGATCCCCCTTCTGCGAGGCAAGATTCATCCGCCTCCTCCGGTTTCCAGTCGTTGGATGGCTTCCACAATGGCGTCGCGCAGGTGGTCAAGGGTGACGGGGAGCACCTCGTAGGGAAGCCCGCAGTAGGCGGAGCACGCTTGCAAGGTGGTTTCCGGCACGGGGACAATTCCGGTGTCGAGATAGACCATTTTTTTGTGCATATCCCGCATAAAACTGGTGGCGTTTTCCTGATTCAACCCCAGCTCGGCACTGAAAATGTGATGCCAGCGGTGGGCCCACTCCGGGAGCAGAAAGAACGCCCCTTCGTGGGAAAACCGCCGGTATTCTTCATTCCCCAGCAAAATTTCGCAGCAGTTCTTGCCGCGGATGCGCACCACTCCGGGCATGGATTCCATGGCGGACATGAGGCCGCAGCAATCCCCATAAACCAACACAACGCGGTGGCCCGCCTGCACTTCCCTTTCCACCAGCGACTGGAGCCGGGGGCCGAGCTGTTCGGGGTGCATGTGCAGCATGGAGCTTTGGAAGCGGAGGGGGTGATCCCCCCGCCAGTTCGCCTCCCAAAGCGCGTTCACTTCGTTCACAAAAATCGAGCAACTGATGAGAATGATCTGCCCTTGCGTTTCTCCGCTCATAATCCGGTTCCTCCAAAGGCCTCGGCAGCTTTCCGAATGGCGTGAATGTTTTCCGGCGGCGTTTGCCAAGGGATATCCGGCCCGGTGTTGCCGAGCATGAAGCGCATTTCGCTCCGTTGATTCTCCAGCATGCCGCGGCAGACGGCCTCCACCTGGGTCACGGACATCTCGGGAAGACCGGGAGCGTTCACCCCGGTCAACAGCGTCGCCCCCGAGCCGACAATCCCGCGCGCCCTAGCCAGGTCGTCCCGCTGGTCGATGACGAAGCCGACCACGGAGGGAAGACCCGTTAGCAAATCCAGGTGGGGCAACAAGGGCGCGCCGACATGGTGCAGCATCACCGGGCCGTGGAGTTGTGCCAGAACTTCCGCCAAAATGGGACGCGAGAAGGAGGTCAGGATGTCGCGCGTGACGATGGCGGGGGAAACAAAGGCGTGCGTCATGGCGGCCAAGGCGGCCCCGTCAGCAAAGGCTTGGTTGACCATGCGAATATAGAAGGGCGTGATCTTGTCCATCACCCGGCGCGCTGCTTCGGGCTCGAAGAGCACGGTCTCCAGCCAGCTTTCGAGCCCCATGATGAGCACCGGAACATCCGTTGGCCCGGGAACCGGAAGAACGAGGGGGATTTCCTCTCCGTGTTCCGCCTTCATCCGTTGGATGGCCTCCCGAATGAACAAGAAATTCGGATGCGTGGCGGGATCGGGAAACGCCAGGTTCTCCCATTGTTTCAGGGAAGAAATGGCTGGACGCCGCACGTTGGGGGGCATATCCGCAAAATAATGGAGACTGCTGCCGAATGCCTCCCCAATCAGGCCGTAGGCAAAAGGCGTACAGAGAGCGTCCGGCTCAAACAACGCGCGGGCTGCCGCCTGGCCTTTGGCATAGGCTGCCGCATCGGAGTAGTACTGCCGGAGGGGGCAATCGGTCAACCGCGCCCCATACAGACTCAACGCCGGAAAAAACGGGCGGCGATCCACCGGTTTGCCCATGAGCGTGGCCTGAATGCGTTCCTTGCTGTTCATCGGTTTGCCTCCGCTTTCAGGGAGCGCTCCCAGAGTTCGGCAATCAAGTGAGGAGCGCCCAGCGCGCTGGCAGACGTGCCGTCGCCGCCCACCTCCTGCACCAGGTTGGGGTAGAGCCGGAAAACCGCGCCTCCCACGGCCAGTTGAATTCGTCCCGTGAGACCCCGACGGTCGATTTCTTCGCGCAGCTTGCGCACGTTGCGGGCCGTGGTCATCATCATGGCCGAGACGCCAATGACCCGTGCGCCGGTTTCCAGCGCCTTGTCCACGAAGTCCTGGGGCATCACGTCGTTGCCAAGGTCTTCCACGTTCCATCCCTCGCTGCGCAGGAACGTCGCAACCATCCGCCGGCCCAGGCCGTGGAAATCCTCCTCAATGTTTCCCACAACCACCGTTCCTCTGGCTGGTTGCGGCGGCTGGCCGAGCTGCCTGTGCTCAGCCGCTTTGACCAGCAAATCCTCCGCGATCTTGGCCGCCACATAGGCTTGGGCGATGGAGAAAGATTCCGACGCCCGCCATTCTTCGCCGATCTTTTCCAACACCGGTTCCAGGACATTGGCGAAGAGATGATCGTAACCATAATGCACCGCCCACGCATCAATCAGGGCATTCGCCCCCGTCCGATCAGCCCGGCGCACGGCCTCAATAAGAGTGTTTTGAAAATCGGCGAGCGTTGTCTTTTCAGAATCCGGCTCCGGTTTATGCATCTCACTGCCATTCATATCATTTCGGCTCCCCCCCCGACAGGTTTTGCCATCTCACCTTGGGCATCGTCCTTTGGGGGGGGGAATTTACTTCGTTGGCTCACCGACTGCAACCCATGAATGCACCGTGAAAACCGGCGCCCGCTTGGGAGGCATTACACCGCAGCCCGCGGAAACCCTTACAAGAGCTGCCCTGCACCGGCGGCCAGCAACACAACCAACCACGCAGGGGCCTTCCCTATTTCCAGCAATCCAAAGGCGATCACGGCGAAGGCGACATCCCGGGGCCCTTTGATCCCTTGGGTCATCACGGGCGTGTAGAGTGCAGAGAGAAGCACCCCCACCACCGCCGCATTGGCCCCATGCAAGGCCGCCTGCATCCACCCCTTTTTGCGCAGTTCGTCCCAAAATGGGAGCGTTCCACCCAGGATCAGCCAAGCCGGGAGAAAGATCGCCAGCAGACACCAGAGGCCATGGAGCCAAGCCTGCGGCCCGGGAGACATCACGGTTCCAAGGTAGGCGGCAAAGGTAAAAAGAGGGCCAGGCAGTGCCTGTGCCGCACCGTATCCTGCAAGGAATGCCTCGTTGCTGACCCAGCCTTTTGACACAACTTCCGCCTGAAGCAGCGGCAAGACGACATGGCCGCCGCCAAACACAAGCGCACCCGCCCGGTAGAAGCCGTCCAACGCAGGAAGCAGCGTGCCATGTGCAGCCGCGGCGGCGATTGGCAATACGCATAAAAGCCCGAAAAAAGTCGCCAGGCAGGTTGCCGCAATCCCATGAGCACGCAGGTGCAGCCTGGCCGGTTCTCCACTGGAGGAATCTCTTTTCCGATAGATCCACCGGCCGAGAACCCCTCCCAGAACGATTGCGCCGATCTGTGAGAGCGAACCGGGGCGGACAAGGATCACAGCCGCCGCGCCAAGGCAGAGCGCCTGCCGGATCAGGTCGGGGCAGAGCTTGCGTCCCATGATCCATACTGCTTGGGCCACCACAGCCACCGCGACGAGTTTTAACCCGTGCAGCCACCCCGCCTGACTCAGGTCGCCCAAGGAGGAAATGCCGTAGCCAAAGAGGATCATCAGCAGGGCCGAGGGCAGCGTGAAACAAAGCGAAGCGACCAAGGCGCCGGGCAATCCCGCGCGCCGCATTCCCATGGCAAAAACCATCTGGCTGCTGGCCGGGCCAGGAAGGAATTGGCAGAGCGCCAGGAGATCCGCAAAAGCTGTCTCGTCAAGCCACTGGCGCTTCACAACAAACTCTTCGTGAAAATAGCCCATGTGCGCGACAGGCCCCCCAAACGAAATCAGCCCGAGCTTCAGAAACGCCCGGAATACTTCCACTAAACTCCCCTTCTGCTTCATGTGAAGAACATGAGAAACCAAAAAGCAAACCTTAGAAAGGCAAAAGGCGGCACCCTTGCCCGCTCAGAAATATCGAAGTGTCGTTAATTCGCCCTGAGCGCTGCCAACAGGCAGTTGAGTTCTATCGTGACCATTGTGGCCCCCGTGTCGCTGAAACCGTAGGGCAGAATGAGTCGCCCACGGTGCACCAATCCGCCACAGGTATAGACCACGTTGGGCACATAGCCCTCGCGTTCACTTTCTTTCGGACTCAGGAGCGGTTCACGGAGGTGGCTGAGCACCTTTGAGGGATCATTCAGGTCGAGGAGCATCGCGCCGATGCAATATTTGCGCATGGGACCGACGCCGTGTGTGATGACCAGCCATCCGGCCTCCGTTTCAATGGGGGAGCCGCAGTTGCCGATTTTTACCGATTCCCACGATTCCCCGGGTCTTTGCAGCAATTTGGGATCGCTCCAAAAGTGGGGGTTGTCAGAGAACATGAGGAACAGGTTTTCATCGTCCTGGCGGGAGATCATGGCGTAGCGCCCGTCGATGCGACGCGGGAACAGGGCCATGCCTTTGTTTTGCACCGCGCGTCCGTTGAGGGTGAGTGCGCGGAAGTGCAGGAAATCGGCCGTCTCAAGAAGCTGCGGCAGAATGGCGCGACCATTGTAAGCGGTATACGTCGCATAATACATGACACTGCCATCGTCTTCGACAAACCGGACGAAACGGGCGTCTTCCATGCCGTTGCTCTCGTTCGAAGAGACAGGGAAGATGATGCGCTCGGAAACGGCAACCGAGGGGTTGAAGTCGATTTCGTAATTGGACTGGGCAAGCCAACGCACGCACTCCATCGTTCGTTGTTCATCCCGTGGCAAATGCCCCTTTCCCTGGTTGGCACGCTGCATGGATTTTTCCAGCCCGCTGAGCGTGAAGGTTTTCCCCAGCGACTCCATGACGAGGCTGGACCAATCGTTCTCAAACCCCATCTCCATCAGCTTGTCGAGAAAGACGGTTTTAAGATAGGTCGGATTCGGATTGACCCTGGGCGCGGTGACAAAACGCGAAGGTTCTTCCAGCGAAATTGAGTGGTCGGCGCGAATAACGCCTGTGCGGAACTCTATCGACGAGATGTGCCCCTCTCCGGTCGCACGCAAGCTGAGAATGAAGCGTCGTTCGCCCTCGGCGAGGCCGCTTTGATCCGGGTGCGGCACGAGTGAGGGGTTGAAAAGAGCTGCGGATTCCAGGGAGTATTCGCCGGAGAAAAGCGCGCCGATGTAGAGTTGTCGGGCCTCAGAGAAGGGTCGGCTGCTGAAAACATGCGCCTTCACCCGCTCGAAATTCTGCTGCCAAAGAGCGCGGATATCCAAATGCCGTTCACCGAAGTCCGCAGTGACAGCGGCGAGTTGCTCCTCGGTTTCGGCTTCGCTGAGGGCAAGCGCGCGCCCGATGATATTCACGATGCGCGCCGGGTCGCCTGGAATGAAGGGGCGGATGAGCACGCGAGCGCTGTCTGGCCGAAAGAGAACGCCGGTCGGCTGGAGGTTCAGGCTGCTCATGGCTTTGGGAGGGTGCTCTGCGCTGCATCGGAACGCGTGAGTTCCGCATGGGAGAGATAGAAAGCGAGGCTCGATTCCGCGCCCTGGTTTTGATTCAGGTGATCTTGCAGAAGCGCGTCCCGGCAGCCGCCAGTGGTCGGATCGTACAGCGATTGGCCAAGATCGTTGCGCCCGAGGAACCACTCAAAACAACGGCGCGCCGCTTTCCGCCAAAATAGATCGCCCGTCACCGCGAAGGCTTCGAGGCAGGCTGAAACCATGGCGTGGGCCTCCAAGGGTTGCTGGTCGAAACGCGCCTTCTCGCCGCCGCGCACCCAAAAGCCGTGACAACCGATAGGCGCAAAGTGCCCGCTTTCCGCCGTCTGCGCATCAAGCAGCCAGCGGAGTGATGTGAGGCCGACTTCCCGAATTTCTGTTTGCCCCGTCCAATGACCGCTGAGGATCATTGCGTGGGAAAGCTTCGCATTGTCATAGGTGACGATGCGCTCGAACCACTGCCAGTCCGGTGACGAGTTCGCGCGGAACAAATCCGCGAGCATATTCGTCAAAACGTCACGCGTCTGGCTGACCACACGATCCCCGGAAAACGTGCGCAGATATTCGTGAATGGCGATGAGGGCAAAGGCCCAGGCGCGTGGCGAACTGAAGCGCACGACGGGCGGCAGCCCCCGTTGAAACAAAAGCCCGCAAAGGTTGCGATGGCCTTCGTTTTGCGAACGCCCCAACGCCGTTCCGACCGCCCACAATGCCCGCGCATGACTGTCCTCCGAGCCATGGAGTTCCAGCCATTTGCGCTCATGGCTCATAAAATTGCGAAAGCGGCAGGTGTTCGCATCGAAGGCGTACCACAGAAACGCGAGGTAACTGCTGGCCAAGCGATCCAGTTTCGGCTCGGGCAAATTCAACTCCTGCATCAGCACCGTGAAAATAAATGCACGGGCGTTATCGTCTGTGCAATAGGCTTCGTGGTAGTTCGGCACGTTGTAGATGGCGTGCTGAAAAATGCCGGTGTGATCGCTCATCTTCAAGAGGTGATCGAGCTTCAGCGGGGGGACCGGATAATTCGCATTCTCGACTTTTCGGGCGGCAGCCATCTCGACGGAGGGCACGCTCAGGCTCGCCCGGGCACGCTCGAAGCTCTCCATGTAGCGCCGCGCCACCACCGGCCAGATCATTGCCCGCCCAGCCTTCCACGCACGCTTGCGCATTGCGGTCATCAGAGTCGGATTCGAGAGAAAATGGTTCACGCCGTTTGCAACGGCCTCCGAGTCAGCGAAAGGCACCAGAATGCCGCGCTCCTCGGCAAGCAACTCCTGGGCGTGCCAATACGGTGTCGAAATAAGCGCCTTGCCCGCCCCGAATGTGTAGGCCAGCGTTCCTGAAGTAATCTGCGCTTCGTTGAGATACGGAGTGATATAAATGTCCGCAGCGCCAATGAATTCCTTGAGTTCCTCCAAGGTCACGAAGCGGTTGTGAAAGATCACGTTCTCGGACACTCCGAGGTCACAGGCCAGTTGCTGCAACTTCTCGCGGTATGCCTCACCCTCCGCCGCGATGAGGTGCGGGTGCGTTGCCCCAAGCACAATGTACACGACATCCGGGTGCCGCCGGAGAATCAAGGGCATTGCGCGGATCGCGTGCTCGATGCCTTTGTTCGGCGAGAGCAGGCCAAAGGTGAGCAGCACCGTCTTGCCCTCCACCTGAAAGAGATCCTTGAAAAAATTCGAGTCGATAAAAGGCATGTCGATGACCCCGTGCGGAATGAGATCTATCTTTTCAGGCGCGATGCCGTACACCGTCTCCAGGAAATCGCGCCCGCGTTCCGCCATCACAATGAAGCGCTGGGAAAGGGCATCGAGTTGCTTCATCACCGCGCGCTGATCGTCGTTTGGGTCGCGCAGCACCGTGTGCAACGTCGTCACCACGGGCATGCGCACCTCGCGCAGAAATTCCAGCAAATGGCTGCCCGCCGCGCCTCCGTAGATGCCAAACTCATGCTGCACGGAGACGACTTCCACGTTGTTGATGTTCAGAAATTCCGCCGCGCGCCGGTAGGAATCGAGTTCCTGTTCGGCAATCTCGAAACGCACTCGCGCTGGATAATCATAGCCTTCCGGGCGGTCATTCACCGACCCGACAATGCATTGAGCCTGCGGAAACTCCGCAGCGATAGCCTCACAAATGTCCGCCGTAAAGGTGGCAATGCCGCACCGCCGGGGCACATAGTCGCCAAGAAAGGCGATGTGTTTGGTATTTAGAGTTTTTTCCATATGCGTCGAGATCGAGTGATTTCGAGCGCCTCACGATGGCTGTGACCAGTGACTCGCCTACAACCGGCAAGAAGTCCTGAACGAAACAGCTAACTCTCGGGCCGAACCCTACCCCGGTCAATCCGCATTTCCATGAACTGCACGTAGCAAAACGCAAAAAAACGGGCGGAGCCTCCATCGGAAGCTCCGCCCGCTTGTCATTCAGAAGTTCTTAGTACCGGCCGCGTGAGCCGCCACCGGAGGAGCGTCCGCCGCCACCACCATACGAGCGTCCACCGCCGCCGCCGCCCTGGGGACGGTCTTCGCGAGGACGAGCTTCATTGACGGTGAGATTGCGGCCTTGAAAGTCTTTGCCCTCAAGAGCTGCGATTGCGGCCTGGCCTTCAGCGGCGCTGCTCATGGTCACAAACCCGAACCCGCGTGAGCGGCCGGTTTCGCGATCCTGAACAAGAGCGGCTTCAACAACTTTGCCGAATTGCGCGAACTGATCTTGAAGATCGTTTTCAGTGGTGTCGAAAGAAAGATTTCCAACGTATAATTTCATAGTGATTTAAATAACGAATGCCAGCTATCAAAGCCGTTCCCGAGAACCGGGTTTCAAATCACCATTGAAATATCAACTGACGATTTACCGTGCGACGAAACAATAACAAACGAACTCCCTCAAGGTGGGGCCGCTGAAAGAATATGCAAGAGAAAGTTCCAAAGCATTTTCCCGTTTTCGCCTTGCAGCCGTAAAACAGCGCTCTGGACTGCTTCCCGGCTGATATGCACCAAAAATAGCTTCGCGTTAGTTTTCCATCGCTTTGGCAGCGAATCCCGGAGCGCAAACGGTTCGGCTCCCGCTGACTCGGCCACAACAGCCCCTACTTCATCTCCACAAAAGCCAACCCCAATATTTGCCCCAGCTTGGCAATGTCCGCCTTTTCCTGCTGGCCAATGAGGGCGATGGAGACTCCGCTTCGCCCGGCACGCCCAGTCCGTCCGCTGCGGTGCGTGTAGTAATCGATTTGATCCGGCAGTTGATGGTGGAGGACAAAGGCGAGCCCTTCCACGTCGATTCCCCGCGCGGCGACATCAGTCGCGATGAGAAACTGGAAGCGCCCTTTGCGGAAGGAGCGCAGCACCTTGTCCCGCTCGGTTTGCATTAAATCGCCCTGCAAAACGCCCAGGCGATGGCCGCGCTCAGCCAATTCCTCAAACAGATTGGTCGCTCCCGCTCGGGTTCGGCAGAAAATCACGCCCCGCTCCTCCCCTTGGTTTTTCAAAAATGCCGAGATGCGGTTCGTTTTTTCCCTGATCTGGCAGACAATGAAGCGGTGCGAAATATCCCGGTTTACGACGTGCTGCTGATCGATTTTAAGGCTGTGAGACTTCGGCGACATGTAGTCCGTGATCAGCTTCTGCACTCCGGCGGGGATGGTGGCGGAAAAAAGCCAGGTAGCCCGCCGCCCTTGGGTTCTTGCACAAATCTCCGCAACCTCCTTGCGGAAACCGAGGTTTAACATTTCATCGGCTTCATCGAGGATGAGCAGTTTTACAGACTCGAGAGACAAAGCCTTCCGACTCAGCAAATCCAGCAACCGGCCCGGCGTCACGACGACCACGTGGGTCGGGCGTTGCAGTGCGGCGATTTGGCGATCCAGCTTATCCCCGCCGGTAAGCACCTCCACAAAGATTTTTTGGGCGCAGTATTTGGTGAAACGAAAAAGCTGTTTGCCGATCTGCTTGGCAAGCTCCCGCGTGGGAGCCACCACCACGGCTTGAATTTCCTGGATCTCGGGGTCGATCTGCATCAGCAGCGGGATGCCAAAGGCGGCCGTTTTCCCCGTTCCAGTCTGGGCTTGTGCGATGAAGTCTCCGCCCTTTGCCAGCAGGAAAGGGATCGCCTGCCGCTGAATGGGCGTCGGCGTTTTGATCCCCAACTCATCCAGCCCCTGAATCAGATCTTCCCTGACTCCTAATGTTTTAAAATATTTCAAAGTAGTATGGTTCTCAAAAAAAACGCTCCGGCGGCATGCTTCGAATGGAGGGGAGGAAAGTAAGCGCCCCTGCGCCGGTGGCAAGCGCTTTCTCCCCTCCGTGAACAAAGGTTGGCAGCTCAGTAATCGTGCTCCCGGTGGCCCGCGTTCCGTTCGGCATATTTGCGGGACTGGCTTTGGTGCTCGCGGCGCGTACGGCGCTCGACGGTCATCTGGCGTTTTTGGCGGTTGCGTTGGAGAAGCGCGATTTCTTCGTCCAACTTCAAGAGCCCCTCAAGGCGCCTGGCATCCAGTTTTCCCGCCGTGATGGCGGCTTGAATGGCGCAGCCCGCGTTCGCCGCGCCGTGCCGGCAATCGGTGAATTTGCATTGCCTTGCCAACGCATCCAGATCGGCAAACCGCTCCCGCAGGGTGGCCTCATCGGTCCACATGTGCACTTCCCGGATGCCGGGATTATCAATGATGATCCCGCCCGAGCGGAGCACCATCAACTCCCGCGCGGTGGTGGTGTGGCGTCCCTTTCCGGTGGCGGCATTCACCTCGTCGGTCCATTGATATTCGTCGCCGAGCAGATAATTGATCACCGAGGATTTTCCCACGCCGCTGGAGCCCGCAAATGTGACGGAAACGCCGCGTTGGAGGTAACTTTTGAGCCCCTTCAAGGTGGTTTTTTTGACCACACTGGTGAGATGGACGTCTGCCTCTGGGTTGAGCGCCGCAATGGCTTCCACCGCCGCCTGGTTCTGCGCGGCGGAATAAAGATCCGCCTTGTTGACCAGGACGACCGCCTTGGCCCGGCTGCGGCCAATGATGGCGAAATAACGCTCCATGCGCCGGAGATTGAAGTCCGAGCCCGCATCGGTGACGACCACCGCGACATCGATATTCGCGGCGATCACCTGTTCCTCCGTGCTGCGGCCCGACATTTTGCGGGAGAGCGAGTTCTGCCTGTCCAACCGGGCGCGGATCACGTGTTCATGGTCGTCATCGCCGACCTCCAGCGCGACCCAATCCCCCACGGCGGGCAATTCCGCATCCGTTTGCGCCTCGTGATAGACCTTGCCGCTCATCACCACCTCCAGTTCCTCGCCCTCTCCAGTCAGGGCTCCGTAGGTGATTTTGTTATCGCGAATCAGCCGCGCTGGCACCCAGCCCTTGGCCGTGCCCCCGCATGCCTCCCATTGCTTTGCAAAGGCAGCATTCCAACCCAGATCCTCCAGCGTCATGCGGTGATCTCCTCCGCCAGGGTGGACTCGATCAACTCCAGGATCTCCGAGCGTCCGTGACGGAGCTTGGACGAACTCGTCAGGACGGGGGGCGCATCCTCGCTGATCTCCTGAAGCCGGGTTAAAAAAGCGTCGATATGGGCCTGTGCCGCCGCGCGGGAAAGCTTGTCCGTCTTGGTGAAAAGGAGGACAAAGGGCAGCCCGCAACCCACCATCCAATGGAGAAATTCGAGATCGATCTTCTGCGGGCTCAGGCGGGAATCAATCAGAACGAAAGTCCCCCGCAGGTTGGGCCGATTTTGCAGGTAATCGGCCACGAACGCGCTGAAATTGGCGCGATCCTTCTTGCCGACCTTCGCGTAGCCGTAGCCCGGGAGATCCACCAGGTTCCAGCTCTTATTCACCGTGAAAAAATTGATCAGCCGCGTTTTCCCCGGCGTATCGGATACCCTGGCCAGGCCCTCCACCCGCGTGAGCATGTTGACGAGGGAGGATTTTCCGACGTTTGAGCGCCCGATGAAGGCAAATTCAGGGAGATCCGTAGGCGGACAGGACGCCAGATCCGGCGCGCTGCCCAGCAGGGCGGCACTGTGAATGATCATCATACCCGCCCCTGCTCCGCTCCCTCTGGAACGGCTGTTTTCGGTCTCGGTTCCGCCAGGATTTCCACATAGACCCCGGGATGCTCCGCCACGGCCGCCGCTTCAATGCCTGCGGCAATCTCCGCCAGTTGGCAGAGCCGCGCGGTTTCAGCATTCGCCCCCACCCGGCATTGGAAATTCCAGCCAGCCGCCCCTGGGGGCAAAGCTTTCCTGCGCTCCCTTTTCACGTACTTGCTGAGAGTGACCTGGATGGCTGCAATCACCCGCGCATCGGTCTGATCGGGAAGGTGAAGCGGGAAAGTTTTTTTCATGCGTGCCGGGATGATAACACAACCTTCCCTTCCGCGTGAAAAGAAAAGGCTGGAAGAAGGGAGCGGAGCCGTTTCGGCGCTGGTTGAGGGCTTTACGGAAGGCGCGCCTACAGAATCATGAGACCGATGGAGGCGAGGGGTGTTGAAAACCAGTTGCGCCACACAAGCGTCGCGCCCTGTGAACGGGGTTCCAGCTTATACCATCTACGCGATATTATAGGTAAAGGATTCTCGCCAGCGAAAGCAAATCGTGCTGAGATGGGGCATGGCAAAAACGCGACGTAA